>JAEUNM010000092.1 GCA_016791105.1 Rhodocyclaceae bacterium | reverse complement strand
TGCAGTACTTCAGCAGTTTGGGGCTGCCGAGCCTGGCAGCGTGATTGACAACCATTTCCATGGAACCGCCGTGTACGTGATCCGTACGCACGGTGGTGTGGGAGGGGGGCGCCGCGAGGCTTCTCCCTATCCCGATTAGGCCCCATGGCAATCAGCATTTACGATTTGAAGCCCCGCTTCCAGAATTTGCTGCGGCCACTGGTGCGCGGGCTGGCGGCGGCCGGGGTGACGGCCAATCAGGTCACCTGCCTGGCACTCGCCCTGTCTATCGCGCTGGGACTGGCGATCGCGCTATTTGCCGAGCACCGGCCATTGTTTTTGCTGGTGCCGCTGTGGATGTTCCTGCGCATGGCCTTGAATGCCATAGACGGCATGCTGGCGCGCGAATTCGGCCAGAAAAGCCTACTCGGCGCCTATCTGAACGAATTGTCCGACGTGATCGCGGATGCCGCGCTCTATCTGCCCTTCGCGCTGGTGGCGCCATTCGGGCCGTGGTCCGTGGGCGCAGTGGTGTGGCTCGCCGCGGTGTCCGAAATGGCCGGCGCGCTGGGCCCCATGGTCGGCGCGCCGCGGCGCTACGACGGCCCGGCAGGCAAGAGCGACCGCGCATTCGTATTCGGCGCCCTGGGCTTGTACATTGGAATTGCCGGAACGCTGCCGGCCGGCGCTTTCTGGATCATGCCCCTCATGGGCCTGCTGATGAGCTGGAATATCGTAAATCGCGTGCGCGGCGGCATCGCGGAAGGAAAACGCAATCGTGAACATTGATCAGCGTCCGGTCCAGGAACTGAATTTCCGCACCCATGACGGCGTCGATCTGTTTTACCGGCGCTGGCCAGCGGTGGATGCGCCGCGCGGCGCCATCGTCATGTTCCATCGCGGCCACGAACATTCGGGCCGCATGGCGCATTTGCCCGACGAACTGGATTTGCCGCAATTCGATTTTTACGCCTGGGATGCGCGCGGCCACGGCCGCTCGCCCGGCGCGCGCGGCGATTCACCCAGTTTCGCGGCATCGGTGCGCGACGTGCAGACGTTCGTCGACCACATCGGCGCCCGCCACGGCTTCGCCCCAGAACAAATCGGCGTGCTGGCGCAAAGCGTGGGTGCGGTGCTCATATCGACCTGGGTGCACGACTACGCCCCCAACATACGCTGCATGGTGCTCGCCTCGCCGGCATTCAAGGTAAAGCTGTACGTCCCTTTCGCGCGGCCCGGGCTGGCGCTTCTGTACAAGCTGCGCGGCAATTTTTTCGTCAATTCGTACGTCAAGGCGAAATTCCTTACCCACGATACGGCGCGCCAGGCAAGCTTCGATTCGGACCCGCTCATTACGCGGGCGATATCCGCACGCATATTGCTGGCGCTGTACGACAACGCCGAGCGCGTGGTGGCCGATGCGGCGGCCATCGTGGTGCCTACTCAATTGCTCGTATCGGGGGCAGACTGGGTGGTGCACCTCAAGCCGCAACAGGAGTTTTTGCAGCGCCTGGGCGCAATGACCAAAGAAATCCACGTATTGCCGGGCTTCTACCACGACACCCTGGGCGAACGCGATCGCATCACCGCGGTGGCCAAAGCGCGCGCCTTCGTGCTGCGCATGTTCGCGCAGCCGCTGGAACGCCCCGATCTGACGCGCGCCCATCAGTCCGGCTACACGCGCGACGAAGCCGAGCGGCTCGCACAGCCGCTGCCCGCGCTATCGCCGCGCGGCCTGTATTGGGCCGCGACGCGCGCGGCCATGCGCGCCGGAGGTGCGCTGTCGGAAGGCGTCAAACTCGGCCATGCCACCGGCTTCGATTCCGGCAGCACGCTCGATTACGTGTATCGCAATGAAGCGCACGGCGCCGGCCCGCTGGGGCGCATGGTGGATCGCAACTATCTCGATTCCATAGGCTGGCGCGGCATACGCCAGCGCAAGCTGCACCTCGAACAATTGTTGCAGCGCGCGCTGGCACGCGCCGAAACCGACGGCTTGCCGTTGCGCGTGCTGGATATCGCCGCCGGCCACGGCCGCTACGTGCTCGAAGCGCTGGGCGGCGCCAGCGTGCGGCCGCAGTCCATACTGCTGCGTGACTACAGCGACATCAACGTGGGCGCCGGCCGCGCGCTCATCGCCGCCAAAGGCTTGTCCGACATCGCGCGTTTCGAGCGTGCCGACGCGTTCGACGCGGCCAGTATCGCGGCCGTTACCCCGCGGCCTTCCATAGGTATCGTGTCGGGCCTGTACGAATTGTTTGCCGACAACGACATGGTTGCGCGCTCCTTGGGCGGTCTTGCCCTCGCCATACTGCCCGGCGGGTATTTGATCTATACCGGTCAGCCCTGGCACCCGCAGCTCGAATTGATCGCGCGCGCGCTCACCAGCCATCGCGGCGGCGCGGCCTGGGTGATGCGGCGGCGCACCCAGGCGGAAATGGATCAGCTGGTGGCCGCGGCGGGCTTTGAAAAACTCGAACAGCGCATAGACGAGTGGGGCATATTCACGGTGTCGCTCGCGCGCCGAAAAAGCTGATGCAGGGTCTGATGTCGATAGGGTTCGCCGTGCCGGCGCGTGGCCGGCGGCTTTGCCCATGAGCCTGCCGGTTTCCCTGGCGACGCCCGCGCGTCCGCCCTGGGGCCGTGCCGCGCTGTGGCTGGCTGCGCTGGGACCGTTCTTCTTTGGCAGTTATGGCTTTGCCAACTGGGTCGCGGCCGGGCGCGCCGACGTGGGCGTGATCGCATTCGAATGGGAACGCCACATTCCATTTTTGGCCTGGACCATCGTGCCGTACTGGTCCATAGATTTTTTCTACAGCCTGTCCCTGTTCCTGTGCCGCGACCGCGGCGAACTGGATAGCCACGCGCGCCGGCTGTTCACCGTGCAGGTAATGTCGGTGGCCTGTTTTCTGGCTTTCCCGCTGCGCTTCAGTTTCGACCGGCCGGATGCCGGCGGCGGGCTGTTCGGCTGGATGTTCGACGCCTTGATGGGTTTCGACAAGCCTTTCAACCAGATGCCCTCGCTGCACATCAGCCTGTTGCTCATTCTGTGGGACGTGTACCGGCGCCGCCTGCACGGCGCCTGGCGCCTCTTGCTGCACGCCTGGAGCATGCTCATTGGCCTGTCCGTACTTACCACCTGGCAGCACCATTTCATCGACATCCCGACCGGCGCGGCGGCTGGCGCCCTGTGCATGTGGTTATGGCCAGGGCAGGGCGGCAGCCCGCTCGCGTGCGCCCGCCTGAGCCGCGACGCGCGGCGCCGTCAGCTCGCGCTGCGCTATCTGGTCGGCGCCTTGTTATTCGGACTTGCGGCAGTTGCACTGCGCGGCACGGCACTATGGCTATTGTGGCCGGCCCTCGCACTGGTCGGGGTCGCGCTGAATTACGCCGTGGCCGGTGCGGCCGGGTTTCAGAAACACGACGGCCGCCTCTCTGCCGCCACCAGCGTGCTTCTGGCGCCTTATCTGCTCGGCGCGTGGTGCAATGCGCGGCTATGGACACGCCATGATGCGGCGGCGGTATGCGTCGCCGATAACGTCTGGCTGGGCCGCCTGCCGGGGGCGCGCGAATTGCGCCGCAGCAATTTTTGCGGCGTGGTCGATATGTGCTGCGAATTGCCGCTACAGTACCGCCCGCGCGCCTATGCCTATGCCGGTACGCTGGATCTGGTGGCACCGGAACTGGCCACGTTGCGCACGGCGGCCGCGGCGATAGAGCGGCTGCGCGCCGATGGGCCGGTGCTGGCGTGCTGTGCGCTGGGTTACTCGCGCAGCGCGATGGCGGTGTGTGCCTGGCTCATCGCCAGCGGGCACTCGGCAGACGCGCGTGCTGCGGTGGCCTGTGTGACGGCGGCCGGGCGGCGCGTGGTATTGACGGATGAACACATGAAGGTGCTGGAACTGTGGATGCAGGAAGTGAAAGCGGCGCGCTGAGCGCAGAGGCCTGCGCGGCGAGGCAACAGGCGTTTGCCGCCGCCGCGGTGGCGGCCTTGCTTGACCTGGGCGCGCGCGTGGATCGATTCAGCAACTGGCTGGCCGTGCTGGGCCTGGCGGTACTCGCGACGGGCGTGTTCTATCTGCCCGGCGGCGATAACTTTGACGCGCGTGCCTGGGCGGCGGTGGTGGTGCTGGGTCTGGTGCAAAAATACTTTGCGCTGCGTGTGGGCCTGGATGCGCGGCTATTCGCGCTCTTGTCGCGCGGCTTCGAAGGCGAGGGCGCCGCCACCGTATTGGCCGATTTCGATCGCGGCATGCATGCGGCGGGGCTCATCAAGGCGCCCGGCGAGCCTGCCCGCAGCCTGGCTAGCCGCAGTCAGGGCGCGCGCCGCCTGCTGCGCCTGCAAATCGCCTGCATGCTGGTGCAATGCCTGCTGTTCCTGTACCTGGCCGCGGTTGCCGCGAGTGTCGTGCCGAGTGGTGGCGACGGCGAAACCGTGCATGAATTGAACTGGCGACCACGCGCGGCCGCACTGCATGCGGAGCCTGGCCATGTGGCTTGAAAAGCTCTGCGCCGGCGTGATTTGCGGGCTCGCGGAACTGCTTACCGGCGCGCGCGCCATCTGGCGCGACAACAAACCGCTGGCGCGCCAGCGCATCTATTTCGGCAACCACACCAGCCACGGTGATTTCGTGCTCATCTGGTCGGCTCTGCCATCCACGCTGCGCGCCCGGACGCGCCCGGTGGCCGGGGCCGATTATTGGGACAAACCCGGCCTGCGCGGCTTTCTGATCAAGCGTGTGTTCCGCGGCGTCCTGATCGACCGCACCCACGGCGACAAACAGCACGATCCGCTGCTGGTCATGAAACAAGCCCTGGCGGGGGGCGATTCCCTCATCCTGTTTCCGGAAGGCACGCGCAACATGGGCGAGGGCTTGTTGCGCTTTCGCGCCGGCATTTATCACCTGGCGGAAAATTTTCCCGAGGTCGAACTGGTGCCCGTGTGGCTGGAAAATCTGGGCCGCGCGATGCCCAAGGGCAGCTTGATACCGCTGCCGCTGTTGTGCACCCTCACCTTCGGGCCGGTACTCAAATTTCAGCCCGGCGAAACGCGCGAAGCATTCCTCGATCGCCTGCGCAGTGCGCTGCTGCAGCTCGCGCCACCGCATCAATGAAATAGGCAAGGATTCCGCATGACTGCACAACAGCAGATGACTTACCTGTTTTCCGGCATATTCGGGCTGCTGGTGGTGGCCACGGCGGCCGGCGCGGTACTCAGGATGCGCACCCCGGGCGGCGCCGGCAGCCCGACCATAGATAACCTCAACGCGCGCATCAAAGCCTGGTGGGTGATCGTGGCGTTCGTGGGCCTCGCTTTCCTGCTCGGCAAGACCGGCATGATTCTGCTGTTCGGCTACATATCCTTCACCTGCCTGCGCGAGTTCGTGTCGCTCACCTATACGCGGCGCGGCGATCACCACGCGCTGGCGCTGGGCTTTTTCGTATTCCTGCCGCTGCAGTACTACCTGATCCATATCGAGTGGTACGGACTGTTCTCCATCCTGATCCCGGTGTACGCCTTCCTGTTCATGCCCATATTCGAAGCGCTCGCGGCGGATACCACGCGCTTTCTGGAGCGCGCGGCCAAGGTGCAGTGGGCGCTCATGATTTGCGTGTATTGCATATCGCACGTGCCGGCGCTGCTGACGCTGCCGATTCCGGGCTTCGAGGGGCGCAATGCGCTGCTCATCGCATTTCTGGTGCTGGTGGTGCAGCTCTCTGACGTGTTCCAGTACGTGTGGGGAAAACTGCTCGGCAAGCACAAGGTGTCACCCAATATTTCCCCCTCCAAAACCATGGAAGGGCTGGTCGGCGGCGTCGCCACCTCCACACTGATCGGCGCCGGTCTGTGGTGGATTACGCCTTTTTCGCCGCTGCAGGCCGGCGCCATCGCTCTGGCGATCAATCTGATGGGCTTTTTCGGCGGCTTCGTGCTGTCGGCCATCAAGCGCGATCGCGGCGTCAAGGATTGGGGCAGCCTGATCGAAGGTCACGGCGGCATGCTGGATCGCCTGGATTCGATCAGTTTTTCGGCGCCCATCTTTTTTCACATCGTGCGCTACTGGTGGGTGCCGGACTGAGCTACGGTTCCGCGTCGAATCAATAGTTCTCGCGCATCTGGATCAGCTTGTCGCTGTTTTTGTAAATGCCGAACACCGCGCGGGCACTCGGGTTCTGGTCGTAAGCGCTGCCTACCCAGCGCCCCAGCAGCCAGGCCGCGGCGGCGTTGCTGGCGGTGGCCTGCAAACTGGCAGCTCCCTGAGCGGGGCAGGTCTGGCCGGCCGATGCGTTGAGCCCGGGCGTGACCAGCACGCTGCCGGTATTGCCGCTGCCGGGTTTGAGCAGGCGCAAGCTGCCTTTGCCGGCCGCAAAGCGGTTGCCGGCCAGCGGCACCGTGCGGCAGGCCGCAAGTGCGCCGGTATAGCCGGATAGCGCAAAACTGGCGGCGGGAATTTGCGTGCAGAAGTCGGCACCATTCGTGACGAAGCCGCTGCCGTTCCAGTACTGCGTTTCCATCGCGATGGGCAGGTCGTACAACTCGCTGCCATAGGCATTCGATAGCTTCAGGCGGCCATAGCGAAATTCCGCACCCGCGTCGAATGCGATTGCATTTGGCGTGTTGCCCGAGGTGGTGAGCACGCTGCCATTGCCCGACAGGTTCTTTTCGCTGAAATCGAGCAGCGCGGCGGTAATACTGACTGTCGCCGTAAATGGGACTATCGGCGTGGTGGTCGAGCGTTTGAAGCTCAGTTTGTCGGCGCCCAGCACCAGGCTGCCGGTGCCGTTATTGTTGGCGATGAGGCTGGGCGCGGCAAACTGACTAAGGTTCGCATCCCAGTTTGGCGTTGCACCGGTCGAGGTCGAATACGTGTACGTGGCGCTGACGCTGCCGGCCGTGACCTGACACTGGTTGGGGTTGGTCGTGCAGTCGGCGGTGGCGCTCGCCGTAGCAAGTTTCCACAGGCTGCCGGAATAATTTACCGTGGTGGTATTGCCGACCGCCTGCGCGGTGACGGTGTAGGCCGGTGCCAGCGCATAGCCGAAGGGCTGGCCGATATAGGTGAAACTGCGCGTGCCACAGCCGCTGTCGTTGAAGGTGGCGAAACTGGGCGTGTCGGCCAGTGCCAGGGCGAAATGGTCGGGCACGAAGCGGCCGACCGCGGCGCTGCCTTGTGCGCGGCGCGCCGCGAGCGGCGTACCGTCGCCGCCATCCACCGCGGCAAAGTTGTCATCCACCAGCGTCATGCTGATGGCGCCGACTTCAAAATAGGTGGCGTTATCGCTGCGCCAGATCCCTCCGCTGCCGGCGGCGAAGCTTCCTGCGGACACGCTGCCGGCCACGCCGCCTGCCGGCAGCAGCACGCTGCCCACGCTTGCCACGGGAGCGCTGCGCCGATAGGGGGTAGCCGAATAGTTCGGCGTCGCCACGCCATTGGCGTCGCGCGCGGTAACGATCAGCGTGAACGGCTGGCCGGCTTTATGCACGTTGCCGCCGCTGACTGCCGTATTGGCGAGCACGCGGCCTCCGCTGGCGGGTGCCGGGCTGGAAAAGTCCGAATCCAGCGCCTGTACCGACAGCGTGGCTGGCAGCAGCGCGAAATTATCGCCCGAGCAGGCGATGACGCTGGCCGTACCGGTCGCCGGGTAGCTCACGCGCACGCGCAGGTCCGGCCATACGTTGCCGCCCAGAGAAAAACTGGTCGTGGTGCGCCCACCGCCGCCTGACGTGAAATTTGCCGTCGTCGTGGCCAGCACGCTGCTCCAGGTACTGCGGCAATTGGTGCTCGTATTGAGGCTGCCGCTATTGTCGTTGGCGTCCAGCAGTTCGACTTTCACCGTACCGCTGAAACCGCTTGCCAGCGAGCCGCCGGAGGCGAGTGCCACCACGGCAATATTGAAACCGCTGCCGGCAATTTGCGTAAATAGGCGCCCGCTGGTCGATCCGGCCGCATACGAGGTGTCGAATGCATCGAATGCAGCCGGCGGGGGCGACGTGCCGCCGTTACTTGTGCTGCAATTCTGGGCGTCGTTGGCAGTAACCGGATCGGTGATGCCGCTGCCGGCAGCCGGCAACACGCTGGCACTTACGCTATAGCTGCCAGCGGCGGCAGGGGCTGTGGCGACCAGCACCAGATTGCGTGTCTGCCCCACCGGCAAACCGGATTTCGCGGTGCAGGTGACGGTGAGGCCGCTTACGCTGCAATCCCAGGAGCTGGGCGAATCCGTGCGCACGAAAGTCATGCCGGCGGCCAGCGTCCATTGCACGGTGAAATTGCCGCTGCCGGTAACGCCGCTCGGACCATTGTTGCCAACCGTATAGGTATAGGACACCTCTGCGCCCGCGCTGCTGCTGCTGGGGCAGGTACTGCTGAGCGTGAGGTCGGACTGGCTTGCCGCGCAGGCGCCGGTGCTCCAGGCGAGCGCGAGGCTCATGCGTGCCAGGGCGCGCGGCCAAATCGGCGCAGGTTTACTCATGCCCGCCAGCATGCCGCGATTTTTGCCTACACAAGTATCAAGCACACCCGGATTTGTGCCGCTAATTGCGACATGCGGCGCCTGGCGCCTGCGGCATCCTGCAGTCCAGGTAATGCCGTGGCGCGAATCGGCGACCGCGATCATTACGAGCTGGTGGCCGATGAGCTTATTCGACTGGAAAGCCAAACGCGAAGGCTGGCTGGGCGTGCGCGCCGCGGCGGGGCGGCTTGCGGCCGTCCATGTCGTGCGCGGGCGCAAGCAGGGCGCCGAATTGCGCGCGCTGATCGAATTCGACAGCGGAGGCGATCTGGCGCGCGATTTGCTGCGCCTGCGCCGCGCCGCGGGCGCCATGCGGGCAAACTGCGTTGCCGCGCTGGAGCCGGCGCAATACCGTCTGCTGCAAGTCGATGCGCCGCCCGTGCCGGCGGCCGAACGCAAGGAAGCTTTGCGCTGGCGCCTCAAGGACATGCTGGATTTTCCCTGCGCCGACGCGCTCATCGATGCCCTCGAAGTGCCGGCGCCGGACGGCCGTGCGCGTCAGTTGCTGGCGGTAGCGGCGCCACGGCGCGAACTGCGCCCGCTGGTCGAGGCCTATCTGGCGGCCCACCTGGGGTTGGAGGCGATCGATATTGCCGAATCGGCCTACCGCAACCTTGCTACCGCGCTGGCCGCGCAAGCCGGCGAGAGCGAACGCGGCCACGCGCTGCTGGTGCTGGACGCCGGCGGTGGCGTTCTGGTGTTCGTGTGGCGCGGCGAATTGGTGCAGGCGCGCCGCATAGAAAGCACGGCGGCGAGCGTGGCGGCGGATCAACGCTACGACGCATTCGACCGTCTGGGGCTGGAACTGCAGCGCTCGCTGGATATGTTCGAGCGCGCGCATAGCCATATCGGTCTGTCCCGGCTGTGGCTGGCGGCGGCCGGGGCAACCGAACAACTGTGCGCCTTTCTGGCGTCCAATCTGTATCTGCCTGTCGAGGCGCTCGATCTGGGCGCGCTGCTCGACCTATCCGCCGCACCCGCGCTGCGTTCGCCCGAAACCGCGGCCCCGTTCCTGGTACCGCTAGGCCTCGCCTTGCGGACGGAGGCGGCATGAGCCAGAACATCAATCTGTTCGACGTTTCCCTGCGGCCGCGCCGCGACCTGTTGCGCGCCCGCCCGCTGGCCTGTGTCTGGTTGATCACGGCTGCGCTGATGGGCGCCGGCGCCTGGGCCGCGCAGGCGCAACGCGCAGGCCGCCAGGACGAACTGCAGGCGGCACGGCAGGAGGTCGAGCGCGAGCGCAAACGCTTCGCGGCGGCCGGCGCTGCGATTCGCGGCCTGCGCCCGGACGCCGAACTGCTGGCCGAACTGCAGCAACTGGAACAGGCGGAAATTTCCCTGGGCGAAGTGGCTCGCACCCTGAAGGGCGGATTGCCCGGCACGGGCAGCGGCTTTGCGCCCGCGCTGCGTGCGCTGGCGGCGAGCCGGCAAGAAGGCATTTGGCTCACCCATGTCGAATTGGCCGTGGGCGGCGCGGAAATCAGTCTGGCCGGGCGGGCGCTGGATTCGGCCGCGCTGCCGGCCTGGATCGCCCGCCTTTCGGCGCAACCGCAATTTCACGGCCACAGTTTTGGCGATCTGTCGCTGCGCCGAAACATGCAGCCGGCCGCACTTAGCGCTCCTGGAGCGATGGCTGGCGCGGCGCCGGCCGGCGCCGAAACCGCCCCCTTTGTGGAATTTCGGCTCGCAGCCCATCCTGCTCAAGTGGTCGGCGGAGCGCGGCCATGAAAATGCCGGCCCTGCCGCCAGGCCTCATCCGGGCAGAAAAGCGCTTCGACGCGCTGGCGCAGCGCGAGCGCGTACTGGTGGCGGGCGCGGCCTTCGCGGCGCTCCTGTTGCTGGGCTGGAGCTATCTGATCGAACCCGCCTGGCGCGAGGGCGCGCGTGCGCGCGGCGATGCCGCAACGCTGCGCGACGAAAGCGCGCGCCTGGCCCGGCAATCCGCCGAACTGGAAGCGCAGGCCAAAGATCCGGCCGCCGGCTTGCGCGCGCGCATCGCTGCGGCGCGGGCGCGGCTTGCCGCCTCGGCGCAGGAACTGGAAGGCGCGCGGGCGGCGCTGCTCGACGCGCAAGAAGCGCCACGCGTGCTGGAAGCGCTGCTCGCGCGCCACCCTGGTGTGAAATTGCTGGATCTGAAACTTTTGCCGGTCCGTGCGCAAAACGCCGAAAGCGGGACTGCCCCGGCTGCGCCGCCGGGGGGCACGCGCACCGAGGCGGCCGCCGATGCGGCCAAATCGGCCAGTGGCGCGACCACAGTGGGCGCTGCCGGCACTACCCCTGCGCTATACCGCCACAGCCTCGAAATCACGCTGGAAGGCGGCTACGCCGAACTGGCCGGCTATCTCGCCGAACTGGAGCGCGAGCCGCGCAAACTGTACTGGACCGCCGTGCAACTGGATGCGGCGGGCTGGCCGCGCATCACGATGAAATTGGGCGTGAGCACCCTAAGCCTGGAGCGCGCATGGCTCGCCATCTGATGCTGATCGCGCTGGTATGCAGTGTGCCGGCCCTGGCCGGCGCACTGGACGACCCGATGCGTCCGCCCAGCGTAACGCAAGGTAGTTCCGCCAATCCGGAAACCCCGGCCGTGCCGCGCCTGCAAAGCATAGTCCGGCGCCAGGGCGCGCGCCCGGCGGCGCTGATCGACGGGCAGCGGGTCGAAGTGGGCACCCGCCTGGGTGATGCCCGCGTGATTGCGATCAACGAAACTTCGGTAGATATGCGCGGCCCTGGTGGCCGCTACCGTCTGTCCCTCACGCCGGAGGTGCAGCGCAGTCCGCGCCGGCCTGCGGCGCCTGGAGAAAAGCCGTGAAATTGCTATTCGGGTTGAGTGCTGCGCTAATGCTCGCGGCCTGTGCCACCTCCGGCCCGCAACGCGGCGCCACGCTGCAGGCGATCGAAAGCGAACTCGCAAAGGCCGCGCAAAGCCGTCCCGCCGAGCCGCGACCGCCGGCGCTGGATGCCGCGCTACTGCCGCCCTTGCCGCCGGCCGCGCCGCGTGAGCCGCGCTTCGATCTGGCGGTGCAGGGCGCGCCGGCCGCGCAGGTATTCATGGCCATCGTGAATGGCACGCGCTACAGCATGGTGGTCCATCCGGAGGTGAGCGGCACGCTCACGCTGAACCTCAAGGACGTGACGGTGGATGAGGCGCTGGACACCATACGCGAGCTGTATGGCTACGACTACCGGCGCCAGGGTACGCGCATCATGATTTTGCCGCTGGGCCTGCAAACCCGCGTGTTCCAGATCAATTACCTGGCCGGACGCAGGCACGGCATGACGGACATGCGGGTCACCTCCGGTTCCATCAGCGCGGCACAGAGCAACCAGAGCGGCAGTGCCGCCGCGGCCACGCCGCTGCCGCTGCCGTCTTCTAGCACGCCGGGCGGCACCCAGCGCACGCAGGACAGCAGCCGCATCCAGACCACCACCGATACTGATTTCTGGGGCGATCTGAGCAGCGCGCTGCGCCTCATCGTGGGCAGCGAACAGGGCCGCAATGTGATCGTGAATGCGCAATCCGGCGTGATTTTGGTGAAAGCCCACCCGGCCGAATTGCGTCAGGTCGAGCGCTATCTGCAGGCCACTCAGGTGGTGGTGGAGCGCCAGGTCATGCTGGAGGCGAAAATTCTCGAGGTGCAGTTGTCGGACGGCTTTCAGTCCGGCATCAACTGGACCTATTTTGGGTCTAATGGCTCGCATCGTACTTCGCTGGGCGCAAATACGAATACCTTGCCGCTGCCCGGCGGCGGCGTCGTGTCTTCGTCGGGCACAGGCGCGACCTTGGGCGAAACGCTGGGCGCCGGCCTGGTGACGGCGGCCGGGCGCAGCGCCGGTGGCTTGTTCGGACTCGCCTTTCAGACCGGCAGTTTCAGCGCGATGCTGCAGTTCTTGCAGACCCAGGGCGCGGTGCAGGTGCTGTCCAGCCCGCGCATCGCCACCATCAACAACCAGAAAGCGGTGCTGAAGGTGGGCACGGACGAATTTTTCGTCACCAACGTTTCGACTACCACCAATACCGCCGGCAATAACACCACCACCTCGCCCACGATTACCGTGCAGCCCTTCTTTTCCGGCATCGCGCTGGACGTGACGCCGCAAATCGACGAGCAAAATCACATCATCCTGCACGTACATCCGTCGATTTCCGCGGTGGCGGAAAAGACCAAACAGCTCAATCTGGGCACGCTGGGCAATTTCACCCTGCCGCTCGCTTCCAGCAGCGTCAATGAAAGCGACAGCGTGGTGCGCGTGCAGGACGGCCACATCGTAGCCATAGGCGGCCTCATGACCCAAGCCGATACGCGCGGCCACTCGCGCGTGCCGGGTCTGGGCGATCTGCCCGCGGTGGGCGCGCTATTCGGGCAGAAGGATGAATCGACTTCCAAGCGCGAACTGGTGATATTGCTCAAGCCCACCCTGATCCAGTCGGAACAGAGCTGGCAGCAGGATTTGGCCGACACGGCGGCGCGCGTGCAGCGCTTTGGGGCGGCGCAATGAAGCCGACGCACGGCGCAGGGCGGCGCGGGGAGGGCTGAACATGTACCTGGCGCATTTCGGTCTGTGCGAATTTCCGTTCGGGATCACCCCGGACACGGCATTCAGTTTCGACACCCGCGCGCACCGCGCCGCGCTCAACACTTTGCTGGTGGCCGGCGCACAGGATGAAGGTTTCGTGAAAATCGTCGGCGAGGTTGGCACCGGCAAAACCTTGCTGTGCCGCCGCCTGCTGGCGGGACTGCCGCGCAGCGTCAAAAGCGCCTACATTCCCAATCCCTGGCTGGGGCCGCGCGGCTTGTTGCTGGCTTTGTCGGCGGAATTGCGCCTACGGCCGCCGCCCGATGCCTGCGAATACGATTTGATGCAGCGGCTGAACCGGGCTCTGCTGCGCCACGCCAAAGCCGGCCGCCGTGTCGTGCTGTGCCTGGATGAGGCACAGGCTTTGCCGCTCGAAAGCCTGGAGGCGCTGCGGCTTCTATCCAATCTGGAGAGCGAAAAGCGCAAGCTGATCCAGGTGGTGTTGTTCGGGCAGCCGGAACTGGACCGCAAGCTAGGGCTGTTTTCGGCCCGCCAGTTGCGCAGCCGCATTGCCTTTTCATACCGGCTGGCCGGCATGGAACGCGCTGAAGTCGGTGCCTATCTGTTGCACCGCCTGCGCGTGGCCGGCGCGGAACGCACGGATTTGTTCTCGCGTCCGGCCGTGTTGGCGCTGGCGGCATTTTCGCGCGGGGTGCCGCGGCCGCTCAATATTTTGGCGCACAAGGCGCTCATGCTGGCCTATGGTGAAGGCGCGCTGCGCGTGTCGCTGCGCCACGCCTGGATGGCTGCGCGGGACGGCGAGGCGGGGGCGGGGCTGGCCGCCGGCCTGGGCGGATTGTTGCGTGCCTGGCTGCCGCGATGAGCGTCATCAACCGCATGTTGCAGGATTTGGACCGGCGCCATGCGCTGGCTGCACCGGCCCCCAGCGGCCTGGTGGCCCTGCCGCGGCGCGACGGGCGCAAGGTGCCCATGTTGGTTTTTCTGGGTGTGCTCGGCGTGGGCGCATCCGCAGTTCTATGGCAGCATCGCGTTGGGGCCGACGCGCGGGGGGAGGCGCGGGCAACCGTCTTCCCTCCCGCTGCCACCCATACCGAGCCGGTGGCGCAACAAACGGCGCCCGGCGATGGTCAGCATCCGGCGCGTGGGCCGGCGACAAGTCGGCCGCACGCGGGAATCGGAAACGCCCCGGCCGACCGGCAAGCGCATTCGTCCGACAGGCCTGGCGATGCAGCTGCGCAGGTGGCTGCAAGCCCGCCCGCGCTGCGGGACACGAGCGGGCGCATGGGCGTGGACGCCGGTTCGGCCGCAGGCGCCAAGGCGCGGCCTGCGGCAGGCGTAACGGCCGCGCCTGTCGTAGCTGCCAAAGCTGGCGCTGCCGATCCTGCACCGGCCGCGGTCGTGCCGCGCCACCTGCTTGAGTCCGCAGAGCCGATGCGGCCTTCATCTCGGCTTGCCGGGGCGGCGACCGGGACCGGCGCTTCATCTGCCGTCGCACCCGAAAAGCCCAAGCTGCCGGATATTCAGCCAGCCGAGGCGGCAAGGCCGAGCGGGCGTATCAGCAAAACGCCGCGGCTGCCGGCGGACCCTGCGGAACGCATCGATCTGATTTATCGCGAAGCCCGCGCGGCCTTGCAGGCGGGGCGCGTGCGTGCGGCGGCGGACGGTCTTGCCTCCGTGCTTGCCGAACAACCGCGCCACGCCGAGGCGCGCGAAACTTTGGCGCGCCTGCTGGTGGATGAGCGCCGCCTGGATGAAGCGAAGGAAGTACTGCGCGCCGGTTTGGCGCTCGATCCGGGCGCCGCCTCCTTGGCGCATTGGCTGGCCCGCATCACGCAGGCCGAAGGACAGCCCGGCGCCGCGCTGGCGGTGCTGGATGCGCTGCCGCCTGCGGCGCTGCGCGCGGACGACCAGGCGCTGCGCGGTGGCTTGCTGGAACGCCTGAAGCGCCCACAGGAAGCCGCCGACGCCTACCGCGCGGCCGTCACGGCGCGTCCCGGCATGGCGGTGTGGTGGCTGGGCCTTGGGCTCAGCCTCGAAGCAGCCGGCCAGCCCCTTGCGGCACGCGAAGCATTGCAGCGCGCCCAACTGCTGGGCGGCCTCAATGCCGAACTATCCACCTACCTGGATCGCAAACTACGCGACCTGCAGGTGCGTGCGGTTCCATAGCTTCCCACCCTCAAATCCCGCCCACGCGTAGGGCGGAAAAGCGCAGCGCATTCCGCCGTATGGGATGAGCGCAGCGACCGGCCGTATGGGAAAAGCGCAGCGCCGCGCCGCATGGCAAAAGCGTGACGACCCGCCGAGTGAGAAAAGCGCAGGCCTCCGCCGCAAGACAAAATCTGCAGCAGCGGCAGTAACGCGACGCAGGGGAACCTTCCTGCCACTTGCATTGGAGCCGTCCGCGGTTTCGAGCCAAGCATCGCCACGACGTGCCCGCTCCATACGGCGGATTGCGCCTGCGGCTTATCCGCCCTACATCGGCTGAAGCACCCGCAGGAAGCCGTCGCTGCATGGCGCGCAGCCGATCGCGGCACGCGAAGCGTTGCAACGCGCTCAACTGCCCGGCGGCCTCGATGCTGAACCATCCGCCTACCTGGATCGCAAGCTACGCGGTATGCAGGCGAACGTGTGCGCCGGACGGATCGGGCAAGGCCAAATCGCGCCGTGAAGCGGGTCAGATCGAGTGGCGGAACCGGCCCCCTACCGCCGCCACAGAGTGCGCTTACCGTGCCCGCGATCACGCCGCCTTCCCCTTGTTTCCCAAGCCGAAGGCCCCGCGCAGCGAGCCTAAAGTGTTGCCTCCGGCTGACGTTATCCAGGGAGAAATCCCTTGCCGGGTGAGCGCGTGCGCGGTCCGCGCGGTGCGGAGACAGGCGGGAAACGGAGGAGGAAGGCGCAGCATGGAAATGGTGCAGGTCATGAAAGGCGACGTTCAGTTGGGCAAGCCATTGCCGTACTCGCTTTACGACGACGGCAAGAACCTTCTGGTGCGGGCAGGCAACGTCGTGCAGACGGAAAGTCAGCTCGAAGAACTGTCGAGTAAAGGTCTGTATCGCAGGCAAGCGGCTCAGTCTGACGTGACCTCCGCCAAGACTCGCCCGGCCGCGCCGGAGCGCAGCACCGAAACCTGCGCCACGCTCGAAGAAGTGAAGCCGCAAATTGGCGACCCTTTACAGTTGCAAACCGTGGGCGACCAGCAGGCACAGCGTTATGGCGTGCGGCTGATCGGCTTCCTGAAAGGCCGCAGCGTCATCGTGAGCACACCGGTGCAGGACGGCAAGGTGCTATTCATGCGCGAAGGGCAAAGCTTCGTGGTGCGCCTGTTCAGCGGGCGCAGCGCCTATGCCTTTCCGAGCACGGTATGGAAGGTGGCAAATACGCCTTATCCGCACTTGCACCTGACTTATCCGGCGCAATTGCGCGGCGTCGTAGTGCGCCGCAGCGGCCGGGCCAAAGTCAATCTGATCGCGGCCGTGGTGGATGCGCAGGGCCGGGCCGGTGCCGGTGCCCTCATAGACATCAGCAAGGGCGGCGCATCGCTCACTTCGAAAACCGTGCTGGGCGCCAAAGGCGACATGCTGCAGGTGAAATTCCGCATCCTGCTCGATGAATTCGAGCAATACATCAACATCGGCGCCATCGTGCGCGCGGTCACGCGCCAGGCCCAGACCGAGGGCGAGCCGGAGGTGATACAGCACGGACTGGAATTTGCCGACGTGCCATCCCATGACGCCCTCGCGCTGACCGCTTTCGTTTATCAAAAACTGCTCGAACAGATGGCCGACGTGTAGGCCCGCAGTCTTTGCCGCCGAGTCGTGAGTTAGTTGCCATCCCCCCATGCATGCGCACTGGAAGCGCATTGTTGCCTGTTGCCGAATATGCTAGCGTGCAGGCCATCATCATAGCGAGGGGGCTGGCGTGTCTCAATTTCAGACTTCGATGATGGCTCTGGTGGCCAAGGAGCGCTTTTCGCGCGTAACGCTGCCGCCCGGCGTCAATCGCAACGATTACAACAATTACATCGATTCGCTCGCGCGCGCCGTGGGGTATGCGCTGTCGCAGTGGCAGCAGCAGTCCGTGCTGACCGGCGTACAAATCATGGCGAACATGGCATTGGGCGGCACCATGCGTGGACCGTCCGTCGAACCGTTCATTCGTGCGCAGGCGCCGGCTGGTAATTGGGACGTGCATACGCGTGCCATCGCGGCCGGGCTCGCCGGCCAGTTGCATCTATTCCAGCAATGTTTGAGGGTGCCTGGGCTGCCGTGGTATCCCGCTTTCATCGCCTTTCCAGGGCCTATGGCGCCGCCGATGCCGAATGTGCCCTGTTCGCTCATGGCGCTGGCGGGACAGGCGATGGCGCAGCTATCCGAGCACGCTGTCAAAGCAGCCATCATCACCAAATTGCCGCAACCTCGTCCGACCGCCGGTGAGGAGCTCGCCGGCGCGGTCGCCGCCGGTTTCGAAAAGGCGGCCGTTCCGTGGGTGGGCACGGTCACGGTGAAGAACGTGATGGGCACCGGGCCGGTTCCAACTTTCGCGCCGCCCTATGTGCCGGTCGGCCCGGTGGTGGGGGGCACCGGCACCATGCTGCCGGGCGGTTTGCTCTGACGCAACCGGCGCGCCGGCTGGCATGCGCGTCCTGCTGATCAACCCGCCCTCGCCGGAGCGCCTGGGCGCACCGCTGCTTGGCTTGCAGTACGTGGCGGCGGCCCTGTTACGTACCGGTTGTGAAGTGCGCGTGATCGATGCCGCGGCGCGATTGTTTCCGCACGACCACGCCTGGATCGTCGATCAGGTACGGGCGTTTGCGCCGCGCTTCGTGGGCATGTCGCTATTCACGCGCTGGGTTTGGCATGCCTACCGGCTCGCCGCCGACCTGAAGGACTGCGGGTTCATGCTGGTGGCGGGCGGTGCCCATGCCACGGTGTGTCCGGAAGAACCACTCGCGCACGGCTTTGAGGTGGTGTTGTCCGGCGAAGCCGAATTGTCCATCGTGCAGTTCGTGCAAGCCTTGCGTGCGGGCGAAACCCCGGCGCATGTTGGCGGCAGCCACTGGCGCGATGCGGAGGGTTTGATTGCGCACGGCCCGCCGGTACAGTTCGTGGAAAATCTGGACGCACTCGCGTCGCCACTGTTGGCGCAGCCGCTGTTCGAGGCGGCGTGGTATGACGCGCGCGCCGGCGCGGTAACGCCGGGCGGCGTGGTAACCAGCCGCGGCTGCCCGGCGCGTTGCACCTTTTGCGCCAATGCCGTCACCGGGCGCGGTTTCCGTTACCGCAGTGCCGAGTCGGTGGTCGATGAACTGGAAGATTGGCACGCGCAAAGTGGCGCGAATTTCTTTCCGTTCTGGGACGATGCGTTCACGGCCAAAATTCCGCGCCTGACCGGGTTGTGCGAGGCCTTCACCTCGCGCTTGTCGTTTCCGCTGCAGTTTTCCGCCATTACGCGCGCCGGGCTGGTAACCCCGGATTTGTTGCGCATGTTGCGCCGCGCGGGTCTGGTGCATGTGAATTTCGGCGTCGAAAGTGGCGACGACGAAATTTTGCGCATCATCAAAAAAGGCTTGCGCACCGAGCAGGTGGTTCGCGCTCTGGAATATGCCAAGGCGGAAGATTTGAGCACGGCCTGCAATTTCATGCTGGGCTTTCCCGACGACACGCCGGCCAGCCTGGAGCGCACCCTGCGTTTCATGCAGCGCATCGCACCACTGGTGGACACCTTCAGCACGCTGGGCGTGGTGATTCCCTTTCCGGGTACTGCGCTATACGACATGCACCACGAAACGTTCGGTTTTACCGAATGGTGGTTGCAGGAGCGCTGCAGCCACTACCAGCCGCTGCCGGCCTGCGACGGCGGCGCCGATTTCATGCGGCTTTATGCCGATGACCCCACGCTGGAACTGGATTTTTTCCGCTATGACGCGCCCACGCGCGCGCTGATACGCGAGTGCCTGCGCTTCAAGGCCGAGCACAATTTGCGCCGCATGGGCATGCTGGATGACCCGGTATTCGCGCCGCGGCCCGTACTGGCTGCATGAGCGGCTGGGACGACGCCGACACCGCGCGGACCTATCAGCAATTCGATTCGCGCCACGGCCGCTACAGACTTGCCAACCGGGCATTGGCCCGCCACGCCGAACTGCGGCCGGGGCTGACGGTACTGGACCTGGCGGCCGGCAGCGGTGGAACCGTGGCGGCTCTGCTGCCCGAATTGGGCGAAGTTGGCCGAGTCGACGCCCTCGAACCGGCGCGTGCCATGGCAGATTTGGGGCGCAAGCGGCACGCCGCGGAGGGCCGCCTGCGCTGGCTGGATTCGATGGATGCCGCGGCGGCCAGTTATGAGCGCGTCACCTGCGGCGCGGCGATCTGGCAATGGGACGACTTGGCCGCCCTGTTCGCTGAACTGGCACAGCGCCTCGCACCGGGCGGTGCGCTGGTATTCAATATCCCCGCTGCCTACCTCGGACGGCCGGACGGACCCGGCGGCGGCGCCGACCCCTATCTTATCCAGGTGATCCAGTTGCTCGCGGCGGATACGCCCGGCGTAGTCGCGTCGTCCGCGGTGGCTACCGCAAGACCGAACGAAACGCGCTGGAGCGTCACGCGCATCGCGCGCGCCCTGCGCGCGGCCGGCCTCGTTCCGCGGCGCTGGCAGCAGCGGCAGAAGCTCACCCAGGCGGCGTGGTGCGACTGGCTCAAAGTTCCACCCGTATCGGCGGGATTGTGGCCACAGGCCACGGCGGCCGAACGTGCGGAGCGCATCGACGCGGCGGCCGCCGGCCTCGATCGAGATTCCTGGCGACCCGAGCTGTGGCTGGGCTGGACGGCTTGGCGGCCGGCATTTCCCTGCGCCCAGCTTGGCGATGACACGCGCCTTGTGGGGCGGCCGGCCGAATTGCGTGCGCGCGGGCGGGCGCGCGGAGTGCTGCGCTTATCGAATATATTGCCGCGGCGGCTGGTGGCCGATCTGCGCCATGAAATTTTGCGCGCCGCCGCCGCGCTGGGCCTGGTCGATGCGCGCGGGCGCTGGTGCGGTGGCTGCGCGGGGGCTGCGCATGAAGTACGCGGCTGGGTCGAACTGCAGGCCGCCGTGGCGCAGACGTCCGCGTTTGCCGCCATCGCCGGAAATTCCTTGCTTTCCGGCTTGGTGGAGATGCTGCACGGCGGTTCCGTGCGAGGCGCAATGGGCTCGGTGTGCCGCATTGCCCCGCCGGAACATTGCGTTCCGGCTACGCCCGCGCATCGCGACAGCGATTACTTGCACGGGCCCGAAAACACCTGGATTGCCTGGTTGCCGCTCACGCCCTGCGGCGTACCGGAAGGTGTGCTGGCGGTGGCACCGGGTTCTCACCTGAGCGAGATGCCGCCGCAGTGGTCGGCAGCGGAATTGCAGCCAGGTGACCTGCTGCTGGTGCATGCGCATACGCTGCACCGGGCCTGCCCCAATCTATATGCGGCGCGCTGCCGCCTGTCAGTGGATTTGCGTTTCGCCGCCGAGTGACGCGGCTTACGGCTGCGATGCCGGGGCAGGGCGGGAAATCAGTGTGCCGCTGCGGAGGCCGCTGCCGGTGCATGTTTTGCGGCGCGTGCATCGAGCCAGTTGCGCCCGGCAATGAAACAGCCCAGGCAGATGAATGCGCCGGGCGGCAGGATGGCGACCAGGAAGCCGGGATAGTCGGCCGGGGCGATCTGCAAGCCGTGCGTGCCCGGGATGATGGTTTCTATACCCGCGAACAGGGTGCCGCTGCCTATCAGTTCGCGCATGCCGCCCAGTATGGCCAGCACTACCAAGAGGCCGGTGCCCATCATGGCGCCGTCCCAGGCTGCGGCGAGCGGGGTGTTTTTCGAGGCGAAAGCTTCTACGCGCGCCAGCACGATGCAATTGGTGACGATGAGCGGGATGAATATGCCCAGCACCAGATACAGCTCGTGCAACCAGGCGTTCATGGCCAGATCGAGGCAGGTAACCAGCGCCGCGATGATCAGGATGAACACCGGAATGCGGATTTCGTAGGGAATGAGGGTGCGCAGGGCGGCGACCGCGCCGGACGACATGGCCATGACCAGTACGGTGGCGAGCGCGAGGCTCACGCCATTGACGAAACTGGTGCTGATCGCCAACAGTGGGCACAGGCCCAACAGCTGCACGATGCCGGTGTTCTGGCGCCAGATGCCGTTCTCGGCGATGGCGCGAAATTCGGCTGAGTTCATGGCTGTCCTTTCATTTCGGCTGGACCGCGTACAGGCGCTCGCGTTCCGCCGCCGCAAAGCGCGCGGCGCGGCCTACGGCCTGCAGCACGGCGCGCGGCGATATGGTCGCGCCGGTCATGTAGTCGAAGCGGCCGCCGTCTTTTTTGACTTTCCAGTCTGCCTCGCTCAGGCCGGTGGCGCCGCGGGTTGAAAATTGCTCGATCCAGGGATCTTTCTTGTTCTTGTCCTTGCGCGGATCGATGTAGTCGCCCAGGCCGGGCGTTTCTTTGTGCGCGACCACCCGCACACCCAGCACCGTGGCGTCCGCGCCTACCGCGATCACCAGGCGTATTGGGCCGCCATAGCCTTCCGGCGCGATGGCTTCGAATACCAGCGCGACCGGCTGGCCGCCCTTGCGCGCGCGATAGACGGGGATCGCCTCGTCCTGGCCCAGGTCGGGTGCGCTGGGCAATTCGATGGTATCGGCCAGCAAGTTGTTGTCGTACAGCGCGCGCGGCAGTATTTCGTCTATCAGTTTCATTTTTTCGCGCTCGGCCGCGGCCGTGATGGACGGCAGCGTGGCGCCGTAAATCCAGGCCATGAGCGCCGTGCACACCAGGGCAAAACCGAACAGCAGCGCAGCCGAACGTACCGAGGTGTCGATAAGGCCTGGAGGCTGGTCTTCCTCCGGCGCAATTTCCAGATGTGCTTCCTGTTCCTCCGGCCGCGCTTGTTCTTCGCTCATCGACGCTCCTTGCGGCCGAATACGGGCGGCTGGGTTTTCATGTCTATGAGCGGCACGCAAATGTTCATGAGCAGGGTGGCGAAGGCGATACCGTCCGGGTAGGCGCCGTAGGCGCGCACGAACCACGTAATGACGCCTATGCCCGCCGCGTAAATGAGTTTGCCGCGCGGCGTGGTCGCGCCCGACACGGGGTCGGTGGCAATGAAAAATGCGCCCAGCACGCTGGCCCCCGCTGTCAGGTGAAACAGCGGACTGGCATAGTGAGCCGTATCGGCAAGCCAGAACGGCAGTGCGGTAAGCCCCAGCCCGAGCAGCAGCGCGACCGGAATGTGCCAGGTAATGAGGCGCTGCTGCAGCAGGTACAGCCCGCCGGCCAGATAGGCGAGCGCGATCCATTCCCAGCCGCGACCGGCAAATTGGCCAAAGGCAGGGTGACTGGCCATGACGGTGGCGACGCTGGCGGCGCTGGCCGATTCGTGCAGGCCGGTGCGCAGGGCATCCAGCGCGGTGGCGGCGGTAATGGCGTCGAGCGGGCGGGGTGCGCCGAATATGAGGCCGATCTGCTCGGCCGCAGATAGCCCTTGCGCCGGCCACTGCGACATGAGTGCCGGAAACGCCACGATCATGACCGCAAACCCTACCATGGCCGGATTGAACGGGTTTTGCCCCAGGCCGCCATACAGGTGTTTGGCGACCACGATGGCAAATGCGGTGCCGCCCACGGTAATCCACCACGGTGCAATCGGCGGGAAAGTAAGCGCGATGAGCCAGGCCGTTACCAGCGCGCTGCCGTCGGCCAGAAAGCGCCCGGCCGGGCGTCCGCGCGCGGCCAGCATGGCTGCTTCGGCCGCCAGTGCGGTGAGCGAGGCGAGCACGATCTGCACCAGCACGCCGGGGCCGAATATCCAGGCATAAACCACGACGCCGGGCAAGAGCGCGCCGAGCACCTTGAGCATGACTGCCGTAACGCTGGCGGGGGCGAGAATGAAGGGCGAATTATTCATGGCTGGTCTGGCCGTCGTTTCGCAGGCCGCGGCGATCCCGCGCGCTGCGCGTGCGCCGGCACGACAGCCGCCACAGTGGAAGCTGCGCCGGGCGCCAGGCCGGTGAATGCCGGAGCGGAATTCACTCGGGCGGGGCCTCCTTGTTTTCGGCCATCTGGCGTGCCAGTTCGCGGCGTTGTTCGGCCTTGGCGATTTCGGCCTGCTGGGCCACGGTCAGTCCGTCGGTATTTTTGGGCTGTACGGCTTCACGCTGGGCGCGTGCTTTGGCCATCGCGGCTTCGATGAGCGCCTTTTTCGGGTCTTCGGCCGCCGCGGCATCGGGCGTGGCGCCGCCGGACAGCGCCTGTTCGGCTTTCTGCCGGCCGGCTGCGGTTTTGGCGGCCAGCTTGGCGGCTTTTTCGAGCTTGTCCCGCTCGGCACGCGCCAGGCGTGCTTCGTAGCGCAGGCGCGCACCGTCGGCGGCCGTCTTGTCACGCTCGCGCGCCCAGATTTCACTTTTTGCGTAGCGGTAATAATCGACCAGTGGTATGCGCGACGGGCATACGTAAGAGCAGCAGCCGCACTCTATGCAGTCGAACAGGAAATATTCCTGCGCCTTGCCATAGTTGTGCGCGCGCGCAAACCAGTACAGTTCGAATGGCTGCAGGTCGGCCGGGCATACCTCGGCACATTGTCCACAGCGTATGCAGGGCATTTCGGGCGCGGGCGGCGGAAACATGCTGGCCGTGCCGGCGAGCAGGCAATTGGTGGCTTTTTGCACCGGCGCTGCGAGCGTCGGCAGCTTGAAGCCCATCATGGGGCCGCCCATGATGTAGCGCTGGGTATCCGCCAGCGGCTCGGCGGCCGCATACACCGTGCCCATCGGGGTGCCGATCCGCACTTCGAAATTGCGCGGCCGGGCGACGTTGCCGGCAACCGTGACGACGCGCGATATGAGCGGCATGCCTTGTTCGAGCGCCTGCCAGATGGCGTAGGCAGTGCCAGTGTTGAAACATTGCAGGCCGTAATCGGTGGAGCGGGTGCCGTGCGGAATTTCCACGCCGGTCAGCACGCGGATGAGCTGTTTTGCACCGCCGGCTGGATAGCGCGTGGGTACCACCACCACTTCCATGCCGCGTACGGCGGCCGCCTGAACCGCGGCGCGCATGGCCGCTGCCGCCTGCGGCTTGTTGTCTTCGATGCCGATCAGAATTTCGCGCGGCTGCATCAATTCGCCCATGATGGCCGCGCCGCGCACGATGCCGGCCGCGTGCTCGCGCATGAGCATGTCGTCGCAGGTGATGAAGGGCTCGCACTCGGCGCCGTTGATCACCAGTGTCTGCATGGGGTGATCGCGTGCGGCGCGCAATTTCAGGTGGCTGGGAAATACCGCGCCGCCCAGGCCGACCACGCCGGCATCGCGCAGGTAGTCGCGCACTTCGGCCGGTTCGACGCTGCGCCAGAGAAAGGGATCGCGCTCGCAGGGCGTGTCCAGCCCGTCCGGTTCTATTACCACCGCCGTACCGGCCAGGCCCGAAGGATGCGCCATGACGCGCGGTTCGACCGCAACTACGCGGCCGGACGTGGGGGCGTGCACGGCCGCCGATACGTTGCCGTCAGCCGCGCCTATGCGCTGGCCTTTGAGTACGCGCGCGCCGACGGCCACCAGCGGGCGCGGTGTGCCGCCCACGCTCTGGTGCAAGGGGACGACGAAGTGGTCCGGCAGTGCGAGCTGGCCGATAGGTTCGCGCGTGGATAAATCCTTGTTTGGATCGGGCTTCACACCGCCGTGGAAGCCGAACAGCTTGCGCAGCGTGCTCATAGGGCAAAGGCCTGCGCAGGCAGCGCGGAGCGGCGAATGAGTGGACTCATGCGGCTTTGCGGGAATCGGTTGGCTGCAGGCGGAACACCGGGTATTTCCACTTCCAGGTTTCCACGTTTTCCGGCACGACTTCCATGCTGATGCAATCGACCGGGCAGGGCGCCACGCATAGTTCGCAGCCGGTGCACAGCGGCACCACCACGGTGTGCATTTGCTTGGCCGCGCCTATGATGGCGTCCACGGGACAGGCCTGCAGGCATAGCGTGCAGCCTATGCATACGTTTTCATCGATGAGCGCGACCGACTTGGGCTTTTCCACGCCGTGTTCGCTATTGAGCGGCTTGTATTCCCGCCCCAGCAGATCGGCCAGCTTGCGTATGCCTTCGTCGCCGCCGGGCGGGCACTGGTTGATTTCGGCTTCGCCCTTTGCGATCGCCGTGGCGTAAGGTTTGCAGCCCGGGAAGCCGCACTGCCCGCACTGGGTCTGCGGCAGGATGGCGTCGATCTTGTCCACCAGCGGATCGCCCTCGACCTTGAATTTGACCGAAGCGAAGCCCAGGGTTGCACCCAACACCAGGGCCAGCACGGCCATGACGATCAGCGCGGTCAGCATGGCGTGGCCTGGGCGACGTTGCCGCGCCGCCTCATTTGAACTTGTCCAGTCCGGCAAAGCCCATGAAGGCCAAACTCATGAGGCCGGCCGTTACCATCGCGATGGCGGTGCCGCGGAAAGGCAGCGGTACGTCCGCGCCATCCATGCGTTCGCGCATCGCGGCAAATAGCACCAGCGCCAGCGTGAAACCCAGTGAAGAGCCGAAACCGAACAGCAGCGAGGCGATCAGGTCGTGTTTCGCCGCAACGTTGAGCAGCGGCACGCCCAGCACGGCGCAATTTGTCGTGATGAGCGGCAGGTAAATTCCCAACACCTGGTGCAGCACCGGGCTGGTTTTCTGGATGACCAGTTCCGTCAATTGCACGATCGCTGCGATCACCACGATGAAACACAGCGTGCGCAAATACGACAGACCAAGCGGTGTGAGCAGGTAGTGGTCGATCAGGTAGCTGGAACCGCAGGCCACGGTGAGCACGAAAGTGGTTGCGAAGCCCATGCCAATCGCCGTTTCGAGCTTTTTCGACACGCCCATGAAGGGGCACAGGCCGAGTATGCGCACGAATACGACGTTATTGACCAGTACGGCGCCGATCAGGATGAAAAAATAGGAAGTCACGCTCTTTCGTCGCGGTATTTCGTAGCTCGCGCGGCGCCTTGGCGATGGCGTGGACGTGGGGATGCGCCGCGGCGCGAATTATCGCGCCTTGAGGCAGCACGCTCAAGCCCTTTAGCTGTAGGGTTTTTGCGATGCGTCAAGCGCTTGCATCACGACGGATGCGGTTAAGGGGCGGCCAGCCAGTCAACAATGTGGCCTTTGGCGGTGTCGGTCAAAAAGCTCTCGGTGGTCAATTCCTGCAACAGGCTGCGCGCCGCCGCGTCGCCGCCCATCAGGCGGACGCGCAGCGCGAACAGGCCGAACAGCGCGGCTTCGCTGCCACCGCGGCGTACCATCTGGGCCAAGTAGTCCACATGCACACCGGTCATGGGCGGAAGTTCCCCGGCAGGCGTGTCCACATCGACGGTTTCGGGCAGGCGCTCCAGCCAGGCGGCCGGCACCCAGTCCGACAGTACGCCCAATTCGTAGCGTATGTGAGCAAGGTCGGGCGTGCCGCCCTTGACGAGCGCCGCATCGATTTCGTCCAGCAGGGCTTGCGCGGTCAGGGATACTTCGTCCAGTTCGAGCGCCGTTTGTGCGCGTAATTCCGCATTGCCGGGGTTGCCGGCAGCCAGCGCGCAATACACGCCCAGGCAATGGTACTGGGAACGCACGACGTCGCCTGGATCGGCAAGATCGTCGTCCTCATCGAAATCCTCGTCGTCGTCGAAATCATCATCATCGTCGTCGAAATCGGATTCTGCGTCCTCGTCGTCTGCGTCGGCATCATCGAAAGGATCGGCATCGTCCTCGGTTTCCGACTCCCAGAAGTCGGCGTGCTCGGCCGCGAGCCAGGCGGTTTCCGCCGCGGCGTCGTCATCGATCAGCAACAGGCCACTTACCTGGCTGCATGCCTCCATCGATGTCTGGGGAGTTGCCGCGCGCAGGGCATCCGCCAGCGGGCAGGCGGCGGCAAAGCCTTCGCGGTAAAGGCGCAGGCGCACGGCGCGTTCGATTCCCGACAAAAAGCCGGGGTGGGTTTGCACCAGTTGTTCCGCAGCCGCCGCGGCGCCGTCGATGTCGCCCTGGGCAAACAGGGCTTGCACCAGTTGGTGGCGGGCAATCGGGTGGGTAGCGGCTTCGACGGCAGCTTTGGCCTCGTCGAAGCGCTGGTTGGCCATGAACAGGTTGGACAGATCAGTAGTCAACCAATCCCGGAAACTGAGCGGGCCGAATGGAGATGCAAGATCCTGCGGCGGCTCAACGGTATCACCATGCAACACGGCCAATTTGCGCTCGGCCTGTTCCAGCAGGGCCGGGTAGCCTGCATACGCAGCGGCTTCCGCCAGGTGTTCGAGTGCCTTAACCCCTTTCGGGGCGCGCGCCACCCAGTCCCACGCGATCATGGTCGCCGCTGCGCCTTCGCCGTCCTCGAGTTCGGTTTCGCAGGCCAGCGCGTACAGAGGAAGGAAGTCGGGGAAGCGATTACGCAGCGTATTCAGCCGCCGCCGGGCACCGGCATAGTCGCCTTGTTCTATGGCGCGATTTACCGCCTTGAGTTGCTGCGGCTCGGGACCGGGCGTGCCGGATGCAGCTTTGCTGCCGGATTTTTTTCTTGCCATTACATCCTGGTGGCGCCGGTAGCCAGGAAATGCAGCCTGCCCGTCAAGGCAGTCGGCCCACCGGAGCGCGAGCTAAAGACAGGATCATAGCACGCGATGAGTTTTCCGGCGTGCGCTGGGGGCAACGGGGCTTAGAGCATGCGGGCCTTGAGCGCAAGCAATTCGCCCAGTATGCCGCGGCGGAAAGCCAGCACGCAAATAATGAAAATAAGTCCGGTCAGTACCACTACCCAGGAGCCAAAGCCGGTTAGCCAGTCCTGCAGCAGCACCAGCACGATGGCGCCGACGACGGGCCCGAAAATCGTCCCCATACCGCCCAGCAGGGTCATCAGGACCACCTCGCCGGACTGGTGCCAGTGCACATCGGTGAGCGACGCCAACTGAAAAACCATGGTTTTGGTGGCACCGGCCAAGCCGGCCAGGGCGGCGGACAGAACGAAGGCGAGCAGTTTGAAACGATCTACGTCATAGCCCAGCGAAATCGCACGCGGCTCGTTGTCGCGTATGGATTTGAGAATTTGGCCGAAGGGGGAATGTACCGTGCGGTGGATGATCCACACGCCGCCGACGAAAATCGCCAACACGGTGTAGTACATTGTGAGCGGCTGAGAAAGATCGAACACGCCGAACAGATGTCCGCGCGGCACGCCCTGCAGTCCGTCCTCCGCCCCGGTGAATTGCGCCTTGAGGCAGAAAAAGTAGACGATCTGCGCCAGCGCCAGCGTAATCATGGCGAAATAGATGCCCGAACGCCGTATCGCCAGGAAGCCGATGGCGAGGCCCAGCAGGCCCGCCGTGGCGGTGCCGGCAAGTATGCCCAGTTCGGGCGGAAAACCGAGTGACTGCACGGTATACCCACATATGTACCCGGCCATGCCCAGGAAAGCCGCGTGCCCGAAGGACAACAGGCCGGCGTAGCCGAGCAGCAGGTTGAATGCGCAGGCGAACAGGCCGAAACACAGACATTTCATCAACAGGACCGGATATACGGCGAATGGCGCCACCAGGCCCAGCAGGAGCAGCGCGGCATAACCGACGGTTTGCAAGTTCTTCACGGCAGCATTCTCTCGTGGGCGATGGACGGATAACTCATTTTTCCTTGCCGAACAATCCGGCAGGACGTATGAGCAGCACGATGGCCATGACGACGAATACAATAGTGCTCGACGCTTCCGGGTAAAACACCTTGGTTAGCCCTTCTACCAGACCCAAGCCGAGGCCAGTCAGAATGGATCCCATGATGGAGCCCATGCCGCCGATGACCACGACCGCGAACACCACGATAATGATGTTTGCGCCCATGTGCGGCGACACCTGAATGATGGGTGCCGCCAGCACGCCGGCAAATGCGGCGAGCGCAATGCCGTAGCCATAGGTGAGCGTGATCATGAGCGGCACGTTGATGCCGAACGATTGCACCAGCCTGGGGTTTTCCGTACCGGCACGCAGGTAGGAACCAAGCCGGGTGCGCTCTATCATGAACCAGGTGATGATGCACAACACGATGGATGCGCCCACCACCCAGCCGCGATAGATGGGCAGGAACATGAACCCCAGGTTAACTGCGCCCTGCAGGGCTTCGGGCGAGGACATGGACTGTCCCGAAGAACCGAATTTGTGCTGGAACAGGCCTTCTATGACCAGGGCCAGACCGAATGTGAGCAATAGCCCGTACAGGTGATCCAGCTTGTACAACCATTGCAGCAACAGGCGTTCGATAAGGATGCCGAACAAACCGACCACTACCGGCACTACCGCCAGCGCGGCCCAGTAGCTCAACCCCAGGCTGGTGGTGCAATACCAGGCAGCGAACGCGCCGGTCATGAAGAGGGCGCCGTGGGCGAAGTTGATGATATTGAGCATGCCAAAAATGATGGCCAGGCCAAGACTCAGAATGGCGTAAAAACAGCCGTTCTGCAGCCCGATCAGCAATTGGCCGGCGAAGGCCTGGATCGGAATGCCGAAAATTTCTGTCATCGCTTCACCCTCGGCGAATGCACGCGCTTATTTCTTGACCAGCGGACAAGCACTCTTTTCCAGCGGAAGGTAGGCGTCCTTGCCGGGTATCGTGGCGACTACGTTGTAGTAATCCCACGGCTTTTTGGACTCGGCCGGGCTTTTGACCTGTACCAGGTACATGTCGTGCACCATGCGGCCGTCGGCGCGGATGACACCATTTCTGGCGAAAAAGTCATTGACCGGTGTTTCGCGCATTTTTTTCATGACGGTGTCGGAATCGTCCGTACCGGCTGCTTTGACCGCCTTCAGGTAATGCATGGTCGAAGAATAATTGCCGGCCTGTACCATGGACGGTTCGCGTTTCATGCGCTCGAAATAGCGGGCCGACCATTTGCGCGTTTCGTCGTTGAGATCCCAATAAAACGCGGAAGTGATGTACAACCCCTGCGTGGCATTGAGGCCCAAAGCATGGACGTCGGTGATGAACATGAGCAAGCCGGCCAGTTTTTGCTTGCCCGACTTCAGGAGGCCGAATTCGCTCGCGGCCTTGATGGTATTGATCGTATCGCCGCCGGCATTGGCGAGGCCGATTATCTTCGCGCCGGAGGACTGTGCCTGCAGCAGGAAGGACGAAAAGTCGGAAGTGTTGAGCGGGTGGCGCACGCTACCAACCACTTTGCCACCATTGGCCGTAACGACGGCCGATACGTCTTTTTCCAGCGAATGCCCGAACGCATAGTCGGCCGTCAGGAAGTACCAGCTGTCGCCGCCGTTCTTGACGACATATTTGCCGGTGCCGTTGGCCATCGCAATGGTGTCATAGGTGTAATGCACGGAATAAGGCGTGCAGTCTTCGTTCGATACGCGCGACGTGGCAGCACCATTCACTATGGCAATGCGTTTTTTCTCGGCAGCCACCTTTACCACCGCCAGTGCGACGCTGGACGTCACCAAGTCCTGCAGCATGTCGACCTTTTGCGTGTCTATCCACTCGCGCGCCTTGGTTGATGCGATGTCCGCCTTGTTCTGGTGATCGGCAGAAATCACCTCCACCTTGATGCCGGGATTTTCTTTCATGAAGTCGTCTGCTGCCATCTTGACCGCTTCGACCACGCCGGCGCCCGAAATGTCTGCATAAAGGCCGGAAAGGTCGGTTAGCACGCCGATGCGTACGACACCGTCGGACAATTTGACGTCTGCCAGCGCAGGCGCGGCAACCAGTGCGCCAGCCAGGGCGGCAGCGAGAACTGCGGGTCGGAATTGTTTCATCGGTCTCTCCTCGTGGTGTGATGGCAAGGGGGCGTCAAACGCCCAGGTAATCGTGCAATTTGTTCATGTTGGCGGCCAGTTCGCTCTTTGCGATGACTTCGGCGATGCGGCCGTGTTCCATGACGAAATGGCGGTCCGCCAGGGGCGCCGCAAAGCGGAAGTTTTGTTCGACCAGTACGATGGTGAATCCGCGCTCGGCGAGCTTGCGCACCGCACGCCCCATGGCCTGCACGATGACCGGGGCCAAACCTTCGGTAATTTCATCGAGCAGCAATAGTTGCGCACCGGTACGCAAAATGCGGCCCATTGCGAGCATTTGTTGTTCGCCGCCCGACAGGCGCGTGCCCTGGCTATTACGCCGTTCCTTGAGGTTGGGGAACATGTCGTAAATTTCTTCTATGCTCATGCCGCCACTCTTTACGATGGGCGGCAGCATGAGGTTTTCCTCGCAACTCAAGCTGGAAAAAATACCGCGTTCTTCGGGGCAATAGCCGACGCCCAGGCGCGCGATGCGGTGCGTGGACATGCCGATGACTTCCTGCCCATTCAACTGAATGGAACCGGTGCGCTTGCCGACCAGACCAAGTATGGATTTGAGCGTAGTGGTCCGTCCGGAGCCATTGCGCCCCAGCAGCGTGACCAGTTCGCCGCGCCGCACGGTAAAATCCACGCCGTGCAGGATGTGCGACTCTCCGTAAAAAGCGTGCAGCCCGTTCACCCGAAGGTATTCGGTTGGCATCGTCTGGCTACTCATGCTCGGCTCCGACGTAAGCTTCGAGAACCTGCGGGTTTTGCGACACTTCGTCGTAGGGGCCTTCGGCCAGCACGGAACCGCGCGCAAGCACGGTGATGCGATCGCACAGGTGCGAAACGACGCTTAGGTTGTGTTCCACCATTAATATGGTGCGGTTGGTGCTTACCTTGCGGATCAGTTCCACGACTCGGTCAATGTCCTCGTGACCCATGCCTTGAGTGGGTTCGTCGAGCAGCATCAGTTCCGGTTCAAGCGCCAGCGTGGTTGCAATTTCGAGCGCGCGCTTGCGGCCGTAAGGCAGTTCGACCGTGATGAGCCCTGCGAAGGCGCCGAGGTCCACCGCCTCGAGCAGTTCCATGGCGCGATCATTCAGTTTGTTGAGGGTACGTTCGGATTTCCAGAAGTGAAATGCAGTTCCCAGGCGGGTCTGCAAGGCCACGCGCACGTTTTCGAGCACGCTCAAGTGCGGAAAAACGGCGGATATCTGAAAAGATCGTACCAGTCCGCGGCGCGCCAATGCCGCCGGCCTTTCCGCCGTAATGTCGCGGCCGTTGAACGTGATCCGGCCGCGCGTGGGCTCGAGAAATTTGGTGAGTAGATTGAAAACCGTGGTCTTACCGGCGCCGTTGGGGCCGATCAGCGCGTGTATGGAGCCGCGCCGGACTTTCAGGTCGACGCCATTGACGGCAACGAACCCGCGAAATTCTTTCGTCAGACCCGATGTTTCGAGTATATGGTCATCGGCCACGTCCGCTCCTCCACTGTGGTCGCTTCGTTCTTATTAGTTCTAATTTTTGTTGAGTGTCGCAGTTTTGCTCGCTTTTTTCAACAGGTGCCAATGTTGCGGCGCAGCGCGAGTCTCTAGTGCGAAACCTGAATTTAACACATTCCGATGCCGTGGCACCGCTGTGCGCGCGACATTTTCTACACCTTTGCGGTAGCCCCGGACGCGCGAGCGTCATTTTGCAAGCAAGGGGCAGGCACTGCGCGACAAGGGAATAAACGCTTCGTCGCCTGGTATGGTGGCGACGATGGAGTAATAATCCCAGGGCATTTTCGAATTGCCAGGTGACTTTACTTCCATCAGGTACATGTCATGCACGAAGCGACCGTCGGCGCGCAGTACGCCGTTCTTGGCGAAAAAATCGTTTACCGGAATGGCGCGCATCTGCCGCATCACGGCGTCAGCCTCGTCGGTGCCCGCCGCTTTGACCGCGTTCAGATAATGCATGGTCGATGAATAATCGGCGGCCTGCACCATGGTCGGCGGGCGGTTCATGCGCTCCGCGTAGCGGGCCGACCACTTGCGGGTTTGCTCGTTCATGTTCCAGTAGAAGCCGTCGGTCACGAACATGCCCTGCGTTGCCTCCAGGCCTAGCGCGTGCACGTCGGTCAGAAAGACCAGCAGGCCGGCCAGTTTTTGCTTGCCGAAAGAGATCAGGCCGAAGTCGTAGGCGGCTTTGATGGTGTGGATGGCGTCGCCGCCGGCATTGGCCAGACCGATGATTTTCGCGCGCGATGACTGTGCCTTGAGCAGCAGCGAGGTCATGTCCTGGCTGCCTAGCGGGTGGCGCGAACTGCCCAGCACCTTGCCGCCATTCGCGCTCACGATTTCCGCGACCTCTTTTTCCAGCGACTGTCCGAATGCGTTGTCGGAGGTCACGAAATACCAACTGTCGCCGCCATTGCGCACGATGTACTTGCCGGCGCCATTGGCGAGTGCCGTGGCGTCGTAGGCGTAATGCACGGAGTAGGGCGTGCAGTCCTGATTGGTGAGGCGTGTCGAGGCGGCGCCGTTCACGATCACGATGCGCTTTCTTTCCGCCGCCACCTTCACGGTGGCCAAGGCCGAACCCGAATTCACCAGGTCGGTAATCATGTCGACCTTTTGCACATCCAGCCAGTCGCGTGTCCTCGCCGCCGCGACGTCGGCTTTGTTCTGATGGTCGGCGGCCAGCACTTCAACCTTGATGGCAGGGTTTTCCTTCATGAAATCGGCCGCCGCCATGCGTACCGCCTCGACCGCGCCGGGGCCGCCGATTTCCGCATACAGCCCGGACAGGTCGGTCAGCACGCCTATCTTGATCGACCCGTCGCTCAGTTTCACCTGGGCCGTAACGGTGGGTGTGGCGAGGGCCAGCATGAGGCCGGCGCAAATCGTGTTGAATCTGCTCATGTCGGCGGCTTTCCTTATTGGTACGCGAGCGATTATCGGGCGGTGCCAGGCTGGCAAAAAATCACCCGGCATGGCCACCCCGGAAACGCGGCCAGTCGACCGCAGCGGCCGGCACGCCGGGCGCGGGCGGGGTTTTCATGCCATGACTACGAGTTTTTTGGCGGCGGTGCAGCGGGGCGCAAGCGAAACGTGCAATCCGGCTATTGGGCAGGCAAAAACGATGCGCGATGGAAATTGCAGCAGTCATGTCTCCCCCGGATTTTCCCGCCGCTGCGCGGGACATTTTGTTTCCGCGCAGTTTCGCATCAATGTGCGAACAAGGCAAGGCTTGTGGCTAAGCCCGAGCGGCCATGCGCGTTGATGCGGGGGGTGCAGCTCCGAGCCGGCGCTGCCGGGCCACGGTATTCAGGCGTGCAGCATGCGTAGCGTGCCGTCGAGGTCTTCGCCGGCGCTGGCGATGCAGTCGCGTATCACCTCGATTTCGGAAAATTCCGCTGCGTCCGCGACGGCCGGTTCCGATCCGGGGCCGGCCTGGGGTGTGAGCAGGCGCGCCAGCGCGACGACGTCATAAAGGTTTTGCGGCGGAATGGCGGCGGCCCGCCCTTGGATGGTGACCGCTTCGATGATGCGCGTGGGGATTTGCAATTTCGTCAGCAGCGGCCGCGTGATGATGGCCGGATAGCCATACAGCAGTTTCGCGAACAGTTTGCTCTGTTCCAGCATTTCCGGCTTTTCGGCTGCGCGCGACAAGAGGTAGAACTGGCCCAGGTTGTGCGCCAGGCCGGCGTATAGCGCTTCGTCCGGATTGACGCGGGTCATGCGCATGGCGATGACGCGGCACAGCGCCGCCAGGTAGGCGCTGCGCTGCCACAGCTCCGCCGCCAGCGCCTTGTGGCTGTGCAGGGCAGGCGCGCGCAGCAATTGTTTGGTGACGACCAGTAATGCCACCACGCGCGCGGCATTGAGGCCTACCCGCAATAGCGCGCTGGGCACGTCGGCTAGTTGCCGCGCGCCCGCCGCCATGGCGGAATTGGCCAGCGAAATGATGCGCGTGGCGACCAGAGGTTCGGTCTGGATGATGCGAGCGGCCTGCTGCAGGTGCATGTCCGGGTCATTGAGCGCCGCCAGCAGGCGTGCGGAAACGGCCGTGCTGGTGGGGAATACCACGTCGCCATTTTCCAGTTCGCGCGAAAAGCGCAACACCAGCCCCAGACAGTCCTGCAAATTGTCGCCCATTGTTGCCTGCTCCGATTTTATGCCGAGCCGGAAAGTGCTCGGCCTCGCGGCATTTACGGCCCGTGGCGGGCTGACTTGAGCGAATAAACGGGCAAGGGCGGGACAGTCCGGCCCTGCGAGTCCATCAGGCTTTTGCTGGCCCGCCCGGATTGCGTCGCGCGGATGAGGTGGTCAGCGCTGCGCGCCAGTCAGCGCGATTTTTTCTTGGAGGAGGCTTTTGCTGCCGGCTTTTTGTGCGATCGGCTGCTAGCTGGTTTGTTGGAACTTGCGTGGCGGCCGCCTCGTACGCGCGCGTGTGTGGCACGCGCAGGCTTGTCGTGGCGTGCCGCGCTGGGCTCGTGCGTGCCTGCCGACAGGCGCGGCATGGACAATTCCGCAAGACCGCCACGTGCACGGGTACCTGGCTCGGGCACCAGAAGATTGGTGCCGGCCTCGGGTTGTTCGTGTGGCCCCAGGCTATTGATGCGGCGCAGTTCCGCCGCACTGAGTTTGAAGCGCACGGCCAGTCTTTCCAGGCTTTCGTGGGCTTTTACTTCGTAGGTCTGCAAACGGCCTGCCGCGTCATCCCCGTTTTCCACATTGGTCAGGAAAGTATCAATGCGGTCGCGCGGCAGCACCAGGCCGCCCTGGCCGGCGCGCAGATAATTGCGCTTGTGTTGCGGATTGAGCGCCAGAAAATCGTCCACGTCCATATTGGCCAGGCGTGCTGCCGTGCCGATGTCCATGTCGCGCGGCCGGCTTAGCGTCGCGAAGTAGGGCTGGTTCGGAATCGGATCGAGCTGGATGCCGAACAGGGCCGGGCGCGCGATGATGTTTTTCAGTGCCTGCAATTTGGGCACGTAGTTGCGCGTTTCATTCGGCATGGACAGGCTGGCGTATTCGGTGGGCAGCCCGGCCGCCTGATTTTTTGCGATGGCGCGCGCCACGCTGCCTTCACCCCAGTTGTACGAAGCCAGCGCCAACTGCCAGTCGCCATGCATTTCGTAGATGCGCTGGAGGTATTCCAGCGCCGCGGCGGTGGACGCGACGATGTCGCGCCGGTCGTCTTTCCATGCGTCCTGCGCAAGTCCGAACATGCGCCCGGTGGATGGAATGAATTGCCATAGGCCGCTCGCGCGCGCCGGCGACAGCGCGTTGGGGTTATAGGCGCTTTCCACCATCGGCAGCAGTGCCAGTTCGGTGGGCATGCCGCGCTTTTCGATTTCTTCGACGATGTGATAGAGGTAAAGCCGGCCGCGCTCGATCACGCGCTGCAAATATTGCGGGCGCGCCAGATACCAGGCCTGTTGTTCCGCCACCTGGGGCGTGTCGAGGTCCGGCATCGCAAATCCCTGCCGTATGCGTCCCCAGATATCTTCGGCCGGTACGGTCAGGTCGATGGGACGGATGGCGCCCAGCGAGCCGCGCAGTTCGCCTAAAGATTCGACTTGCCGGGCGGACTGGACTTGAGATTCCGGCACGGTCGCAAGCGAGGGCGCCGGATTTGGCCGCGGTAAGGGCTGTGGCGTAGCGGCTTCGACGGTGCTTGCCGCGCCTTGTTCCGGCGTCGCGTCGCCCGCATTGCCGGGCGCAGGCGCAGGCGCCGCCTCAGGCGTGGCGGGCAGTTCGTCGGCACCCGCGGGCGCGCTTGCGGCCAAGGCCAGAAGCAGTGCGAGGTACCGAAAAAAGCGGTGGAACGAACATATCGACATCAACGCAACCGCCATCGGCAAGCCCGCAATGCTAGCTTCCGTGGCGCGGTGCGTCAAATAGGCCGGGCGCGCAGTCTGTGTTCGCACCCGCAGCCGGTCCCCCTCTGCGAAACCTGCGTGTCGCTACGGCGCGGGCCTAAAGTTCTCGCGGTGCCCGTCCGTTAGCAGGGCATGCGGCAGGATTCTGCCAGCGTCCGGATCGGGTAATCCTCACGACTGCAACTGCCCCATGAAGGCCCTTATTATCGAAGACACCATGACCAGCCTTGCTCTGGTCAGTCACCAACTGCAGCGCCTGGGTATCGATCCAATACAGGCTCGCGACGGCGAGAGCGGAATCGAGGCCTTCCGCCGCGAACGCCCCGATCTCGTGCTGCTGGACATCATCATGCCGGGCATGGATGGAATGGAGGTCGCGCGGCGTCTGCGCGCGCTGGAGCGCGCCGGCGAATGGACCCCCATCATTTTCCTGACCGGCCTCGCCGGCGATGAAAATCTCGAAAAGGCTCTGGTTGCCGGCGGCGACGACTATCTGCTCAAGCCGGTCAGCGAAACCGTGCTGCGGGCGAAAGTCCGCGCCATGCAGCGCATCATGCGCATGCGGCATTCGCTGGTGCAAATGTCGCAACGGCTGGATTCGATGAATCGCGAATTGCTGCGCCTGTCGCAGGTGGATGGGTTGACCGGTATTGCCAACCGGCGTTGTTTCGATGCAGCACTGGAGCGCGAGTGGCGCCGCGCGCTGCGTTCCCGCGAGCCGGTGTCCTGCATGATCGTGGATGTCGATTTTTTCAAGCAATATAACGACACCTACGGGCATCTGGCGGGCGATGAATGCCTCAAGCTGGTCGCTTCGTCGCTGGCCGGGCAATTGCGGCGCGCCTCGGATCTGGCGGCGCGATATGGCGGCGAGGAATTCGCCGCATTGATGCCTGGCATCCAGCTTGGCGACGCGCAGGAACTTGCCGCGATGGTATGCCGCGCGGTACGCGGCCTGGAAATTCCCCATGCCTCGTCGAAGGTGGATGCTGTCATTACCGTGTCGATAGGCGTCGCGACGGCGCAACCAACCCATGAAGCCAGCCCGATACACGCCTTGCTGGAACATGCCGACCATGCGCTCTACCAGGCCAAGCGTGGCGGGCGCAATCGTTGCGCAGCAGGCGCAGTCGCGGTCCGTGCGGGGTAGGCATGGCCGCTGAAAAAAGGCCGACCGTCCTGATCGTGGACGACAACGACATGATGCGCGCGCTGCTGCGCGGGATTTTGCGACAGGAGGCCTATCTGGTGGTAGGCGAGGCACGCGACGGCGAGACGGCCCTGGCGCAGACCGAAAGGCTGAAGCCGGACGTGGTGTGCCTGGATATCGTGATGCCAAATAGCGACGGACTGGAAACGCTGCGCGCCATCAAGGCGCAGTGGGCGGACATCGTAGTGCTCATGATTACTGCCAATTCCGACCGCGACACCGTGGAAGCGGCGATCACCGCGGGCGCCAGCGGCTACGTCGTAAAACCCTTCAATGCCCAGCGCGTACTGGCTACGCTGAAGCGCGCGGTGGCGCATCTGGGGAAGGCGGCGCGCAGCACCTAGGATTGCCGGCACGGCCGGTTCAGGCGCGAAATGCGTCTTTCCAGGCCCGCAACATCGCAAAACTGTCGGTCGCACTCTCCGGCTGGCGGCCGCTCATGCCGGCGGCTGCGGCGCGCAGCGCGGGTTCTCCGGCGCGCAAAAATGGATTGGTCGCAAGCTCTTCCGCCAATCGGAATGGCACGCTGGGCCGTCCGGCGGCGCGCAATTCGGCTACCTGCCGGCGCCGCTCGGCGAGCGCCGGATTGTCGGGATCGGCCACGGCCGCAAATTGCAGGTTTGATTCCGTATATTCGTGCGCGCAATACACCAGGGTGTCGGGCGGCAGCGCGGCGAGCCGCGCCAGCGACCCCCACATTTGCTGCGGCGTACCTTCGAACAGCCGGCCGCAACCGGCGCCGAACAGCGTGTCCCCACAAAATAAAGTGTTTGGGCGATAATAAGCGACGTGACCCAGCGTATGTCCGGGCACTTCCAGCACCTGAAAACGTAGCGGCGGCGCTTCTTCCCAATCCGTCAATTCCACCCAATCGCCTTCGCGTACAGGATGCGTGACGCCTTCGATCGCCTCATGCGCCGGCCCGTACACGGGCGCGGCGTAAGTTCCAGCAAGTTTGACCAGACCACCGACGTGATCGGCGTGATGATGGGTAATCAGTATGGCCGCCAGGCGCAGGCCGCACTCATGCAGGCGCGCTGCGACCGGCGCTGCATCGCCCGGATCCACCACGATGGCCGTGCGACCGGCGCGGGCAAGCCACAGATAGTTGTCGCGAAATGCCGGGATAGCTTCGATTTCCATGGACGCAGTGTTGGACGCGCCGGCTGAAATGTCAATGTCGGCGCTGCGCGAATGGCTGGAAACGCCGCTGGGCAGCTATGCCATGCAGTGGGAGCAGGCGCGCTACGATCAGGCCGTCGTCGATATATTCGGCTTCAACGCGGTGCAGATCGGCCTGCCCGAATTCGATTTGTTACGCGCCAATCGCATGCCGTTGCGGGTACGCAGTGCCGGCGTGCCGGCCGACGTACAACTGCGGCTGGACGAAACCCAGTTGCCATTCGCCGCGCAGTCCGTGGATCTCATGGTGCTGCCGCACGTGCTCGAATTTTCGCGCGATCCGCATCAGGTGTTGCGCGAGGTGGAGCGCGTGCTGGTGCCCGAGGGCAATATCGTATTGAGCGGATTCAACCCTTACAGCCTTTGGGGCCTGCGCAGGCTGTGGCGGCGCCAGGGGGCAAGCTATCCGTGGAACGGCGTCTATCTGTCGGTGCCGCGCCTGAAGGACTGGCTCAAACTGCTGGGTTTTGAAACCCATGCCGGCTGGTTCGGCTGTTACGTGCCGCCGGTACGTACCGAAAAATGGCTGCTGCGCTGCGCCTTCATGGACGCGGCGGGCGACCGCTGGTGGCCCATCGCCGGCGGCGCCTATGTGCTGCAGGCGGTCAAGCGCGCGCCCGGCATGCGGGTCATCACCCCGCGCTGGAAAGATCGCCTGGCGGCGGCCAAAGCCCTGGCGGCGCCGGTGGAACCGCGCGCCAACAAACATTGAATGCCAATATGCCCGACAGCATGGACGAAGTGGAAATTTTTACCGACGGCGCTTGCAGCGGCAACCCCGGGCCGGGCGGCTGGGGCGCCATACTGCGCCTGGTGAGCGGCGACCGCGCCGGCCTGGAAAAGGAATTGTGGGGCGGGGTGCCCGATACCACCAATAATCGCATGGAACTGGCGGCGGTCATCGAGGCGCTGCGCTCACTCAAGCGCCCGGTAAGCCTGCGCGTGTATACCGATTCGCAATATGTGCAAAAAGGCATTTCCGAATGGGTACCCAACTGGAAGCGCCGCGGCTGGCAGACGGCAGACCGTAAGCCCGTGAAAAACAAGGATTTGTGGCAGGAACTCGAGCGCCTGGCAGCGCCGCACCAGATCGAGTGGCGCTGGGTGCGCGGGCACTCCGGGCATGCCGAAAACGAACGCGCCGATGCACTGGCGCGACGCGGAATCGCTTCACTACGCGCGGCGGGGGGCAATGCATGACGCGACAAATCATACTGGACACCGAAACCACCGGCCTGGACTGGAAAACCGGCGATCGGGTGATCGAAATCGGCTGTATCGAACTGGTGGCACGCAAGGCCAGCGGCCGCCACTTCCACCGCTATCTGAATCCGGAGCGTGAAATCGAGGCCGGCGCCATGGCAGTGCATGGCATCACCAACGAATTTCTGGTCGATAAACCGAAATTCCGCGAAATTGCCGCCGAGCTGGTCGCTTTTCTGAGCGGCGCCGAATTGGTGATCCATAACGCCGCCTTCGATACTGGATTTCTCAACCACGAATTTGCGTTGCTTTCTCAGCCGCCGCTGGACAGTTTTTGCGCCGGCGTGATCGATACATGGCGCTTGGCACGCGAGTTGCATCCGGGACGCAAAAATTCACTGGACGCATTGTGCGAGCGCTACGAAGTCGACAATTCCAACCGCCAGATGCACGGCGCGCTGCTGGATGCGGAACTGTTGGCCGAGGTGTATCTCGCCATGACGCGTGGCCAGGAAAGTCTGGCCATAGAACTGGAAACCGCCGCTGCCGGCGGACCTGCCATCGTCGCGGTTGCGCGCGGCCCGCTCAAGGTGCTGCGTGCCGGTCCTGACGAATTGGCGGCGCATGAGCGGCTGCTGGCGGAAATCGACAAAGCCAGCGGCGGCAAGTGTGTCTGGCGTGCACTTGACGCAAAAGCCGCGACGGGCTGAATATCGACTGCTGCGTACAATTGAGGGTTGCCGCACGGCGCGGCTTCGATCCACAACTTGAAGGGGAAACCATACATGACCGCTACGACGCGCATTCCCGCCACGCTCATTCCGGGTGACGGGATAGGAACCGAAATTACCGAAGCGACCTGTGCCGTGCTCGAAGCGCTGGAAGCGCCTTTCGACTGGGACATGCAGGTCGCTGGGATGGCCGGCGTGCAATCCGCCGGCGATCCGCTGCCGGCAGCCACGCTGGACAGCATACGCCGCACCAAGTTGGCGCTCAAAGGGCCGCTGGAAACCCCAGTCGGGGGCGGCTATCGCTCCTCCAACGTGCGCCTGCGCGAAGAATTCAAGCTCTATGCCAACCTGCGCCCGGCACAAACGGTCATTCCGGGCGGCCGTTTCGAAAATATCAACCTGGTACTGGTGCGGGAAAATAACGAGGGGCTGTACATGGGCTATGAGCACTTCATTCCCATCGATGGCGATCCTCACGCCGTAGCCATCGCGACCGGCGTCAATACGCGCCAGGGCTCGCGCCGCATTCTGGAATTCGCGTTCGACTACGCAATCGCCAAGGGTCGCAAGAAGGTGACCGTGGTGCACAAAGCCAACATCATGAAGGCGCTGACGGGCATTTTCCTGGAAACCGCGCGCGATCTCTATGCGCAGAAGTACAAGGACAAAATCGTCATGGACGAAGTGATCATCGACGCCTGCGCGATGAAACTGGTGATGAACCCGTGGCAGTTCGACGTACTGGTCACGACCAATCTGTTCGGTGACATCCTGTCGGACGAAATTGCCGGCCTGATCGGCGGGCTGGGCATGGCGCCCGGTGCCAACATCGGCGAGCATGCGGCGATATTCGAAGCCGTGCACGGTTCAGCGCCCGACATCGCGGGGCGCGGCATTGCCAACCCGACTGCGCTCATGCTCGCGGCGGCCATGATGCTGGACCACATCGGCCTCAATGATCGCGGCGATCGCATGCGCAAGGCGATTTTCGATACGCTTAATGTCGACATGATACGTACCGGCGACCTGGGCGGAAAAGCCAGCACCAAGGACTACGCCGCAGCAGTGGTGGCGCGCGTCAAGAACGGCTGATTCTTCTGCGCGTGCCGGCCGGCGCCCTTTCCGGCCTTGCTTCCAGCCCCCGCGTGCGTTCGCGCTCGGGGGCTTTGTTTTGTAGCCAGATATTGCCGCAACGGAACGACGGAGGCATCATTCAGTCCGATGCAAGCGAAGCGTGAAGCGTTGCACAGGCGCGTGGCGGCGCAGCTAAACGCTTAGTGGGGAACTGTCGTTAATCCAGCGTGAACATGACCAGACAAGGCCAAGCAAATGAAAATCCAATTTATCGTTGCAGCGCTCGCCATTGGCGCCGCGCCGGCACACGCAGCAGACGTGGGCGTGTCCATCAGCGTCGGACAGCCCGGCTTTTACGGGCAACTCAACATCGGTAGTTTTCCGGCACCGCAGTTGCTGTTTCCGCAGCCGGTAACCATAAGGCCGGTCTATGGCGGCTATGTCGAACCCATGTACCTGCGTGTGCCGCCGGGTCACGCCAAACATTGGGAAAAGCATTGCTATCGCTACAACGCTTGCGGGCGGCCGGTGTATTTCGTGACCGATAACTGGTACAACAACGTATATGCCCCGCGTTACCGCTCGGAACACGGAAACCCTTACGGCGGAGACCGCCGCGACGATTACGACCGGCACGAACGTGGCGGCCCTCCCGGCCACGCGGATGGTCATGGTCACGGCCATGGTCACGGCCATGGGCACGGCCACGGCCGTGGTCACGATCGCGATTGAGTCGGTGCCATCAATGCGTTGAAATTGCCATGAAGTCGGGCGGGCAGGGCGCCATGCGCCGCTCGCCCGTTTTGCATCCAGCTTCGACTTTGTTGCGTGTCTGCTCTTCCCTGCCGGTGCCGCCGCGCGGCCGGCTTGTCAGTGCTTGATGGCGTTGTCCAGTAGTTGGACCTGTGAATATTCGCGCTCGTTGGCCTGGTGCTGGCGCATGATGATGTACATCGATGCCGCCACGAACAGCCCGAACAGGGTAATGAGGGTGTAGATCGACACCTGCGTGATGAGCAGGGAATACAGTACCGTCATGACCAGGATGGACAGGTTTTCATTGAAATTCTGTACCGCGATGGAATGCCCGGCGCCCATCAGGATGTGGCCGCGGTGCTGCAGCAGGGCATTCATCGGCACCACGAAAAACCCTGCCAGTGCGCCGATAAATATGAGCAGCGGCACGGCAACCCAGATCGAATGTACGAAATTCATGCCGATCACGATGATGCCCATCACGATGCCGAGCGGAATGACCTGCACCGATTTGCGTAGCGTCACCAGCCGCGCGGCAAGCACTGCACCGGCCGCGATGCCCACCGCCACCACCCCCTGCAGCAGGCTGGCGCGGGAAAGGTCCAGATGCAGGGCGGCCTCGGCCCATTTGATCACGATGAATTGAAGTGTGGCGCCGGCGCCCCAGAACAAGGTCGTGACGGCCAGCGAAATTTGGCCAAGCTTGTCGCGCCATAGCAGGCGCATGCTGTGGTTGAAATCGTGGATCAGATAGCGCGGATTTTTCTTCAGCGGCTTGTGATCGACGCCGGTATCCGGAATCCAGCGGTTGAACAGTGCGGCCAGCACGTATAACGCGCCGACGATGCTGATCGTCATTTTCGGGATGGTGTCGATGCCGGTGTCTATGACCGGGAAATCGAATGCCAACAAGGCGTTGGCAATGTCCGGCTTGACCAGCGCGCCGCCCAGCACCGTGCCCAGAATGATGGCGCCCACAGTCAGGCCTTCGATCCAGCCGTTCGCGACCACCAGCAGCCGGTGCGGCAGGTATTCCGTCAGGATGCCGTATTTGGCCGGCGAATAGGCCGCCGCGCCCAAACCCACGACAGCATAGGCAATCAGCGGATGCACGTCGAAAAACATGAGCGTGCAGCCCGACACCTTGATCGCATTGGCGATGAACATGACGCGCCATTTCGGCATGGAGTCGGCGAATGCGCCGACGAACGCGGCCAGGGCGACATACGAAACGGTAAAGGCGGTCTTCAGCAGGGGCTCGAAACCTGCCGGCGCGTGCATGTCGCGCAGGATGAAAATTGCCGCGATCAGCAGCGCATTGTCGGCCAGCGCAGAAAAGAACTGCGCCGCCATGATGATGTAGAAGCCGAACGGCATTGCTCTATCGTGCTGTCTCGCAGTTGTCCTTACTGTCTTTTCGGCGAGAATCAATGCCATGCGGCCTGGCATCGCATCGCAAGCTGTCCAGGCTTGCTCTGCTTCGCACGCGCAGGCGTGGCAATTTCGCGAAAAATCCGATCACCGCTTGCGGCAGTTCCGTAGTATCCGCATCCATCAATTCGGGTTCAAAACGTCGAGGCATATACGCGGCGGCACGCAAGTACTTCCCCTTGCGAACAGGCGGGCGCGCCATTTTTATCGGGGCAGGCGCGGTTATACCATAGAGGGCGGGCTGCATAGGGCGCGCGCGTGATTGACGCGCTGCATCAAAATTGGCCCGCTGCGGCTATATGGAATACGGTATGCTGCACCTCGCCCGGCCGCTCTCAGGACAAACTCCCGAGGCCTGCCGGGCCTGCCTCGCCGCTACCTTCTGCCTGCCATGCCGCGCCCGATTTCCGCCACCATCGATCTGTCTGCACTGCGCCACAACTATCTGCTGGCGAAAAGCCGGGCGCCCGGCGCGCGCGCGCTGGCGGTCGTGAAAGCCAATGCCTATGGCCATGGCCTGATGCGCGCGGTGGCGGCACTGGCCGGCACCGCCGACGGCTATGCCCTGCTGGAAATCGAAGACGCCGTGCGCCTGCGCGAAGCCGGGCTGCGCGAGCCGATATTGCTGCTGGAAGGCGCGTTCGACCGCGACGACCTCGGCACCGCGCTGCATTACAGCCTGGATCTGGTGGTGCATGAGACTCGCCAGATCGATCTGCTCGCTGCGGCCGCTGATAGAGCCAGGCAATGCCACGTGTGGCTAAAAATCAATACCGGCATGAACCGCCTAGGTTTCGCCCCGGCCGCGGCAGGCGCAGCACTGGCGCGCACGCAGGCGCTGGGTTGCGAAGTATCGTTGATGACGCATTTTGCCGACGCCGACGGCGCAGGCGGGGTGAGCGCCCAACTCGCCACGCTGGCGGCGGCGCTGCCAAATTGGCGCGGTCCGGTTTCGGCGGCCAATTCGGCCGCGCTATTGCGTTTTCCCGCCGCTCACGGCCAGGTCGTGCGGCCAGGCATCATGCTGTACGGCGCCTCGCCTTTCCCGGATCTGCAAACTGCTGCAGAGCTGGGGCTGCGGCCGGTCATGACGCTTAAATCGCGCATCATCGCGCTGCAGCAACTTGCCAGTGGCGACCGCGTCGGCTATGGCGGCCAGTACCAGGCTGCTGCGCCCGGCGTGCTGGGCGTCGTAGCCTGTGGTTATGCGGATGGCTACCCGCGCCACGCGCCGAGCGGCACGCCGGTCAGCGTGGATGGGCACCGGACGCGGCTCATAGGGCGCGTATCCATGGACATGGTAACCGTCGATCTGACCGATCTACCGCATGTAGCGCCGGGCGCGGAGGTAGTGCTATGGGGCGCAGGCAATCCGGCCGACGAGGTCGCTACGGCGGCCGGCACGGTCGCCTACGAATTGTTCTGCGCGCTGGCCGCGCGCGTGCCGGTAAGCGAATGCGGCCTGCCATGACATCCCGTTCGCGAGGCGATTGAACATGGCGCGCGGCAAATCCCGCTACCAGTGTTCGCAGTGCGGCGGCCTGCAACCCAAATGGGCCGGCCAGTGCCCGCAGTGCCTGGCCTGGAATACCCTGGTGGAAGTGCCGGCCGACACAGTCACCGCCGGCGTGCGCCATGCCGGGCTGGCGGCCAGCGGCCGTGTGCAGCCGCTGGCCGAAATTCACGGTCGCGGCGAGCCGCGCCTGCCCAGCGGCATGGATGAATTCGATCGCGTTCTGGGCGGCGGGCTGGTCGACGGCGGGGTATTGCTGCTGGGCGGCGACCCCGGCATAGGCAAATCCACGCTGCTGCTGCAAGCCTTGTGCCGCCTCGCTGCGCAGGATACGGTGTGCCTGTACGTAAGCGGCGAAGAATCCGGCGAACAGGTGGCACTGCGCGCGCGCCGCCTGCAGCTCGATCCCGGCAACCTGCAACTGCTGCCGGAAATCAATCTGGAAAAAATCATAGAAGTGATCGCCGCAGTGGCACCGCGCGTGGTCGTGATCGACTCCATCCAGACTCTTTATTCGGCCGAACTGGCGTCCGCGCCAGGTTCGGTGTCGCAGGTGCGCGAATGTGCCGCCCAACTGACCCGGGTGGCCAAACAGGGCGGGCCGACCGTCATATTCGTCGGCCACGTCACCAAGGAAGGAACACTCGCCGGCCCGCGCGTGCTGGAGCACATGGTGGATACGGTGCTGTATTTCGAGGGCGAAACCGGCTCCAGTTTCCGCCTCATACGGGCCGTGAAGAATCGTTACGGCGCGGTCAATGAACTGGGCGTATTCGCCATGACCGAACGCGGCCTCAAAGCCGTGTCCAATCCGTCGGCCCTATTCCTGTCGCAACACGCCCAGCCCGTGCCGGGCTCCTGCATTGCCGTCACGCAGGAAGGCACACGCCCGCTGCTGGTGGAAATCCAGGCCTTGGTCGATTCCGCCTCCATGCCCACGCCGCGCCGGCTGTGCGTGGGGCTGGATACGAACCGCCTGGCCATGTTGCTGGCCGTGCTGCATCGCCACGGCGGTGTGATGTGCGGCGACCAGGACGTGTTCCTGAACGCCGTCGGCGGTGTCCGCATAGGCGAACCGGCGGCCGATCTGGCGGTGTTGCTGGCCATCGTGTCCTCGCTCAAGAACCGGCCGCTGGACGCGAAACTGGTGGTGTTCGGCGAAATCGGACTGGCCGGAGAAGTGCGCCCGGCCCCGCGCGGCCAGGTGCGCCTGCGCGAAGCGGCGCGGCTGGGGTTTACGCGTGCCCTCATTCCGCGCGCCAACGCGCCGCGCCAGGGCTGGGACGGTATCGTCGTGACGGTCGTGGATCGCGTCGAACAGGCCTTGGCGGCGGCCTGGCAATGAAACGAAAAGAGGTTCGCTCGTGTTGGCCGATCTGAAATTGGGCCTACGCCTGTTGCTGCGCGACTGGCGTGCCGGCGAACTTGGCTTGCTGGCCTGGGCGGTGGTGGTCGCCGTGGCGGCCGTCGCCAGCGTGGATTTTTTTACGGACCGCCTGCGCCTGTCCGTCACGCGCGAAGCGAACCAATTGCTGGGCGGCGATCTGCTGCTGGTCGCGGACCACCCGTGGGCACCGCAATACGCCGAGCAGGCGCGCAAACTGAAGCTGCAGACGGCTGCGAGCTACACCTTCACGAGCATGGTGACCAACCCGAGCGGCGCGCAACTGGCCGGTGTAAAGGCCGTCGATGCGACCTATCCGCTGCGCGGAAAATTGCGCCTGGCGCCGGCTTTGAACCAGCCCGACAGCGAACGCCGGGCCGGCCCCGCGCCCGGCACGGCCTGGCTGGACGAGCGGCTCACCAATTTGCTGCAGGCCAAGCCCGGCGACCAAGTAAAACTTGGGCGCGCCATGCTCACGGTGGGCGGCGTGCTCACGTTTGAAAGCGACCGCGGCGCGAGCTTTTTCAGTTTTGCGCCGCGCATCATGCTCAACACGGCGGATTTGCCTGCTACCGGGCTCATCCAGGAAGGCAGCCGGGTTGCCTACAAACTGCACCTGGCCGGCGCGCCGCGCGATCTGGCGGCTTTCCAGTCCTGGGCTGTGCCGCGCCTGGGGCGCGGTGAGCGCATCGAAGATGCATCCAGCGCCCAGCCCGAAGTGCGCGGTGCCATCGACCGGGCACAGCGCCTGCTGCGCCTGGCCGCCATGCTGGCGGTGGTGCTGGCGGCGGTTGCGATCGGCTTGGCGGCGCGGCGCTTCGTCGAGCGCCATCTGGATGCCTGCGCCGTGATGCGCTGCCTGGGTGCTACCCAAGCGCGCATCAGCCGCTTGCTGGCGGTCGAATTTGCGGCTTTCGGGCTGGTCGCGACCGCGGCCGGTGCGGCGGCGGGCTATGCCGTGCACTTTGCTGCGGCGGCGCTACTGAGCGGGGCGCTCAACGTGGAATTGCCGCCGCCCACCTTCGCGCCCTGGTTGCAGGCATCCGGCGTGGGGCTGGTATTGCTGGCCGGATTCATCCTGCCGCCCTTGGCGCAACTGCGCCGCGTGCCCACCTTGCGCGTGTTGCGGCGCGAATTCGGAGCTGAGCGCCGGCGGGCCTGGATCGGCCACGCGGCCGGCGCGGCACTGCTCGCACTGCTCATGTTCCTGCTCGCCGGCGACTGGAAACTGGGTGCGGCGGTGGCAGGGGGGTTCGTCGTGGCCGCGGCCTTGTATGCCCTGGCCGGCTGGCTATTGCTGCGGCTCGCCGCGACCGCGCGCGGCGGCGCCAGTGGCTGGCGCCTGGGCCTCGCGAATTTGCGCCGGCGCGGCGCCGGCACGGTGGTGCAACTGGCCGCGCTGGGTCTGGCGTTCACGGCGCTACTGATGCTGGGCGTCACGCGCGGCGATTTACTGTCCGCCTGGCGCGCACGCGTGCCGCCGGACGCCCCCAATCGCTACCTCATCAATATTCAGCCCGACCAGCGCGAGGCGGTTCTGGCGGCATTTGCGGCGGCCGGACTGGCACGGCCGGAACTGGAACCCATGGTGCGCGGGCGGCTGGTCAGCGTGGACGGGCGCGCGGTGAGCGCAACCGATTATGCGGGCGAGCGCGCCCAGCGCCTGGTCGAGCGGGAATTCAACCTTTCCTGGACCGATACTTTGCCGCAAGGCAATCGCGTGGTGGCGGGGCGCTGGTTTGCCGGCGGCGGGCCGAGCGACGAGGTGTCGGTGGAACGTGGTCTGGCCGAAACGTTGGGGCTTAAACTGGGCCAGCGGCTGCAATTCGATGTCGCGGGCAGCCTGGTGGAAGGGCGCATCACCAGTTTGCGCGGGCTGGAGTGGGACTCCATGCGGGTGAATTTTTTCGTGATCGGTACGCCCGCTATGCTGGCCGATCAGCCGGCCAGTTTCATCACCGCATTCCGCCTGCCGGCCGGGCGCGACGATGCGGTCAATGCGCTGGTGCGCGAATTTCCCAATCTGACTTTCATCGACGTGGGCGCCGTGCTACGCCAGATCGAAGCATTGCTGGACCAACTGGTATTGGGCGTGCAGGCGCTATTCCTGTTCGCGCTGGCGGCGGGCGTGCTGGTGCTGATTGCGGCGGTGGAAGCGACGCGCGATGAACGTGCGTTCGAAATGTCGCTGCTGCGCGCATTGGGCGCCCGCAATCGACAGTTGCGCGGCGCACTGCTGGCCGAATTTGCCATATTGGGCGCACTGGCCGGATTGCTGGGTGCTGGCGGCGCTGCCCTGGTCGGCTGGGGGGTGGCGCAGTACGCGTTGCAGCTCCCGTACAGCGCCAGCCTGTTCAAACTTGCGCTGGGGGCCGCAGCAGCCTGCCTGCTGGTGCTGGCGGCCGGTTGGGGCGGTGTGCGCGGCGTGCTGAAAGTGCCGCCGCTGGCAGGATTACGCGCCGCGGCCTGATGCGCAGAGCGACTTAAAACACCTGCGGCCAGCTCAGGTCGCCGCAGAGAACGTGTACCTGCCCGTGCAGCAGGAAAGATTGCGACACGGTCACGCACAACTGGCCCGACGCGATGGACAGATAGGGCCGCGATACCTGCAGTTTGCCCACCTGATCCAGGGCGCGGCGGAAATAGGGGCGGCGCGACCAGCGTCCTTCGGCATGGCTATTGAGGGAATGGAAACTGCCGGCGCTGCGCGGCGCGAGATGCTGTGCCGGCAGATTGGCGCCCACCTGCCAGCCCTGGTCGTCCAGCAAATAACAATGTTCCGCGCGTGACAGGCGCAAAAATTCGGCACAGGCTCCCGCCATGGGTGTGCCATTCACCATGGCGTCCACAGCGTCGGTAATGGCCGCCTGGTAGGGCGCCACCAGTTCGCGATAGCGCCGCATGCTTTCGGTCTGTTCGGTGCGGCATTTATCCCACAGTTCATCGATGGCCGGGCTTACGCGGCGCGTATCGACCGGATCGGCCTGCGGCATCGCAAAGTAATAGCCCTGCACGAAATCGATGTCCGAATCCATGGCCAGCAACGCTTGCTGCGGCGTTTCGACGCCCTCCAGCAGTACCAGCGAACCGGCTTCATGTATGAGCGACACGATGCGCGGCAACAGGCGGCGCGCCTGGCTTTCCTCGCTGGCTTTTTTGGCGAAGGAGCGATCGAGTTTCACGATTTCCGGCTGCATGGTCCAGATGCGGTCGAAATTCGAGTGGCCGGCACCAAAATCGTCCAGCGCGATCAGACAGCCGCGCGCGCGCAGCAAATCGACGGTTTGCGCGAAGCCATCGTGGTCTGCCACGGCGTCTTCCATCACCTCGATCACGATACGGTGCGGGTCCATGCCGCCTTCGCGCGACAGTTCGGGCAGAAAATCACCGAAATCCGGTTCCGGACCGCGCCGGAACACTTCCGGGTGTACGTTCAGAAACAGCCAGCCTTCCGGGCGGCCATGCAACTCGTGGTTCTGCACGTGCAGAAAACGGCACAGTTGGTCAATGAATTTGAGGGTTGCGAAATCGCGCGCGGAACTGATGACACGCCCCGGCGAAATCGGAAAGCCGTCTTCGTCGAACGTTCGCAACAAGCCTTCGTGGCCGATCGCACGGCAGTGCGACAGGCTGAATATGGGCTGGAAATGGCTCGTGAGGCGCCAAGGTCCGTAGGCGGCGAATACGCCGTCCTGACTATTCACAATGTCGGCGCTCAATTCGGGCCGGGTCTGCGCATCGGGCATCATGCTGTCACGGTTGGTGGCAAAAATTGCGGGCCTCGTGCCCGCGCAGTTTGTTACGGCAATTTGGCCCTTGGGTTTAGGGGGTGCAACGGCGCCTTCAAGTTTCCATCATGTCTGCCGAAAATCAAACATTCTTTTCCCGACCCGCGCCCATACGACCATGAATCAGATCGCTGCTCCCGTATCGCCGGCTACTCAGGACGCCGGAGAATTCATCAATCAGATCGCCACCCGTGCAGCCGGCCTGGGCCGCGAAATGGCGGCAATATTCGGTGCGCTGGATGACGTGACGAAAGTTTCCACGCGCCAGGGCGAAACATTTTCCAAGCTCGAGCACGACATCGCGGAATTTGCCCGCTCCAATGGCGCCATCGATAGCGACGCGCGCAATGCCGAGCAGGTGGCGCAAAAGGCGCGCGACGCCGTGGAAGGCGCGCTGGCCGGTACGCGTGGTCTGGCTCAAGCTGTCGAACGCGTGGAGACGGGGCTGGACGCGGTCATGAAGGTATTGAAGCAGGTTTCGACCGCCGCCGCGGAAATCGAACAGATCGCGTTTCAAACCCGCATCGTGGCGTTCAATGCGTCCGTGGAAGCGGTGCGCGCCGGCGAGCGCGGGCGCGGGTTTGCCGTGGTGGCCGAGGCCGTCAAGGAACTGGCGCAGAAGGTGCAGGATTCCAGCCAGCAAATCAAATCAACGGTGATCGAATTGGGCACGCGCATCGATCAGCTAGCCACCGACGCCGATGCCGGTACCGGGCGTAACGCAGCCGCAGAGGCGGTGGACCGGGCCATCGATACTTTCCGCACGGCATTCGGCGAAGTGGAACAGACCATCAAAGGCATAGCCGGCAGCGCCGGGGCGAATACCGCGGTCGGCGAGGCCGCGCGCGCGGCGGTGGTGGAACTGTCGGGGGAATTGAAAGAAGCCAATCATTCCGTGAAAGTGGCAAGTTCGCGCGCAGAAAGTCTGCTTGCGCTATCCGAGGCGATGGTCGAACTGACTGCACAATCAGGCATCGTCACGGAAGATACGCCCTTCATCGAACGCGTGATCGAAGTGGCCGACCGCATCGGCGCGCTCTTCGAAGACGCACTGATGCGCGGCGACCTCACCTTGGAACAAATGTTCGACGATCACTACCGCCCGGTTCCCGGTAGCAACCCGCAACAATTTGTGACCGACTTTACCGAACTGACGGACCGCCTGCTGCCCCCGCTGCAGGAGCCCATGCTGACCTTGTCGGACAAGGTGGTGTTCTGTGCAGCGGTGGATCGCAATGGCTATCTGCCCACCCACAACCGCAAATTTTCCCGCCCGCAGGGGCGCGATCCGGCCTGGAACATGGCCAATTCGCGCAATCGCCGCATGTTCAACGACCGCACCGGACTGGCCGCCGGCGGCAATCAGCAGCGTTTCTTGCTGCAAATGTACCGGCGCGAAATGGGCAATGGCAATTTCGTGCTCATGAAGGACTTGTCGGCGCCGATCTGGGTGCGCGGCCGGCACTGGGGCGGCCTGCGCTTCGCCTATTCGTTCTAGCGCTTGCGCCGCGGTGCGGCGGAGCCGGTGAAATCCGGTTCCACGTGCGTCATCACCTGGGTGTGCGGCAGGCGCTGGGCGATGCGGCGCTCCACGGCGTCGGCCATGTCGTGCGCCTGGACCACGTTCCAGTGCGGTGGCACCAGCAAATCCAGGTAGACGAAATTTTGCGCGCCCGCGCGCCGCGTGCGCAGGTTGTGCCAGCGCAGGCCCTGGCCGCGGAAATCTTCCAGCACGGTCTGAATTCCGGCCAGCGCTTCATCGTCCAGCGCACTATCCATGAGGCCTTGCGCGGACGCGCGTATCAGTACGGCGGCTTCTTTCACGATGTGCAGCGCCACCGCCATGGCGATCAGCGGGTCCAGCCACAGCCAGTCGGTCAGGCCGACCAGCAGCACGCCGGCCACCACGCCGACCGAGGTCCAAACGTCGGTCATGAGATGGCGTGAATCGGCGTGCAGCGAAATCGAATTGAAGCGTTCGGCAGCGCGTGCGAGCTGGCGCGCCACGACAAAATTGACCAGCGTACTGAGGACCGAAAAAGCCAGCCCCAGTCCCAGTTTTTCCAGCGGCTGCGGCTGCAGCAGGCGCATAGCCGAAGAATAGAAAATCGCCACCGCGGCACCCAGAATGAGCACGCCCTCGAAGCCGCTGGAAAAATACTCGGCCTTGCCGTGGCCGAGCGGATGATCGGCATCGGGCGGGCGTTGCGCCACGGCCACCATCCACAGGCCGAACAAGGCGCCGGCCAGGTTCACGAAAGACTCCATGGCGTCCGACAACAGCCCCATGGAGCCGGTGAGCCACCATGCCGTGGCTTTGCTCAGTATCGTGAATAGCGCAGCGGCGCTGGATATCTGGAAATAGTGATGGGCCTGGAGCTGGTTCATGCGCGGGCGGCGCGATCTGCGGTGCGCGATGGGTCGCGGCAACTGCCGTCGCGGGGCGGCAATCTTAGCCTGGATTCGCGCTCTGCGCAGCGCGGGGCGGGCCCGGCGGCTGCCCGGCGCGGAACAAATCGCGCCCTGTTTTCAAAAGCCATCATCGGCGCGAAGGTAAGCGTATAGTTCCGCGGCCGCCGCCCGTGCAGGCGGCATTCCCCAACCAGTTTGCAGAATACACAGGAGAGGCTTATGAAACGAAAGTTGCTCTGCGTTGTGCCGGCTGTAGTGTTTGCCCTGTCCGCCTGGGCCGATGCGCCACACTGGACCTACTCGAAACACGGCGGCCCGAATCATTGGGGGAAACTGGATGGCGCCGAATCTTGCAAACTGGGCAAGGAACAATCGCCCATAGACATACGCAAGCCGACCGCCGCGAAGCTGGAGCCGATTCCGTTCGCTTACACGCCGGCCAAGGCCGAGGTGATCAACAACGGCCACACCATACAGGTCAATCTGGACGGCGCTGGCGGCATAAGCGTGGAAGGCGCCGAATACAAATTATTGCAGTTCCACTTCCATACACCCAGCGAAGAGCGCGTAGGCGGCAAAGCCAGCGCGATGGTGGCGCATCTGGTGCACAAAAATGCAGACGGCAAGCTGGCGGTGGTTGCACTGTTGTTCAAGCACGGCGCCAGCAGCGCCGCGCTGGCCCCGGTGTTCGCCGCGATGCCCAAACAAGCCGGTGAAAAAGCCGCGTTGGCCGCCAATTTCGACGTAACGGCCCTGTTGCCGCAGCAGCGCAACTATTACACCTTCAACGGCTCACTGACTACGCCGCCCTGTTCCGAAGGCGTCAAATGGTTCGTGATGCGCGAGCAGCAAAGCCTGAGCAAAGCGCAGATCACCGCCTTCCGGAAAATTTACGCCATGAACGCCCGCCCCGTGCAACCCCTGCACGGCCGCGAAGTGCTGGCCTCGGAGTTCTGAATACGGCCACCGCCCCGGATGCCGCCATACCGCGGCGTAGCGGCGCGATTCGTCTTCAGGGGCGGGCATGTCGTCCGCCCCAACCGATTACTGACTACCGACTACCTTTCTGTCCTCTGTCCTCCGTCCCCTGTCTTCTGCCCCCCGTCCTCTGCCCCCTGACCAGCACCCTCAGTGCTCCGGCGCCGCCTTCGTTCGACTTCGCCTGACAAAACGCCAGCACGTCCTCGCGGCGGGCGAGCCAGGCCTGGACCAGTTTTTTGAGCACCGGCTCGCGTCCGGGGGAACCCAAACCTTTGCCGTGTATCACGCGCACGCAGCGCAGCGCGCGGCGCGTCGCGTGCGCCATGAATTCCGCCAGCAGCGCGTGCGCCTCATCGCGCGTGGCGCCGTGCAGGTCGATCTGGTCCTGTACTACCCAGCGGCCGCGGCGCAGATCGCGCAGCACGCTTTTGGCGATGCCGGGGCGCAGAAATGTGGCCTCGTCGCCGCCTTCCAGCGCCAGATCGAGCGCAGCCGGCCCGCTGATGGCTTCGTGCAATACCGCCGCGTCGTCGCGCTGGCGGCTGCGCGGGCGTGGCGCGACCGGCGCCGGCTCGTGGTGCACGCGGTCCACCGTGAGACGCTGCGTGCCCTCGACCGCGGCATGGAATAGCGCGATGTCGTCCGGGCTGGGCACGTGTGCCATGGCACTTCGCTGGCGGGCGGAGACTGGGCGATCAGGCCAGACCCAGGCTGTCCAGGTAAGCTTCTGCATCCAGCGCGGCCATGCAGCCCGTGCCGGCGCTGGTAACGGCCTGGCGATACACGTGATCGGCTACGTCGCCGGCTGCGAATACGCCCTCGATGCTGGTTGCCGTGGCATTGCCCTGGCGGCCGCCGCGCGTCACGATGTAGCCATTTTCCATTTCGAGCTGGCCCTCGAACAGGGAGGTGTTGGGCTGATGGCCGATGGCGATGAATACGCCGGTCAGCGCCACATCGGTTAGAGCGCCGTCCTGCACGTTCTTGACGCGTATGCCGGTTACGCCGCTGGCGTCGCCCAGCACTTCGTCCAAAGTGTGATTCCAGACCAGGCTCACCTTGCCGGCGGCGGCTTTTTCGAACAACTTGTCCTGCAGAATTTTCTCGGAGCGGAATTTGTCGCGCCGGTGCACCACGCTTACGTGGCGCGCGATATTCGCCAGGTACAGCGCTTCTTCCACCGCGGTATTGCCACCGCCGATGACCGCCACGTCCTGGCCACGATAAAAGAAGCCGTCACAGGTGGCGCAGGCCGAAACGCCGCGGCCCTTGTAGGCGGTTTCGGACTCCAGACCCAGATAACGCGCCGTGGCCCCGGTGGCGATGATGAGGGCGTCACAGGTATAGCTGCCCGAATCGCCCTCCAGCAATATGGGTTTGCCGGTCAGCCTGGCGGTGTGTATGTGGTCGAAAATCAGCTCGGTTTCAAATCGTTCGGCGTGGCGCTGGAAACGCTCCATCAGTTCTGGTCCCTGCACGCCATCGGCGTCGGCGGGCCAATTGTCCACGTCGGTGGTAGTCATGAGCTGGCCGCCCTGATCGATGCCGGTGATGAGCACAGGCTTCAGGTTGGCGCGCGCAGCATAGACGGCAGCCGTATATCCGGCCGGGCCGGATCCAAGTATGAGCAGGCGGCAGTGACGAGCGGACATGGTCAGAACCAGGGTAATGAAAGAGGTCGATTATAGATTGCCCTGTGCGCGAACCGGTTCCGCCCGTACCAGGGCGCTCCCGTGCGGCATGCACGCCACGCCGGGTGCACACCATGCTACGCCACCGGCACATTCCGGCAGCGCTTTTTCCCAACTTCGAGAAATTCCTTATAATCTGAATGGAAATATTTGATAGGCAATCGAACAACCATGCTTGCGCCATTCGGCCAAGGTCCTTTCTGGAGGGAGTGAATAAAATGGTGACGGCACATCCGGTTTCGGTTACCGCGTTAAAAACATTCCCGATGTTCAAAGGACTACCTGATTCGGCGCTCGAACCGATCGCCCGGGTATCCATCATGCGGCGCGCCACCCGCAGTTCCACCGTGGTGCGCGCCGGTGACAAGACGGATTTTGTCTATCTGGTGCTGTCCGGCAGCCTCAAGGTGCTGGTGAGCGACGAGGACGGGCGCGAAGTCATCCTGTCCATGCTGGGGCCAGGCGAGTTGTTCGGCGAAATGGGCGTGCTCGACGAAAGTCCGCGCTCGGCCACGGTTGTGGCGGTGGCGCCCAGCGACCTCATCGTCATCTCCAAGCACGACTTCAAACGTTCCCTGCAGGACAATTTCGATGTGTCGCTGTACATCATGCGCAATCTGGTGTCGCGCCTGCGCACCGCCGACCGCAAGATAGAAAGCCTGGCGCTGATGGACGTATACGGCCGTGTGGCGCGCCTGTTGCTGGAAATGGCCGAGGACGTGGATGGCCGCAAAGTGGTGAATCGCAAAATTTCCAAGCAGGACATCGCCAAAATGATAGGCGCGTCGCGCGAAATGGTGTCCCGCGTCATGAAAGACCTGCAACTGCAGGGTCTGATCGAAGAAGCCCCCGGCCGCATCGTTCTGTGCGAGCGGCTGCAGTCGCAAACGGCCTGACTTTGGCCCGAGCTTGCGCGGCGCATAGGCGCCGCGTCGCGGCCACGGCCGGTTAAAGTCGGCGGCAAGGCGGCCGTAAGCGTGATATCGCGCTTGCAAATCCCGCCATGTCCCGCCGCACCGCCCCCGAAGAGCATGAAAATCACGAGCGCTGGCTAGTCTCCTACGCCGATTTCATTACGCTGCTGTTCGCCTTTTTTGTCGTGATGTATGCCATTTCGTCGGTGAACGAAGGCAAATATCGCGTGCTGTCGGACGCCATCAATTCCGCTTTCCACAATGGCAGGATCACCATACTGCCGGCCAAGCCGAGCGATCCGCAGCAATTCATCCAGATGCAGATCAGCGCGCGCAAGGTGCAACTGGCGCGCGAGCGGCGCGAAAAACTGCGCCGCATGGGCTCCGAACTGGACCGCGCATTGGGCGCGCTGGTCAAGGAAGGGCAGGTCAGGATGAGTCAGGGCGCGTTCGGCATCAGTATCGAAATCAATGCCAACATGCTGTTTCCGTCCGGCGACGCAAGCCTCACGCCGGAGGCGACCAACTTGTTGCGGCATGTGGCGGAGGTGTTGGCGTATTCGGATTTTCCGCTGCGAGTCGAAGGCCATACCGATAATCAGCCGATATCGAGCGAGCGCTTTCCGTCCAATTGGGAATTGTCCGCCGTGCGCGCGTCCAGCGTGGTGCGGGTGTTTGCCGAGGCCGGCGTGGCGCCGGGCCGGCTCACCGCCTCCGGATATGGCGAACAGCGGCCGCTCGACAGCAATCTCACAGCGGAAGGACGTGCGCGCAATCGCCGCGTTTCAATTCTGGTCGAGGCGCCCGAGGTGCAGGAAGTGCCGGATGCCAGCGCAGTAGCCGATACGGCGGGCAGTGCGACCTTTGCGCCGGCGCTGGCCGAACCGCCGCCACGCACGCAACCCTGAACAAATCGGAATAAGGCGGTAGCGTTCGGCCAGGCGTCAGGCCAAGGCCGGCGCAGCAAGCAGGGCTTGGTGCTTAGTGCAGCGTGCGCGGCGCAGCCAGCGTGAATGCCGCAATCGGCGCGTCGAAGCGCGTACCGTCGGCGGCGACCATCTGGTAGCTGCCGTGCATGGTGCCGACCTCGGTAGGAAGATCGCAGCCGCTGGTGTAGCGGAAACTTTCGCCGGGCTCGAGCGAAGGCTGTTCGCCCACCACGCCCTGGCCGCGCACTTCACGCACTTTGCCGTCCGCGTCGGTAATGATCCAGTGCCGCGATACCAGCTGTGCCGCAATGGTGCCGGTGTTGGTGATGGTGATCGTGTAGGCGAAAACGTAATGATCGCGGCCGGGGCGCGACTGGTCGGGCAGGTAGCGCGGTTCGGCGTCGATCTGGATGGAGTAGGGCGAAGATTCGATCATGCCGCCCATTTGACCTTAATTTCCGGCTCCAGGCAAGCCGTGCCGGCTGCCGCTACAATCGCGCTTTTGCGCGGACCGGAACCCATGAGCACCGACCTGATACTGGCTCCCAGCCTGCTGTCCGCGGATTTTGCGCGCCTGGGCGAAGAGGTGCGCGACGTGATCGCGGCCGGCGCCGACTGGATTCACTTCGACGTGATGGACAACCATTACGTCCCCAATCTGACTGTCGGGCCGCTGGTATGCAAAGCCATACGCCCGCACACCAGGGCGCCCATAGACGTACACCTGATGGTGCGGCCGGTGGATCGCCTGGTGGTGGATTTCGCCGCTGCCGGCGCCGACATCATCACCTTTCACCCGGAAGCGTCGGATCACGTCGACCGCACCCTGGCGCTTATCCGCGATCAGGGCTGCACGGCCGGACTGGTGTTCAATCCGGCAACCCCGCTCGCTTGGCTGGATCACGTCATGGACAAGCTCGACCTGGTGCTGCTCATGTCGGTCAATCCGGGCTTCGGCGGCCAGCAATTTCTCGCTTCGGCGCTGCCGAAACTTGCTGCCGCCCGCGCGCGGCTGGATGAGTACGAGCGCAGCAGCGGGCGCCACATCCGACTGGAAGTGGATGGCGGCGTCAAAATCGACAACATTGCCGAGGTGGCGCGCGCCGGTGCAGACAGTTTCGTTGCCGGTTCGGCCATTTTCGGCGCCGCGCGGGCGGAAGACCCCAATCGCTACGACAGCGTGATCGCCGAACTGCGCCGCGCCCTGGCCGGAGCCGCTTGATGCCGCTGCAATTTCCGCTGGCCGTGGCGTCGATCAGTTTCGACCTCGACGGTACGCTGGCCGATACCGTCCCGGACCTGTTTCTGGCCGCCCAAGGCATGCTGGAAGAACTGGGCGAGCCGCCGCGCCGCATCGATGAAATTCACGCATTCGTCGGCAAGGGCATCCCCAATCTGGTCGAACGCTGCCTGACGCGCGAAACCCCGCCCGAACCGCCGCGGCTGGAAGCCGCCGTGGCCGCATTTCAGCGCCACTATCACAGCGTGAACGGCCGCCATGCGACGCTCTATCCGGACGTGCGCGAGGCGCTTGATACACTCGCGGCGCGTGGCTACCCGCTCGCCTGCGTAACCAACAAATCGGAAGCATTCACGCTGCCTCTGCTTGAATACCTGGGCATACGCGGCCACTTCACCGTGGTGGTAAGCGGTGACCGCGTGGCGCGCAAAAAGCCGCATGCGGATCCGCTGCTGCATGCCTGTCGGTACCTGGGGGTGGTACCGGCGGCCAATCTGCACGTCGGCGACTCTAAAAACGACATTGCCTGCGCGCGTAATGCGGGCTGCCCCGTCGTGTGCGTGCCCTACGGGTACAACGAAGGCGAGCCGGTGGACAAGGCCGATTGCGACGCGCTAATATCGACCCTGGCCCACTTGCCGTCGCTGCTGCGTCCGCTGCAAGGGGGCTGAGATGCCTGCACGCTTGCCGGTTTCCGAACTTTCCTGCCGCCTGAGTGCGGATTGCACATGAATTCGACGGTCGTTTGTCCGCTGTATGCCCGCTGGCCCGCCATCGAGGCCTGGTCCTGGCGCCCGCCGCGCCACTGAGCAAGCATTCCACGCGAGGCGCAAGTCGCGCCTCATCGCCGCCGCGCATGCCCAGGCATTGCAGCCGGCACGACAATCGCCGCAATATCAGGAATCGTCATGACCGAAACCGAATTCGATCGGCTGGCCGCTGCGGGCTATAACCGCATCGCGGTCACGCTGGAAACGTTTGCCGACCTGGACACACCGCTGTCCCTTTATCTGAAACTGGCCGACGCGCCGTATTCCTACCTGCTCGAATCCGTGCAGGGCGGCGAGCGGTTTGGGCGCTATTCATTCATCGGGCTGGCGGCCCGCACCCGCATCGAGGTGCATGGACAGAAACTGGCCGTGCTTACCGACGACCAGGTCGTCGAATGCGTCGAAACCATAGACCCCCTGGACTTTATCGACGCCTATCTGGCACGCTTCAATACCCCGCCGCTGCCCAGTCATCCGCGTTTCGTGGGTGGGCTGGTGGGGGCCTTCGGCTTTGAAACCGTGGGCTATGTCGAACCGCGTCTGGCCGCCATCGATAAGCCGGACCGCATAGGTGCGCCGGACATTTGTCTGCTGCTGTCGGACGAAATGGCCATCGTCGACAACCTGTCCGGCAAGCTCTCGTTGGTGGTTTATGCCGATCCGGGCGCGGAGGGTGCCTATCGGCAGGCCACGGCGCGGCTGGGCGAACTGGTGCGGCGCCTGCGCGAAGCCGTGCCCCTGCCGGCCGACATACGCGTGCAGCCGGCGCCCGCACAGTCGGAATTTGGCGCCGAGGCTTTCAAGGATGCCGTGCGCCGCGTCAAGCAGTACATATACGACGGCGATGCCATGCAGGTGGTGCTGTCGCAGCGCATGTCCAAGCCCTTTGCCGCCACGCCGCTCGCGCTGTATCGCGCGCTGCGCACGCTGAACCCTTCGCCCTACATGTTCTTTTTCAATTTCGGCGGCTATCACGTGGTGGGCGCCTCGCCGGAAATTCTGGTGCGCCTGCAGGACGATGAGGTTACGGTGCGTCCCATCGCCGGCACGCGCAAGCGCGGCACCTCGGTGGAAGAAGATTTGGCGCTGGAGCAGGATTTGCTCGCCGACCAGAAAGAGCGGGCCGAGCACCTGCAGTTGCTCGATCTGGGCCGCAACGACGCCGGCCGCGTGTCGCAAATCGGCAGCGTGCGCGTGACGGAACGATTCGTCGTCGAACGCTATTCGCACGTGATGCACATCGTGTCCAACGTGGAAGGCCGCCTGGCGGCCGGTGAGGACGCCATCAGCGTGCTCAAGGCCACTTTTCCGGCCGGCACGGTGTCCGGCGCGCCCAAGGTGCGTGCGATGGAAATCATCGCCGAGCTGGAACCCACGAAACGTGGCATCTACGCTGGCGCGGTCGGTTATCTGGGCTACAACGGCGACATGGATTTGGCCATCGCCATACGCACCGCGGTGGTCAAGGACGGCCAGCTTTACGTGCAGGCCGGCGCCGGCATCGTTGCCGATTCCGATCCCGAATCGGAATGGCAGGAAACGCTCAACAAGGCGCGTGCGCTGCTGCGGGCGGCGGAAATGGCAGAAGGCGGGCTGGATACGCGCCTCGACTGATGGGTACGTGCCGGCTGGAAATTGCCATTCCTGCCGCATGCAGTGCGCCAGATGAGGGCACGCCACGTTTGCGCGCCGAATACCGGATCCGGCCTCGGCACATGAACCGCGCCGAACCAGCGGCAAGCGGCCAAATGCAACAAGTCAAAGGGATAGCCTGAACATGCTACTCATGATCGACAATTACGACTCATTCACCTATAACCTCGTGCAGTATTTCGGTGAACTGGGTGAAGACGTGCGCGTGTATCGCAACGATGCCATCGGCCTGGACGACATCGAGGCCCTGCATCCCGACGTGATCGTCATTTCGCCCGGCCCTTGCGCGCCGGCTCAGGCGGGGATTTCGGTGCCGGCCATACGCGCCTACGCTGGGCGCATTCCGCTGCTGGGAGTGTGCCTGGGCCATCAGAGCATAGGCGAAGCGTTCGGCGGTGAAGTGGTCCATGCCAAACAGATGATGCACGGCAAAACTTCGGCGGTTCATCACGCCGACCAGGGCGTGTTCGGCGGCCTGCCCAATCCGCTCACGGCGACGCGCTATCATTCGCTCGCGATACGCCGCGAAACCTTGCCGGACTGCCTGGAAGTCACGGCCTGGACGCAGGACGGCGAAATCATGGGCGTGCGCCACCGGCAATTTCTGGTCGAGGGCGTGCAGTTTCATCCGGAATCCATCATGACCGAACACGGCCACGACTTGCTGCGCAACTTTCTGCGCGCGGCGGCCTGAGGGCCGGCCTTGCCGCCAAAGGGGGAAAAATGACGATCACGGCACAGCAGGCGCTCCAGCGCGTAATCGAACATCGCGAAATTTTTCATGACGAAATGCTGGCGCTCATGCGTGCCATCATGTCCGGCGAAGTCACGCCGGTCATGATTTCGGCGCTGGTGGTGGGCCTGCGCGTCAAAAAGGAAACCATAGGCGAAATTGCCGCGGCGGCCGAAGTGATGCGCGAACTGTCCACCAAGGTGCAGGTACTGGACGACGGCCACCTGGTCGATACCTGCGGCACCGGCGGCGACGGCGCGCACACCTTCAATATTTCCACCGCCGCCATGTTCGTCGCTGCCGCAGGCGGTGCCAAGGTGGCCAAGCACGGCGGCCGCTCGGTGTCCTCGCAGTGCGGTTCGGCGGATGTGCTGGAAGCACTGGGGGCCAATATCAACCTGAAACCGGAGGCGATAGCCGAGTGCATCGCGCAAACCGGGGTCGGCTTCATGTTCGCGCCCAACCATCACAGCGCCATGAAACACGCCGCGCCGGTGCGGCGCGAACTGGGCGTGCGCACGATATTCAACATTCTTGGCCCGCTTACCAACCCGGCCGGCGCGCCGCATCAGGTGCTGGGGGTGTTCCATCCCGATCTGGTCGGCATACAGGTGCGCGTGCTGGAGCGCCTGGGTAGCCGGCGCGCGCTCACCGTACACGGGCGGGACGGGCTGGACGAACTTTCCATCACCGGGCCGACCCTGGTAGGCGAATTGAAGGACGGTCAGGTCAAGGAATACACGGTCGAGCCGGAACAATTCAACCTGCCCATACATGACGGCAGCGCCTTGCGCGCGGCAAATGTGGAAGCGTCACGCGACATGGTGCTGGGCGCGCTGGACGGAAAGATTGCCGCCGCGCGCGACATCGTGGCGCTGAATGCCGGGGCAAGCCTTTATGTATCCGGCCGCGCCGACACCATTGCCGATGGCGTGGAACAGGCCCTGGACCTCATCGCCAGCGGCGCGGCGCGCGCGCGTCTGGCGGAATTCGTGGCCGCCACGCAAAAGCTCGCCGGCTGAACGCTGGGTTGCGAACGGGCGCCGGGAGCGATCGATGGGATTGGCACAGGAAAACGCGAAATTTGACGCTGGCAGCTATCTGGCCTGGGAACAGACCCAGCCGGACAAGCACGAATATCTGGCTGGCGAGGTGTATGCGATGGTCGGGGCGCGGCTATCCCACGTAACCGCGACCGGCAATCTGTTTTCCGCCCTACACATGCACTTACGCGGTTCGCCCTGCCGCGCTTACGCGTCGGATGCAAAAGTTCGCATCGACGAAGCGGACGCCTTCTTCTATCCGGACGTGGTTGTGACGTGCGATCCACGCGATCGCACCACCCCGCAATACCTCAGCCACCCCTGCCTGATCGTCGAAGTGCTATCGGACGGTACGGCCGCGTTCGACCGCGGCGCAAAATTCGCCGCCTACCGCAAACTGCCCGACCTGCGCGAATACGGTTTGATCGATCTGGCGGCGCGCCGCATCGAAATATTCCGGCGCAATGCGGAACAGCATTGGGTGCTGTACGAGTACGGCCCCGGCGAAGCGCTGGAACTGGAGTCGGTCGGGCTGCGCATTGCAGTGGACGAATTGTTGCGCGATACCGAAGAGCCCCCCGAGGACAACAATGTCTGACATCCTGAAGCGCATCCTTGCCGTCAAGCGCGAGGAAATCGCGGCCGCTTCCGCCGCGAAACCCTACGCCGCGCTGCGGCACGAGGCGGAAGCCGCGCCACCGGCGCGCGATTTTGTCGCTGCAATGCGGGCGCGTACCTCGGCCGGCGCGGCAGCGGTGATTGCCGAAATCAAGCGTGCCAGCCCGTCCAAAGGCCTGCTGCGGGAAAATTTCCATCCCGCCGAAATCGCCGCCAGCTATGCCCGGCACGGCGCCGCCTGCCTGTCGGTATTGACCGACCGGCAGTTTTTTCAAGGCGCGCCGGAGTTCTTGCAACAGGCGCGGGCGGCCTGCCAGCTTCCCGTGCTGCGCAAGGATTTCATGATCGACGATTACCAGATCGCCGAAGCACGCGCGATGGGGGCGGATTGCATCCTGCTCATCGTGGCGGCGTTTTTCGATGCCAGTGGCGCAGCCGGGGAAGCCGAACAGGCGTACTCGCGCCTGGCCGCGTTGGAAAAAGCTGCCCACGGACTTGGAATGGCCGTGCTGGCCGAGGTTCACGACGCACAGGAACTGGATATCGCGCTGCGCCTGGAAACCCCTTTGCTGGGCATCAACAACCGCAATTTGCGCAGTTTCGAAGTTTCGCTGGCCACCACCCTGAGCCAGTTGCCGCGCATACCCGAAAACAAGTTGGTGATTACCGAAAGCGGCATCCTGTCCGCTGCCGACGTCGCGCTCATGCGCAGCACTGGCGTGCATGCATTCCTGGTGGGCGAAGCATTCATGCGTGCCGCAGATCCGGGTGCGGAACTGGCGCGATTGTTTGGCACACCGGCTGTGCTGGTCTAGGCGGCGGGCGGCAAGCTCGCACTGCTGCCCATTCGGCCACGGGCGCCAGACCTGGTCGCGGCGGCCGTTTGGCCGGCGCAGAGCCGGAGGCGCCGCACCAGCGCTTCAAATTCGCTTTGCCGCATGTGGGCAAAGGCACCTATCGCTACGCCTGCGCTGCAATCCTGCTCTCCTTCCTAAAGAAATGCCCACTCGTCCCGTTAGGGAGAATTAGTACCCGATCCGGCGCGCCGCAATCGTTGCGCGCCGGAATTCTAAAAAGCGCCGGGTGCGGGCGCGCCTATGAACGATCAATTTTTTCTATTCGACGCGACGGGCGTGCCGCTCGTTACGGGCATTCATGAGCCCTGGCTGGTCGCGCTGTCGGTAAGCGTGGCGATCGCCGCGGCTATTCTGGCACTGCAACTGGCCGGTCCCACGCGCCAACTCGCGGGCGTCATGCGGCCGCTGGGACGCGCCGCCGGCGTGTGCGCCTTCGCCGGCGGCGTCTGGGCCATGCACTTCATCGGCATGCTGGCGTTCGATCTTTGCTCACCGGTCAGTTATGCGCCCGGACTGACTCTGCTGTCGCTGCTGCCGGCGCTGTTCGCGGCCGCGATCGCGCTGTCGCTGCTCGATCGTGCCAGCCCGTCGCCGGCGCGCATTGCGCTGGCCGGGGCGCTCGTTGGCGCCGGCATAGGCGGCATGCACTACACCGGCATGGCGGCCATGCGCATGGCCCCGGTGCTGCGCTACGACCCGCTCTGGTTTGCCGCGTCGATCGGCGTGGCGGTCGTATTGGGCTGGCTCGCGCTATGGATACGCTACGGTCTGGGGCGGCGGTTCCGCGCATCGGTAGCGCTGGCCGGCAGCGGCGTCGTGATGGGACTGGCAATCAGCGGCATGCACTATACGGCCATGGCTGCCGCGCGCTTCGTCGGCCAGCCCGCCACCGAACAGGTGGCCGGCGGCCAGCCCAGTGCGACTCTGGCGCTGGCGATAGGCCTGGTATCGGCGCTGGTGTGTGCGCTGACGGGCGCGGCACATGCCATCATCGGCTACCGCCAGCTCAATGCCCGCCTGAAACAAAGCCAGTTGCGGCTGCAAACCCAGTTCGACCATGCCGTCGATGGCATCCTGACACTGGACCGCCACGGCACCGTGCTGGCCCTCAATCCAGCCGCAGTGCGATTGTTCGGGCGAGCGGCGGAACAGGTGCAGGGCCACAGCCTGCATGCCTTGCTGCCGGTATCCGCCGGCCCCGAGGCGCAACAGATTTACGACTATATCGAAGCCGGCGCGCGCGGCAGCCCTGGCCTTACGCTGGAATTGGCCGCGCAAAGACCCGACGCCAGCCGGGTGCCAATACGGCTGGCCCTGGCGCGCGTGGAGGCGTCCGGCGAAACCTTGTTCGTCTGTTTCGCCAGCGATTTGTCCGATCACTGGGCGCTGCACGAGGCACAACGGGCTCAGGAGCGCGCCGAAGCCGCGACGCGCGCCAAAAGTGCTTTCGTGGCTACCGTGTCGCACGAAATCCGCACCCCCATGAACGCCATCCTGGGCATGGCGGATCTTTGCCTCGCCACACGGCTCGATGCGCGGCAAAAGAATTACGTCGAAAAAATCAAATTTGCAGCCGACGGCCTGCTGCACGTAATCAACGACATCCTGGATTTCTCCAAGATCGAAGCCGGCAAGCTCGAAATGGACAGCGTGATTTTCACGCTGGATAGCGTATTCGACCAATTGGCCGGCGTCGTGGGGCTGCGTGCCGAAGGGCAGGGGGTAGAACTGTCTTTCGATTTCGAACAGCAAAATCAGCTCTACCGCGGCGACCCGCTGCGCCTGGGGCAGGTACTCAGCAATCTGGTGACCAACGCGATCAAATTTTCCGATGCCGGTGACGTCGTGGTGAGTGTGCGCAGCCTGGCGCGAGACGCGGATCAGGCCGAATTGCAATTTTCCGTGCGCGACCAGGGCATAGGCATGAGTGCGGACCAACTGGCCGGTCTATTTCAGGCGTTTAGCCAGGCCGACGCTTCCACCACCCGCCGCTACGGCGGCACCGGGCTGGGACTGGTGATTTCCCGCCGCATCGTCGAATTGATGGGTGGCCGCATCTGGGCGGATAGCGAACCGGGCGCCGGCAGCACATTCCATTTCACGGTACGCCTGGGCTGTGCCGGTACCGACCGCCGTGAGGGCATTGCAAGGCTGGCGAAAAAACTGGCCGAACATGCGGAGCGGCCGGTCATGCTGGTCGATGACAACCCGCTGGCGCTGAATCTGATCGGCCGCGCGATAGCCAAGGTCGGACTGATCGTACACAGCGCCGCCAGTGCGCAAGAGGCGCTGACACTCATGCAGAGGCCTGGTCTGCCCGACTATCTCGCCTGTTTCGTCGATTGGCGCATGCCGGAAGTAAATGGCTTGCAGGCCATACGCATGTTGCGAGCCGAATTTCGCAAGCGTGGCCGCAAACCACCGCCCATGATCCTGGTCACGGCATTCAGCCATACCGAAGAATTGCGTGACATCGGCGATGAAATCGACGGCTTGCTGGCCAAGCCGGTCAATCTGCGCCACCTGTATGTCGAACTGGGTCGCGCCTTGGGCATTTTCGAGGACCACCCGGACGAGGAAAGGCGTAGCCTGTCGATGACCGACTGGTCCTGTTTCCGCGCCCTGGACGTACTGGTGGTCGACGACGTTGCGCTCAATCAGGAAGTCATTTGCGAGTTGCTGGCCGGTGTGGGCATCGCGGCGCGGCTCGCCTCCAATGGCGTGGAAGCGCTGGAACAGGTGGCGCGCAAAAGGCCGGACGTGATTCTGATGGACTGCAACATGCCCGTCATGGATGGCTACGAGGCGACTCGCCAGTTGCGCCGGCGGCCGGGTTGCCGCGATCTGCCCATTATTGCGCTGACCGCCAATTCCATGACCGAGGACCAGGCCCGCTGCATCGCCGCCGGCATGAACGAGCATGTGAGCAAGCCCTTGCGGCTGGACGAATTGCACCAGTGCCTGCGTGCCTGTTTGCCCGCCGTGATGGCACGCTGCGCCGACTCTGCAGCGCCGTTGGAGCACGGCGCGCCCCCGCAGCCGGAAGAAACCAGCGCGCCGGCAGCGGCGACCGCCGTGTCGCCTGCGCCAGCAGTCCCGCTGGCCGCCGTCGCAGTTGCTACGGCCACGCTGCCGCCGGAGCAGCCAGAACTGGCCGGTATTTCGATGTCGGCCGCCTTGTCCAACGTGGGCGGCAATGCTGCGATGTTGCGTCGCCTGCTGCTGCGCTTCAACGAAACGCACGGGCGCGATTTTCCGGCCCGCTTCGCCGCCGCGCTGGATGCCGAAGATTGGGAAAGCGCGATTCGCCACGCCCACTCACTGAAAGGCGTCGCCGCCACCCTGGGGGCTTACGCGTTGAGCCAGAGTGCCGCAAAGCTGGAAACGACCGCGCGCGCACGTGACCTCGCTGCTTGCAGGTCTGGCGCAGAGCAAGTGGGCACAGAACTCGCGGCCGTCGTGCAAGGCATACTGGGCTGGGCGCAGTCCGGATCGACCCCGGATTTGGAGCAGCCGCCGGCTTGATGGCGAAGGCCCATGCGGCGCCTTGATCCGGGAATATCCGCGCCGGCTGGGGTGCTGGTCGTGCCGGCGGCCACATTCCCTGGGGGCGGGGTCCGTGGCCCCAGGAGAGTCGCCTAAGCTCACCGCAAGGGCGCGCGCTTGGCCCGACCCCGCTCGATCACTGTGGAAACGCAAAATCCCGCCGCAATGGCGCAGTCACTGCGCCGCGGACTGCCTTGAGAGCAGGGCCCGTCTCCAAAGCCTTTAAGGTAAGGGGACTCGCGGGCGAAGGGGGGACGCGCCGTGCTGCGCTGATTCGTCGAGGGCTTTTGTCCGAAGCCGGCGATGCTATGCAGTACGCGACGAGCGGGCGCTCCTCGCCCGCTTGCGGGAGAGGGGAGGGGGCGAAGGAAATCGGACTTCAAGATTGCCGCAGGAACTTGACTTAACGGCATTGAGCCCGTCTCCGGCTCAACTCGACACGCTTGCCTGCATATCCGCTTCCGCCGCACGTGACGCGACATACAGCTTCGCGCTGGCGATGGCTTCCGCCACGGCCGGCGCGCAGGCGGCGGCCAGTTCCTGCCAATTGTGCTCGGTGGCGCGCGACCCCGCAGCTTCTTCCAGCGCCGCGGCGGCCGACGCCACGCCGTGCATGCCCAGGTTTGCCGCCACGCCGCGCAGCTTGTGCGCCAGCGCCTTAAGTTCGCGGCCGGCACCGGTTTGGGCGAATTGGGCAAGCTGGGCTGCGCTATTGCCGTAGTTGTTGCAGAAGGTGTCGAGTGCGCGGGCGTATATGCGCGGCTGCCGGCACAGCTTCATGCCGGTGGCCACATCCAGCCCGGGCAGTTCGGTCATGCTGCCAGCGCTGGCGGGTGCCGTGGCGGTGCCGGCGGCAGCCGCCCCGCTTTGCCCTTCGCGCCGGGGGACGCAGCGTTGGCTGATCACGCGGACTATGGCGTCCAGATCCAGAGGTTTGGTCAGATAGTCGTCGAGACCGGCGGCAAGCGCAGCTTCGCGCTGGCTGTTCAACGCGCCGGCGGTGAGTGCCACGATGGGCAGATTGGCAAGGCTGGGCAATTGACGAATGCGCCGCGTCGCCTCGAAGCCGTCCATGTGCGGCATCTGCACGTCCATCAGTACGATGTCGAACCCGCTCGTTTCGCGCTGCAGTAATTCGATCGCGGCAGCGCCGCCGTCTGCCGTGGCGACTGACGCGCCTTCGGCCTCGAGCAGTCCGCGCGCGACTTCACAATTGATTTCCGTGTCATCGACCACGAGGGCGCGCAGTCCGCGCAGGCGCAAGGCCGCGCTGGGCGCAGCAGCGGTATTGCCAGCGCCAGCCGCTGCCTCGCCGCGGCACAGGCGTAGCGCAGTTTCGGCCACCGCCGTGAGCGTGAGCGGCCGCGCCAATACGGCGCCAATGTCGCCGGTTTCAGTTTCGCGCAGGAAGGTGTCGCGCTCGGCTGCGGAGGCGACGAGGATGGAGCGCGTGCGGGCGCTTGCCGGCGCGGCGCGCAGGGCGTCTGCCAGCGCGAGCCCGCTTGCGTCCGGCAGGTTCGCATCCATGAGTACCAGGTCGTAGGCGCCGCCGGCCAGGCGTTCGCGCGCGCTGGCGGCCATGGCGGCGCTGTCGACCGTCGCACCGGCATTGCTCAGTAGCTGCGCCAGACTGTTGCGCTGTACGGCCTGCGTGCTGACCACCAATACCGTCAAGCCGCCGAGATCCGGCGCCGCCGGCGCCGCCCGCTGCATCGCCTCCAGCTCCACGCTGAACCAGAATTCGCTGCCCTGGTCCGGCGCACTGACCAGGCCTATCCGGCCCCCCATCAATTCGACCAACTGGCGGCAGATCGCGAGCCCCAGACCGGTGCCGCCGTATTGCCTGGCGGTTGAAGAATTTTCCTGGCCGAACGGCTCAAAAATATGCGCCTGGCGCTGTTCCGCAATACCCGGTCCGGTGTCGCGAACGAAAAAGCGCATTGCCAGACGGCCGCCCGCGGCAGGCTGTGTTTCCACACCGAGCAATACGTGACCGGCATTCGTAAATTTGATGGCATTGGACAGGAAATTGACCAGAATTTGCTGCAGCCGCAGTGGGTCGCCGCGCAACATGGGCAGGCCGGGCGGAAGCGGCTCGAATACCAGATCGATGGGCTTGTCGCCGGGCAGCGTGGCGACCATGGCAGCCACTTCGTCCACCAGGTCTTGCAGGGAAAATTCGGTGCTTTCGAGTTCCAGCTTGCCAGCCTCGACCTTGGAAAAATCCAGAATGTCATTGATGATGCGCATCAGGGTACGCCCGGCGCCGGAAATTTTTGTCACCATGGCGCGCGTTTCCGCAGCCAGTGGCTGGCGCTCGATCAGGCTCGCCAAGCCCATGATGCCACTCAAGGGGGTGCGGATTTCGTGGCTCATGGTAGCCAGGAAGGCGCTTTTTGCCACCGTGGCGCCATCGGCGCGTGCCACCGCTGTAGACAGTTCGGAGTTGGTCTGGCGCAACTGCAGTTCGGCTTCCTTGATGGCGGAAATATCCGTCGCGAGCACGTACATGCCGCGAATTTCGGCGCCACTGCGGTCCGGGATGAAATCCACGACGGCATGGACCTGATGGCCATCGTTGTGGACCACGCTGCGTTCAACGCGCCGCGCCTCGCCCGCCAATGCCGCCTTGGCCGCGTCCAGCTTGCGGGCGTACCACTCGGTGCCGCCGAATAGCTCGCTCATTTGCCGGCCCAGCATGGAATCCGGCTCCATGCCGAACCAATCACGATAGGCACGGTTCGCGAAGTGGCACACCAGGTCGCTATCCCAATAGCTGACGGTACCCGGCAAATGGTCTGTTACCGTGCGGATGAAGCGCTCGCGTTGCTCTATGTCGCGCTTGGCGGCGCTGAGCGCTTCGGTGCGGTTGGCCACGAGTTCTTCGAGATGTTCGCGGTGGGTCTGCAACTCATGGGTAAGCAGCTTATCCTGCGTGACGTCGCGCGCGATGCGTGCGGTGCCGACGATGCCGCCTTCGGCATCGCGCAGTGCGGAAATGCTTGCCGCGATGTCGATCAGCAAGCCCTCCTTGTTGCGGTTCACCGTTTCGAAGCCGCGCAGAGTGGCGCCGCTCAGCACTTGTGCGCGCGCCTGCCGCTCGGCTTGCTCGGCGCCGGGCGCGAACAAGGCATCCAGAGGCTGGCCGCGCATTTCCGCGGCGGTATAGCCATACAGGCGTTCCGCGGCCGGGTTCCAGCTCGTGACCAGGCCGTCCGGTGTGGTGCTGATGATGGCATCCTCCGACGAATTGACCAGATTGCCCAGCAATTCGCTCAATTCGTGCAGTTTGTGTTGTGCCACGAGCCGCTCGGCCGCGGCTGCCGCGTTGGCGTTGGCACGTCCGGCCGCCACCAGCGCGGCGTCACGCTCGACACGCCAGCGCGCCAGTCCGACGCACAACAAGCCGCACAAGGCCAATGCGAGGGACGCGATGGCGGTTGTTCGCAGCCAGATTTGCTGTCGTTTGGCGTCGACCAAGCTTGGGTCTATCTTGACGACGGTACGCCAGGGCATGCCGGATGTGGCGATCTGCGCGCCCGGCGGGGTTATGGTGTGCCAAGCCCACAGTCCGGAGTCGCTCGCAAATTTGCCGGCGGCAGCGTTTTGCATTTGTGCCCACGCATCTGGGTGGCGCTTGGCCAGCGTGACGTCGCGCCCGAACATGAAGCCCCACTCGTCCTGCGGGTCGCTTGCGCGCAGCCAGTACCCCGCACCATTGACTACCATGCTGCGCTGTTCCGGTTCGCCCAGCCCGGCTGCAGCGGCATCCAGCAATTGCGCCGCCAGTACGTTGATGACCAGAATGCCGCGCGGTGCGCCCTTACTGTCGCTAACCGGAACCGCCACCCGCAACAGCGGCTTGTGCGGCACGACGGCACGTCCTTGCTCCACACTCAGCTCGATTGCCGACAGATAGATCTGGCCCGGCGCAGCGCGCATGGCAGAAACGAAGTAGTCGCGCCCGGATAGATCGCGTAAATCCTGATCCGCTACACGCCGGGGAATGCCGTCGGCGTGCACATAGCGCAGGCGCTCGCGCCCGGTTTCGTCTATCCAGCGCACCTGGTCGTACTGTGGATTGCGGCTCAGCAGGGTCGAAAATGAAGTGCCGGCGAACTGCGATGCATGCTCGTCGCCGCTTTCGATTTCTCGTCGTACCGTGTGTTCCCGCGCCAGATTTGCGACATGGCGTAGCGGGTCGCCAAGTTCGCGCAAAAAAAGCTGCGATCCCGCTTCCGCGTCATGGGCGGCCTCGTTGAGGCGTTCCGCGGCAAATTCATCGACGGTTCGACTGGCTTCCCACCACGCCAGGGCCAGGATCAATACGGCCAGGGGTAAAAACAGGCGCAGTGTGGACGGCAATATGGCCGTCCGCGGTACCTGGCAGTCGGCGCAACTTTTGGGCAGGAGTCCGATGCGGGTAATCATGATCCCGCTCGCCGATCTTGCGGTGTTGCCAGCGAGCAACCCGAATTCTGGCCCGGCACGCTGGGCAGGCCAACGCAATGCGCAGGTGGGCGACAAGTGGCGCGAACCTTGGCAAACATATTTGTGATTTTCCCGAGCAAACGTCGGCAGTGGTCCGATATTAGATCTCTGCGCGCCGGTGGCAAATATGGCGACCGGATGTCCAGGATTACGGAAAAACAGGTAAGCAAATTTAGGGCTGCAGTGACATTTTTCTGAAATTATTCACCTGCTTGCCGCAGACGCGCCACGTTTGACAATAGTCATGCGGCAGGCTGATAGTCGGAACTTTGGGCAGTAACGATAGTGCGGCGTTACGCCGACGCGCCTATGAGGTCAGCGGAATCTGTGCAGGGTGCGCGCAAAGCTTTCCACACGCGCATCGCGCGCGGCCGATCCCGGCAGGTAGGCCTCACCCACCGGGGCCAGCCCGAAACGCCGTTCCAGCGTGGCCAGAATCGAAGTCGTGTCGTATGGCGTGTGATCCACGCCGGAGCGCTTGAAGCCGCGCGAAATGAGCAGCGCCGGTACGCGCGGGCCGGGGCCGAAGCGGTCGTGCGGTCCAGGCTGGCCGCCCTGGCCGGGCGGCGGAACGTGGTCCCAGGCGCCACCGAATTCGTCGTAGGTCACGATGACCAGGGTTGCATCGCGTGCCTTGCCGGCGTCTATGGCCTCCAGCAATTCGACCAGGTGGGCGTTGCCGCGCGCGACATTGGCATAGCCCGGATGTTCGTTCTTGTCGCCGATGGGCTTCACGAAGCTGACCGCCCGCAGTTGGCCCGCGCGCGCCGCCGCGAAAAATTCCGCTTCGTCGCGCAAATGCGCCGCGCGTGCCGGCGTGCCGGGTGCGTAGGCGGCGTAATAGTTGAAAGGCTGGTGGTGGTACTGGAACAGTTTGTCGGGGCAAACCGGCCAGTGCGCCGCCAGATAGGCGTCGGCGTCCGGGCAGGGCAGGGGATTTGCCGCTGTGGCGGGGAGCGCTGCGCTGCCGTTGGTCCAGCCCGGCGCGCCGATTTCGCCAGTGGCATTGGACCAGCCGCCGCCGTACCAGGCCCAATCCACCTCGGCGCGCGTGAGCGCGCTGCCAATTTCGGGCGTGCGAAGCGGCGCCAGGCGTTTGGCATCGGCAGTGCCGGGGGCATAGGGCATGTACCAGGGCTGTATGGTGTTGATGACGTAATCGCCACACACGGCGCCGGCCGGAGTGGGCGGGCGGCCGGCCGGCGGCGCGCAGGAGGCGGTCAAGGGCCGGTCGCGCACCTGTTCGCCCAGGGGTGAGCGGTATAGCGGGTAATTGGCCGGCATGGCGTTGGCGTCGATGACGGAATGCAGGTCGTTCGCACCGCCGTCATTGGCAGCACCTGCAAAAACCGGTGTACGCGCGCTCACCAGCCACTGATGGTTCAGGAAAGATCCCCCGAATGCGGCCTGAAAAAGGGCGTCGAGCAGCACGTAGTGGGGCGCGCCGGGGCTGTGCAAATAGACATGGACGGGCAGTGTGGTGCTGTCGTAATGCCCCATCACCAGCCCGACCGCACTGCTGCCGGCGGCGAAACGGTTCATCGCGCCGCCGTTCATCTGGTATTGCACCTGATAGAAGCCGTGCGCCAGGTCGCGCGTCGCTTCCGTTGCCGCCACATGGTTACCTATGTCGAAAGGCGCATTGGCGAAGGCGCTGGAAAACGGCGTGTCGGTGGTGTTGTCCTGGCAATTGGGCGCGAGCGGTTGCGGCGAACTTAGCTGCGGCTCGTTCTGCAGCAGGCATTGGTAGGGCTTGCCAGTCTGCGAAACTTGCCGCGTATGCGCGCTGTCTGCTTGCCGCAGGCCGTTGATTTTCGATCCGCGCGGAGCGTCCCACAAGCCATACAGATTGTCGAAACTGTGGTTTTCCATGAAGATCACGACGACATGGCGTATCCACTGCAGATCCTCGGCTGCGTCTGCGGCGGCCGCGGGCGGGCTGCCGATTGCCAGCGCGGCACAGGCGAACAGGGCGCGGCTTGCCGCGCCGGCTGGCGTCAAATCGGACATGGCGGACCTTCATGCAGACAATGAGTGTCGGCATGATGCAGCGAAGCGTCGCCGCGCGCAATTCCGTGGCGCGTCCATGCGGACCGGCCGCCTCGCGCCATGTAAAAATCGCAACCTGAACGGAGAGCATACTGATGACCTTACACCTAGGCCTGGGGCCATTGCTGTCGCTCATCGCGGGCATACTTATCCTGATCGTTCCGCGGCTGCTGAATTACATCGTCGCCATCTATCTGATCGCAATCGGACTGGTCGGCCTGATCGGCCCGGGCGCCTGGCGCTGGCACTAGACGCTCAGGGAGGAAATTTGAAAACTTTGCAGACCGACGTAGCCGTGATCGGCGCCGGCAGTGCCGGCATGACGGCATATGCTGCCGCGCGCAAGGCCGGTGCGCGCGTGCTGCTGATCGAGGACGGCGCCTACGGCACCACCTGCATACGGGTGGGCTGCATGCCCAGCAAACTGCTCATTTCGGCCGGCGAGGTGGCGCAGGCCGCACGTCACGCCGACCGCTTCGGCATACAGGTCGGGCCGGTGACGGTGGATGGACGTGCCGTGATGGCGCGGGTACGGCGCGAGCGCGAACATTTTCTCGGCTATGTATTGCGCCGCATCGATGCCATGCCGGCGGCCGACCGCATACGCGGGCACGCCCGCTTCATCGGTCCGCACACCTTGCAGGTGGATGACGCGCTGCGTATCGAAGCGCGCGCCGTGGTACTGGCGACCGGGTCCGAGCCCCATCTGCCCGAGGCCTACCGCGGTTTGGGCGAACGTGCGATCAGCAGCGACGCGATATTCGAATGGGAAACATTGCCTGGCTCGGTAGTGGTGGTCGGTCCTGGCATCATCGGGCTGGAACTGGGACAGGCGCTGGCCCACCTGGGCGTGCGGGTACTCATGTTGGGCCGCGGTGGCCGCGTCGGGCCGATTACCGATCCCGCGGTGCGCGAACGGGCCATCGAACTGTTCAATCGCGATTTCCAACTTTTGCCGGCCGGCATGCCGGGCGAGGCGCGCCTGGAAAACGGCAAGGTGCGCATTGAGTACGTGGATGGCGCGGGCAGCCGGCAAAGCGGGCATTTCGATTATCTGCTCTCCGCCACCGGCCGCCGGCCCCGCCTGCAAGGGCTGGCGTTGCAGCACGCCGGCGTGAGCGTCGATGCGCACGGCAAGCCGCAATTCGACCCGGCCACCCTGCAATGCCGCTGCGATGGCAGCGCCAGTCCGGTATTCATCGCCGGCGACGCCAACGAACAGCGCCCTCTGTTGCACGAAGCCATAGACGACGGGCGTATCGCCGGCGCCAATGCGGCGCGCCTCGCACTAGGTGGCGAACCAAGCGCGCCGGCACGCCGCGCGCCGTTGGTGGTGGTGTTCAGCGATCCGCAGATTGCCATCGTGGGCGGTGGCTATCGCGCACACCAGGCGAGTGCGCCCGCGGTGGGGGAAGTCAGTTTCAGCAATCAGGGCCGCGCCCGCATCATGGGCGCCAATGCCGGTTTGTTACGTGTGTATGGCGATCCCGCCAGCGGGCGCTTTCTGGGTGCCGAAATGCTGGGCCCGCGTGCCGAACATATCGGCCACCTGCTGGCCTGGGCGCTGCAATGCCAACTGAGCGTGGCCGGCATGCTGGACATGCCTTTTTACCACCCGGTGGTGGAAGAAGGCCTACGCACCGCCCTGCAGGACTTGCAGCGCAATCTGCATAACGCCAGATTGCAACAAACGGCAGCGTCTTAGTTCGACTTTACGGCACGCAGCAACAAGCGGCCAAGACTGACTATCGCCAGCACCACCCCGCCCGCCACGACGCCAAGCACCAGGGACGCCAGGCTGGGCAGTACTGCCGCCAGGAGGCCATCCGGTACCAAATGGTGCAGCCATTGTTCCAGTCCGGGCACGCCATGCGCAAGTATGCCGCCGCCCACCAGAAACATGGCGGCGGTGCCGACTACCGACAATACTTTCATGAGTATCGGTGCCCCGGCCAGCAACATGCGGCCTATGGTCTGGGCGACTGCACCGGGGCGGCGCAGCAATAACAGGCCAGCATCATCCAGTTTGACGATCGCCGCCACGAAGCCATACACGCCCAGGGTCATGACTACGGCAACTAAAGACAATACCGTCACCTGCGACATGAAAGGGGCTTCCGCCAAGGTGCCGAGTGCGATTACGATAATTTCCGCTGACAAAATGAAATCCGTGCGCACCGCGCCCTTTATCTTTTCCGCCTCGAGTGCCATCAGATCGGCATTGGGGTCTATCAGTGCTGCGGTCAGTTCGGCGTGGTGGGCATCGTCTTCGCCCGGGGCATGCAAAAATTTGTGTGCCAGTTTTTCGAAGCCCTCGAAACACAGGTAGGCGCCGCCTACCATCAGAAGCGGCAGGATGGCCCAGGGCGCAAGCGCGCTGATCGCCAGCGCCGCTGGCACCAGGATCAGCTTGTTGCGGAACGATCCGAGCATGACCGCCCACACCACTGGCAGTTCGCGCTCGGCACGCACCCCGGCCACCTGTTCGGCATTGAGGGCGAGGTCGTCACCCAGTACGCCGGCGGTTTTTTTGGCGGCGATTTTGGTCATGACGGCCACGTCGTCGAGCAACGTGGCGATGTCGTCTAGCAATGCAAGCAGGCTGGATGCCAAGTGAAATTCCTTCGCGATCGGCGCAAGCCGGGGGACAGATTCAGCATGATAGCGCCACGCTTGCGATTGTGGCAGTGAGCGTCCCGCGCGTCGGACAATCCCGCGCGCGCAGCAGCAGGTGCGCCGGGCCGGGCTTAGTGCCGCGGGTGTGCCGGCGCGACGGCCGGTGTGTCCGACAGCGGCGCCTTGTGTATCACTTCGGGTTCCCAGCCGCGCAGCACCACCAGCGCGATAAACGCCACCACGTAAGCCAGCGCGACGTGCCAGCCGTGGCGCAACCAGCGTCCGGCGGATTTCGCTTCCGGGTACATGTTGGCAAGCGCCACGCCGGCGGAGGAGCCAAACCACAGCATGGAGCCGCCGTAGCCCACCGCAAACGCCAGGAAGCCCCAGTCGTAGCCATCCTGCTTGATCGCCAGCGCGGTAAGCGGAATATTGTCGAACACCGCGGATACGAAACCCAGCCCGAAAGTCGTTTGCCAGGACGCCGCGGGCAATTTTTCCACCGGCATCATGGATGCCGCCGTAACAAGAAACAGCAGAAAGAAGGTGCCCTTGAGCGACTCGCCCAGCACTTCCCAATCGTGCCGCCGCACCGGAATGCTTACGATGATGGCGGCCCACACGGCCACGCCTATGAACGGAAAACTGTCGCTGATCGCAGTAAAGCGCGTATTCACGACGATATTGGTGATCATCGCAAAGCTCAGGATGAGCGCGACGATGAATAGGCGCCCCCAATCGACGCGGGTGTGGGCGTGGACGTTTTTCAGGATGGGCGAATAGGCGTGCTGCTGTCTGGCGGCCACCACGCCGGACAGCACCAGCGCGATGGCTGAGGCGAGCACCGCTTCCAGTACCGAGGATGGATGCACCCCGGCTATCCACATCATGGTGGTAGTGGTGTCGCCCACCACCGAGAATGCGCCACCGGCATTGGAGGCCGCAACGATGGCGGCAAGGTAGCCGATATGCACTTTTGCCCGGAACAACTGGTGCGCCATGGCGCCGCCTATCAGTGCCGCGGCGATATTGTCCAGAAAGCTGGAAATCACCCACACCATGGCCAGCACACCAAATGCGCCGCGCCAGTCGTCCGGCAGGAAGCGCGGCAAAATGACCGGCACATGGCTTTTTTCGAAATGCCGCGCCAGCAGCGCAAAGCCCATGAGCAGGCAGAACAGATTGGCCAGCGTTACCCATTCGTGGCCGAGGTGGCCCGCCAAGCCGGCCAGGCCGGCACCGGTCCTGAAGCCGGTAACGCTTATTTTGTACAGGGAAATGACACTGACGCCGGTCAGCGCGACATAAAACGTGTGGTGGTGGAACAGCGCCACACCCAGCAGCGTGAATGCGAACAGGATGAATTCGACCGGGATGCCGGCCACCGCGGGCGCATCGGCAGCGCAGGCCCAGTTGCAGAACAACAGTGCGGCCAACGCGGTCGCGGAGCGGATGTTGCGGCTAAATGTCATGTTCGGCCTGCCTGTGGACCTTGTTATATTTTGGAGCCAATTGTGTTGATTGTCGCTTGCCGCGCAAGAATTACCGGTGGTGCGCGGCCCTTACTGGACCGGGCTTTCCAGACTATCGCGCGTTAGGCTTGCGTTGGCCTTGCGTTTATCTCAAGGCCTGTTCAGACGAGCGGCCAGCTGCGGCGCGCGCGCCGCACCTTCCGACTTGCCTTGGGGGCGCGGGCGTCCCGCCCGCGGTCGCAGCCGCCGGGCCTAATTTCGCGGGCGAGACGCCCGCGCCCCCAGGGCCTGGCCGGATTCCACGCGAGGCATGGAAGCGGATGCCGTAAGCCGCACCAGGGTTGAATTCCCTCCACCTTGGGGGCGCGGGCGTCCCGCCCGCGGTCGCAGCCGCCGGGCCTAATTTCGCGGGCGAGGCGCCCGCGCCCCCAGGGCCTGGCCGGATTCCACGCGAGGCATGGAAGCGGATGCCGTAAGCCGCACCAGGGTTGAATTCCCTCCACCTTGG
>JAEUNM010000052.1 GCA_016791105.1 Rhodocyclaceae bacterium | reverse complement strand
GCTCACGATCCTGCCGCAACCCAAAACAGTGGAAAACGCCAACCAGGGCATACGCAACTTCCTGGGCAAGGCTATGGCCATGACCGGCGGCACCGACGGCGGTGCACGCACCATTCTCATTTTGACGGTGCTAGGTGCGCTGGGAGCCGTGTATTTCGTGAGCAAGGTGCAGCTAGGTGAGTCCGAGCCGGGTTCGCCGCTACTGCATAGGGACCACGATTTCAATGTGTCGACCAAGGCCATCAATACGCGCTTTCCCGGTTCGGAAGAATTGCATGTGGCGGCGCGAACGGAAGCCAAGGGCGGCATAAAACGGCCGGAGGTAATGGCTGCCATCGAGCGCTTTCAGGCGCACATGCTGTCCGATCCCAGCCTGGGTGGCACGAAAGCCTTGCCCGGCGTGGTGCGGGTGGTGAACAAACTGACCCACAACGACGATCCGCGCTGGATGCAATTGCCGGACAACCCGGAAGAAATCGGCGGCTTGATGTTTGCGTACATGGCGTCCAGCCCCATTCCGGGCGCGCTCAAGGAGTTTGTGACGCCGGACGAGAACGAGGCGGACATCGTCTTTTATTACAAGGACCATCAGGCCGAGACCATCAACCGTGTGGTGGCGCTGGCGGAAGATGGCATAGCGCAACTGAAGAAGGATGTTCCGGACCTGCACATCGAATTGGGCGGGGGCATTATCGGCGTCACGGCGGCCGGTAACCAGGCGCTGCATACGGACCACATGCTCATCATTCCGGCGGTAATGATCCTGGCCTTCGTGCTGGTCATGGTTTATTACAGCTCGATTCACGCCGGCTGGCTGATGGTGTTGCCCATGCTGTTCTCCACCCTGATGACCTATGCCTATATGGGCGCGCTGAACATTGGCATCAGTGTGAACACCGTGCCGGTCATTGCGGTCGGCGTCGGGGTGGGCATCGACTATGCGGTGTATTTCATGGACCGCATCCGCGAGGAATACGCCGCGCTGCACGACATCAAGAAGGCGGTAATCAATGCGGTGGCCACAACCGGCTACGCCGTGAGCTTTACCGCCACCACCCTGATTGCCGGTGTGGTGATGTGGATATTCATGTCGGACCTACGCTTCCAGTCGGACGCGGCGATATTGCTGTCGTTCATGCTGGTGGTAAACGCCATCGCCGCCATGCTCATCGTGCCGGCCTGGTGCGTGGTGTTCAAACCGCGCTTCGTCACGTCCATCCATTACGACGAAGACGGTGTGCTCGAAAACGATTGAATAACAAAATCCGGCGACATCGAAATCCGGTGCATCGCAGGAGAACAGCGAAAACATGTTGAACGAGTGCTGCAGATTAATGGGGGAGTGTTCATGGAGCAGAATAAAGCCTACGCCTCGCTGAGGCTGACGGTCGTCGCGGCTGCCGTATCTATGGCCTTTGCCGGGCCGGCGATTGCGGATGGGGATTTACCGGCCCTGGGGGAAAGCAGTTCCCCGTGGAAGGTGGATTTGACTTATGAAAATCATACGGTCGGGCGTGAGAGAGCCGGCCTGGCGAAGTTCCGCAACACGCTGCAGGCGGAACTTGACAAGAAAGTAGGTGACGGCTGGACCATACACGGCATCATGCGTGGCTCCTGGGACGGCGTGTATCGCATGAATAGTAGCGAGTATGGGAAGAACGCGGGCGGGTCCATAAACATGCAGTCGACCACCCCGGGTGGTTATCTGAGTACGCCTTGGGGTACTGGTCCGGTCACCAATACGGTGGTGGCCGGACTGGGCCTCCCGGCGAATACCTTTGTTGATGCCTACGGTCCGAATAATCCCAATACCGGGCTGCGTGTGCTGGGAGACCGCTGGCATGACATCAACGGCGGCGTAGCCTTTGCGGTTCCGGTGCGGCCCTGTGACTACGATTCGCGCGGCTGCCGCGATTTCGGCGGCTATGGGGACAAGAAACTGTCGGAACTCGAAGCACCGGAATTCAACGAACGCCTGGATTTCATCCGCGAACTGTACGCCAAGAAAACATTCGATCTGGCTGACGGCAAGTCGCTGTTCCTGAAGGTGGGCAAGCAGCAGGTGGTGTGGGGGCGCACTGACCTGTTCCGGGTGCTGGATGTTATCAACCCGGTCGACTATTCCCGCAATAACATTTACGACGAACTGGCTGACATTCGCATTCCGATGTGGATCGTGCAGGCGGAATACCGCATGGGCGCCAGTGAAACCATGCAGGACCGCAACCTGCAGGTGGTATGGAATTTCGACAAATTCCGCGCCAATAACCTGGGCCAGTGCGGCTCGCCGAATTCCATTCTGGATGCAGGCTGCTTTTTCCGCGGTATGGCCAATCTCTGGGATAACGGCGGTACCGTTTCCAATTTCGCCAACGTTGCGCCAGGCGTGCTGCTCGCCACCAACTTTGGGCCAGGCGTGATCGGACTGAAGGACGTGCACCTGCCCGATTGGAAACTGTCCAACACGCAACTTGGGATGAAGTACGAGGGCGTGACCCAAGGTGGCCTGTCGTTCTCGCTGAATGCCTTGACCTATCGTTCGCAGTTGCCATCACTACGTGGCGGCAAGCGGGCGACCAATGCCTTTACGGGTACATTTGCCGAATCCAATCCGTACCTGATTTCATTTGACATGTATTTTCCGCGCGTCAACCTGATCGGCGGTTCCATGGACTTTCAGGTGCCGAGCGCCAACGCGGCGGTGCGGGTGGAGGCGGCGCTTACGCATGGCGAAGAGTTTCCCAATACCTTGCGGCCCGAGTTGTATTCGAAGAACAAGGTGTTCCGGTCCGTCATAGGCGTAGACCGGCCGACCTTCATTCCATTCATCAGCGAAACCTCGGCGACCCTCATATCGGGTCAGTTGTTCTACCAGCACATTTTCAATCACGAGTGGGAACAGAGGCAGTTCGGGCCGGCCGGCATGCCGGACTGGCAGGACAACGTGATCGGAACTTTGCTGATCAAGGGTTTCCTGAAGAGCGGTACGGTCAGCCCACAAATTATTTTCGCGCATGACTTCCGGGCAAAGGCAACCGTCGCTGCACCGCAGGTCGAGTGGAACGTCACTAACGATCTGAAACTTACCTTCGGCGCCAACTACAAGTTGGAGAACGGCAAGGATAACTGGAACTTCGACGACTGCCGGGCGTGCAACCCCTTCGCGCCTTTTACCGCCCCGAGCGGGGATACCAATGCGCTGGTGTCGTATTCGCGCGGGCTGGGTGGCCTGGAGCCGCTCGGTCGCTTCCGCGCCGGCCCGATCGGCGCTGCGTTCAAGGAAAACGACATTTTCATCAAGCTGAACTACAAGTTCTGATTACGAGGAGACGACACTATGAAAAAGCTGATACTGGCGGCACTGATAAGCGCTGCCTTCGTTCCGCTTGCCCACGCGGCAACCGAGGCGGACGTGGACAATTCGTTCAACCCGTATAAAGGCGGCTTTCCTTCCGCCCCTGGACTGACTGCCGGTCTGGTCATCAACAAAGCCAATGTCGATCAGTTCAAGGACATACTGGCTGTCGGCACCTACCGCATCATCAAGGAAGGCATGTTCGAAATGAAGGTGGGGCCGACCACCCAGTTCATGATTAACGACAGTTACATCAAGGCCTCCAAATCCAATCTGAACAAGACCAAACTGGGTGCCAAGCCGGGTGACAACGTGTCGGGCTACGTCGCCGGCCGACCGTTCCCGGAGGAGCCGGACTTGAAGGATCCACGTGCCGGCGAAAAACTGGCCTGGAACTACAAGTTCGGTGTGAACTGGGGTGACGGCGCGGCAATTTCGCCCTTTTATTGGAAGTACCGCAATTTGGCCAGCGGGCAGGTGGAAAAGACCATCAAGTGGGACTTCCACTTCCTGAATTTCATGCACCGGACCAATATTGCGCCGGTGCCGGAGTTTACGCCCAACCCGTCCGGCATTTACCGCGCGATATACGTGAAGGCGCACGAGCCCTCGGACCTGAAAAACACGCAACTGCTGATTCAGCGTTTCGAGGATGACGCGAAGCTCGACGACGCCTATCTGTACCTCGGATTCCAGCGCCGCGTGCGCCGGCTGGCACAAGGTCAGGTTACTGACTCATTCCTGGGCTCGGATTTGATGATCGAGGACTTTGAAGGCTATAACGGCCGCGTGTCCGACATGAAGTGGACCTACAAGGGCACCAAGAACATCCTGCTGCCCATGTGGAACCACAACGATCTGAAGCTGACGGAGGAGTTCAAGGAGCCCGGCGGGTACAAGTTCGTGGAATTCGGCGGGCAGGGCGGATGCTTTTTTCAGGGCTCATACCAATTGCGCAAGGTTTATATCCTCGAAGCCGAGCCGGTTAATCCCAACCACCCGATCAGTAAACGCACTTTCTACATGGACGCGCAACTGCAGAACCTGAACGGCGCCATCGAAATCTATGACCGCAAGGGCGAACTGTGGAAAATTTGGGCCGTTGGCAAGTCGCATCCGGACAGCCACCTGGCCGTCAATAAAGGTTCCGGCATCGGTATCGACGATGCATTCTCGATGGTGGACGTGCAGTCCAAGCACTGCACCACCGGTCAGTTCAAGGGCCAGGTGGATCCCAAGCTGGTTCCGCCCAACTTGTTCCAGGTACAGAATTTGCGCGGGGGTGATTAATCGAAAAAATTGGCTGTTGCCTGATGGCTAAGCCGTTTGCCTCCTCCAGTTGCCCGGGGGCTCCGTGCCCCCGGTTTTTTTGACGCCCTCGAGGACTGGCGTGGGTGTGCCACAAATGGCGCGCGCTCGTCAAGGCTGGCTTAAAGGCGCAAAAGCGGATTTCGGGTCAGAAGATATAATCGCCCGCTCCCCCGTCTGGCGGTGGGGCTGAGCGTGTTCGCGTAGGCGTTGGCGCGCCAGTTTGGTGCGCGTGCAGGAACACCACAGCAGTTTTCCGCCTGCCTACGGTGTTGAGTTTTCGGCAGCGGTGCCCCGCTGCTGCTGGAGTAAAGTGCTTTTAGCCAAGCTCGCAGCGGATTTCGCAGTGATCCGTACGCGGGCTATTTGAACAATTGCAGGCCGTGCGGGCATCCCCGACGATTGTCGCCACGCCCGGCCCTGCCCAAGGACCGCCCGCGCAGGGGCGAGTTTTGAATAGAGGCCAAGCGCCGTAGACAAGTGGAGTGTCCATGTCATCGAAACAAGATATCGCGAGCGTATTCACGCAAGAAACCGGCACCATCAATGTCGGCGGGATCGACGCGCTGGTGCGGCTCACGCTGGATCAGGTGCGTACGGACGCCCGCCGCGGGCTCAAGACCGGCATGTTCGTGTCGGGTTACCGCGGCTCGCCGGTGGGTATGCTGGATGCGGCGCTCATCAAGCAGCAAAAGGTGTTGCTTGCGAACAACATCCATTTTGTCGATGGCCTGAATGAAGAACTGGCCGCCACCGCGGTGTGGGGCACGCAAATGCTGCACGCAGTGGGCGGCCAGAAGTTCGATGGCGTCACCGGCATGTGGTATGGCAAGGCGCCCGGCGTGGACCGCAGCGGCGATGCGCTCAAGCACGCCAATTACACGGGCATAGACCGGAACGGCGGCGTGATCGCCGTGACGGGCGACGACCCCAGTTGCAAGAGTTCCTCGCTGTGCAGTCAGTCTGAACCCATGTTGATGCACGTGGGCATGCCGTCCCTATACCCCGCCAATGTGCAGGAAATTCTCGATTATGGACTGCACGGCTATCAGATGTCGCGCCTGGCGGGATTATGGGTGGGCCTGAAAATCGTCACCAATATCGCCGACGGTAGTGGAACGGCCGAGGTGTCGCCGGAACGCATGCAGTTCGTGACGCCCGATCTTACTTTCGATGGAACGCCATTCGTACCGCGCATGAATCTGGGCATGAATGTGCGCGTCGAAGCCTTGGAGATGGAACAGTCTCTTTATACGCGGCGCCTGGAAGTGGCCAAGCGCTATGCGGCGGCGAATAATCTGAATAACGTGGTGTTCCCCAACCCCAACGCCTGGCTGGGCATCATTACCGCGGGAAAAAGTTATAACGACCTGCGGCAGGCGTTTTTCGAATTGGGCCTGGACGACGCGGCGCTCAAGCGTTATGGCATCCGCATCCTGAAAATGGGCATGTTGTTCCCCATGGAGCCGGCGGTGGTGCGCGACTTCGCGCGCGGTCTGGAAGAAATACTGGTGGTCGAGGAAAAGCGGCCTTTCCTCGAAATGTTCGCCAAAAACGTTCTTTACGGCATGGCCAATGCGCCGCGCATCGTCGGCAAGTTCGACGAGGAAGAAAAAGAACTGCTGCCGCACTTCGGTGAATTCGAATCCGACGTGATAGGCCGTGCCCTGACGCAGCGCCTGTCGCGCAAAACCAAAGTGGAATCGGCCGAGGCCTGGCTGGCACGGGTGGACGAAATCCATTCCCGCGCCAAGCTGCCGACGGCCGGGCGTACCGCCTGGTTCTGCTCCGGCTGCCCGCACAACAGCAGCACCCAGCCGCCCGAGGGTAGCGTGGTGTCGGCCGGTATCGGCTGCCATACCATGGCGATGTGGATGAACCGCAACGTGGTACTTGGCACGCATATGGGTGCCGAAGGCGCGCAGTGGATAGGCATGGCGCCTTTTACCGACAGAAAGCACATATTTCAGAACATGGGCGACGGCACTTACGCCCACTCTGGCAGTCTGGCCATCCGCTATTGCGCGGCCACTAACACCAACATCACGTTCAAGGTATTGCGCAACGCGCATACCTCCATGACCGGAGGCCAGCAAATCCAGGGCGAAGAGCCGCTGGAGCGGCTGGTGGCTGATCTGATTGCCAATGGCGCCAAAAAAGTCATCGTGACGAGCGACCGGCCGGAGCGCATCAGCGGTTTGCCGGGCGGCACCGAAGTGTGGCATCGCGACCGGCTGGACGAAGCGCAGCGCGCGTTGGCGGCCGTGCCGGGCACGACGGTGCTGGTGCATGACCAGGAGTGCGCGGCAGAATTGCGCCGTGCGCGCAGTCGTGGCAAGGCGGACGAGCCGGCCGAAGTGACGGTGATCAACGAGCGCGTGTGCGAAGGCTGCGGCGATTGCGGCGTGCAGTCCAACTGCATGAGCGTGGAGCCTGTGCAGACCGAATTCGGCCGCAAGACGCGCATCCATCAGTCTTCCTGCAACAAGGATTTTTCCTGCGTGAAGGGCTTCTGCCCGTCATTCATCACGGTTACCCCCAACCCCGCGCCGGCTGCCGCCGACGGCAAGAAGCGCAAGAAGGGCCGCGTCCCGGTTCTCGACCGCGCGTTGCCGGATCCGGTCAAAAAAGTCGATGACACGGTGGGTTTCAATATCCACGTGATGGGCATAGGTGGCACCGGTTCCGTCACCGTGGTGGCAACTTTGGCCAATGCGGCGCGCCTGGAAGGCAAGCACGTGATCGGTCTGGATCAGACCGGCCTGGCGCAAAAGGGCGGGGCGGTAATTTCGGACATTAAAATCAGTCACGAGCCCTTCACCGGCTCGAACAAGGTGTCTGACGGCCGCACCGATCTTTATCTGGGCTTCGACATCCTGAATGCGACCGACCCGAAAAATCTGGATAAATGTTTGCCCGAGCGCACCATCGCCGTGGTGTCCACCACGCAGACACCTACCGGCCAGATGGTGAGTAATCGCAAGGTGTTGTTCCCGGTGGTAGTCGATCTGACCGCCGGCATAGACCGCGTGACGCGCAAGGCGGACAACGTGTTTCTGGACGGGCAGGCGCTGGCCGAAGGTCTGTTCGCAGATGCGATGGCGACCAATAATTTCATGGTCGGCGTGGCCTTCCAGGCCGGCACGATTCCGCTCAAGGCGGCGTCGATAGAAACCGCCATCAAAAATTCCGGCGTGGGCGTGGAACAAAGCCTGGCGGCATTCCGCTGGGGCCGCATGGCGGTTGTGGACCGCGCTTTCGTGCTGGCGGAAATTGCCAAGTACGCGCCCAAGGTGGTCGTGCCGCAAATGTCGGCGACGGCGCGCGCTATCGTCGATGGTCTCAATGCCGGCGGCGAATTGAAGCGACTGCTGGAAGTGCGCGTACCCGATCTTATCGACTATCAGGACGAGGCTTATGCCAAGCGCTACGCGGAGGTAATCAAGCGCGTGATGGCGGCAGAGGCGAAAGCCGTGCCGGGGCAAAGCTCGCTGGCGCAGGCCGCGGCGCGCTACCTGTACAAACTGATGGCCTATAAGGACGAGTACGAAGTGGCGCGGCTGCACACCGATCCGGCCTTCACGGCGCAGCTGGAGGCGATGTTCCCGCACGGTTATTCGGTCAAATACAACCTTGCTCCGCCGGCTTTGGCCGCGCGCGATCCGCGCACCGGCCATCTGATCAAGCGGCAGTTCGGGTCCTGGATGCTGAGCGCCTTCAAGTGGCTCACCAGGTTCAAAGGATTGCGCGGCGGTTCGATGGATTATTTCGGCAACACCGAAGAGCGCCGGCAGGAGCGGCAAATGATAGAGGACTATATCCGCGAGCTGGACGATATTTGCGCGCGGCTGAATCCTGCCAACCACGCCGCCGCCGTGGCGCTGGCCAGCGTTCCGGACGAAATCCGCGGTTACGGCCACGTGAAGGAAAACAGTATCGTCGAAGCCAAGAAGCTGCGCGAACAGCGCATGCAGGCCTTCCAGAACCCGGCCCCGGATCGGCGTGAAGCGGTGGTGCGGGCCATGGCATAAGGCGGCTTTGAGCCTGCCCTGTCGCAGTGAGGAAACCCGGCCGTGCAGCCGCATGGCCGGGGTTTCGGCAACACCTTCTGTTCAGGCAGATCGACGCGCCGCGTCCAGTTCCTATTGGGGTACGGGCGTCCCGCCCGCGCGACGCAGCGGTCGCACTGGCAGGGCGCAATCTTGTCCGCCCATTCGTAATTGATAAATCAGTCGATGTATCGCTATCCAGACCCATTGGTATCCAGGGCATGTCCGCGGTAAGCCCGGCAAATCCGGCGACGGTACTTATCACGCGGCGGGTGCGGCGCGAGCGCATCGCGGAGTTCGAGCGCCTGATGGCCGGCATGACTGCTTGCGCGGCGCAATTTCCCGGCCACATGGGTGGCTTTCTGATTCCGCCCGAGGCGGGCGAGCAGGGCTGTTACCGCAATCTGTTCGCCTTCGACACCCAGGCCCATCTCGATGTCTGGCTGCAAAGTGCCGAGCGCGGAAAGTGGCTGCAACAAATCGATGCGCTCACCATAGGCGATACCGCCATGCGCGTAATGTCCGGACTGGAAACCTGGTTCGCATTGCCGACCCAGCGCACACGTACACCGCCGCCGCGCTGGAAAATGGCGCTGGTCACCTGGATGGGCATATTTCCGCTGGTTCTGCTCATGTCCGCCACGGTCGGGCCGGTGCTGGGAAAGTGGGTGGCGCCCACACTCGTGGTGCTGGTGACCACCGGGCTCATCACCAGCGCCATGACCTGGCTGGTCATGCCTGTGCTGGTGCGGCTGCTGGCGTCGTGGTTATATCCGCCGACGCATGATTAGTATTTCGGACGCGGGGCGCGCCGGAACGGAAGTGCAGATTCTTCGCGGTGCTGGATACAAACTATCTCTTTCCAGCTTGTCTGCGTCCATGTCAATCTGCCTTCTCTAAATCGCCCACGGGTTGATGACGGTCAGCCCGGCGGCCCTGAACGGGCTGGCGTCGCGTGTGGCAATGGTAAATCCATTGGCGACGGCGACCGCCGCGATGCAGGCATCGGCAGTCTCGATGCTGCTGCCGGCCTGGCGAACGGTTGCCAGCAACCCGGCGTAGGCATGGGTGCAAGCCAGGTCGAATGGCAACATACGTCCTGCGAACATCGGCAGCACCTGCTTTTCCAGACTTTCGTGCAGCGCCGTACGGCGCTTCCCGGCCGGCAGTAGCGCCACGCCGGCGCGCAACTCGGCCACCGTCATTGCGGACAGGTAGAGCGTTTCCAGGGCTTGTGCGTCTATCCACGCTATGACACGGGCTTCCGGCGCGCGACGTAGCGGCTCCGAAACCACGTTTGTATCGAGCAGAATCATTCAAAGCTCGCCGCACGTGCCGGGCTTGCGTCGCGCAGTCCTTCGAAATCGGCCAACTCCTCATCGGTCAGTTGGACCTTGCGGCCGATTTCGGCCAACAGCGTACCCAGTTTGACCCGGCCTTGCGGCTTCACCGCAGATTCCAGAATGTCGCGTATTTCGGCCTCGACGCTGCGGCCATTTTGTGCGGCCCGCACGCGGATGGCGCGATGCACCTCCTCGGGCACATTTCGGACGGTAACAGATCGCATCTTGCAAATCCGATTTGTGATGTAGATGATTGCACTTTAACCAATTGCAATCAAGGTGGCAACCGGCGGTCGCGCGCATTGCCTTTCTGCTGGTGGTTTCCCTTTTGGGCCTTAAGCGCGGACCGAGCGGGCCTGGCCAGTTGGCGCATCTTGTCCGGGACCGGCATTGGTGAGGCCTCATTGGCCGGCGCTTACGCTGGCCGCTGGCCCTTGGCTGTCGCCGGGTCTCCCGGCTCGGTCCGGCGAAGCTTTGCATGCATTGCCATCCCGCTCACGGCGGCTTTGAATTCCACGCTGCCATTCACCTGCCGTAGCCTTACTTCGCCGCGCGCAGCACCGCCTGCCACGAGTGCAGCCAGGCGGCGACAGGGGATCGAACATAGCGATGGTGGAGAACGAAAAAGCCCAATTTGACGCCGGATTGGGGGCGTGTCACCCATGCCTTCACGTTCAGATCGTGTGGCGATCTTGAGGCCCGATTTCCCTCACCCCCTCCGCTCTCCCCCAGGCGGGCGAGGGGCGCCCGCTTGTCGGCTGCTGCAATGCATCGCCAGTTCCGGACTGGTGTTCGACGTGGCGCCGAAGCATGTTGTCGCCACCATCGCCCGCGCACGTGGGCGAGGAGCCGGAGCGGTGGGCCGTATTTTCTCTAAATCCATCGACGTCTTTTTGCTGGGCACGCGCGCGGGTTCTTAACTTGGCGGCCTGAGGCGTGCTACCCGGTGCCTCCCGCTGGCAGGTGCCAAATCACTCCCACTCTATCGTGGCCGGTGGCTTGCCCGAAATGTCGTAGACCACGCGATTGATGCCGCGTACTTCGTTGATGATGCGGTTGGAAACGCGGCCCAATAATTCGTGCGGCAGTTCGGCCCAGTGGGCGGTCATGAAATCCTGCGTCTGTACGGCGCGCAGGGCCACTACCCATTCGTAAGTGCGGCCGTCGCCCATTACGCCCACGCTTTTTACCGGCAAAAATACCGCGAATGCCTGCGAGGTTTTGTCGTACCAGCCGGAGGCGCGCAATTCGTCTATGAATATCGCGTCGGCGCGGCGCAGGAGGTCGGCAAAATCGCGTCTTACTTCGCCCAGTATGCGCACGCCCAGGCCGGGGCCGGGGAAGGGGTGGCGGTACACCATGTCGTGCGGCAGGCCCAGCGCGACACCTAGTTCGCGTACTTCGTCCTTGAATAGTTCGCGCAGCGGTTCCAGCAGTTTCAGGTGCAGGGTGTCCGGCAGGCCGCCCACGTTGTGGTGGCTTTTGATGGTGGTGGCTTTTTTGCTTTTGGCGCCGGCGGATTCGATCACGTCCGGATAAATGGTGCCCTGCGCCAGCCATTTTGCGCGCGGTAGCAGGGCGGCTTGTTCCTGGAATATTTCGACGAATTCGCGGCCTATGATTTTGCGCTTGGCTTCCGGGTCGGTTACGCCGGCAAGTTTGTCCATGAAGCGCGCGGCGGCATCCACATGCACGAGTTGCATGCCCATGTGGCGGCGGAAAGTTTCCACCACCTGTTCGGCTTCGTTCAGGCGCAACAGGCCGTTATCGACGAATACGCAAGTCAGTTGCGGGCCGATGGCGCGGTGTATGAGTGCCGCCGCGACCGATGAATCGACGCCGCCGGACAGGCCCAGTATGACTTCTTCGTCACCGGCCTGGGCGCGGATCTTTTCCACCGCGCGGGCGATGTAATCGCCCATGATCCAGTCCGGCTTGGCGCCGCAAATATCCAGCACGAAGCGCTCGAGCAGGCGCCGTCCCTGTATCGTGTGGGTTACTTCCGGATGGAACTGCAGGGCGTAAAAATGCCGTGCTTCGTCGGCCATGCCGGCGATGGGGCATGACGGCGTGGATGCCATAAGTTTGAATCCGGGCGGCATGGCGGTCACCTTGTCGCCGTGGCTCATCCACACCTTGAGCATGCCGTGGCCTTCCGGCGTGCGGAAATCTTCGATGCCGTCCAGCAATCGGGTGTGGCCGCGCGCGCGAACTTCGGCGTAACCAAATTCGCGCTTGTGGCCGGCTTCCACCGTGCCGCCCAGTTGTTGCGCCATGGTCTGCATGCCGTAACAAATGCCCAGCACCGGCACGCCGGCCGCGAACACGGCTTGCGGCGCGCGTTCGGTGGCGTCTTCGTAGGCCGACATGTGCGAGCCGGACAAAATGATGCCGCAGGGGTCGAAATCGCGCACGAAAGCATCGGATGCGTCGCAGGGGTGGATTTCGCAATACACGTGCGCCTCGCGCACGCGGCGCGCGATCAGTTGCGTGACCTGGGAGCCGAAGTCGAGAATCAGTATTTTGTTTTGCATGCTGGCGTGCTCGCCGCTGAAAGTACATGCGCCGCGCCCGGCCGGGCGCGGCGCTGGAATGGAGCTGCGTTAATCGGGACGGATCGGACTGCTTCAGTCCACGTGATAGTTGGGCGCTTCCTTGGTGATCTGTACGTCATGGACGTGCGATTCACGTATGCCGGCCGAGGTGATTTCGACGAATTCGGCGCGCTGGCGCAATTCGTCCACCGTGGCGCAGCCGCAGTAGCCCATGGCCGCGCGCAGGCCGCCGGTCAGTTGCGTAATGACGGCGGCAACGGGGCCTTTGTACGGCACGCGGCCTTCTATGCCTTCCGGCACCAGTTTGTCGACATTGGCATCGGCGTCCTGGAAATAACGGTCGGCGGCGCCCTGTTGCATCGCGCCCAGGCTGCCCATGCCGCGATAGGACTTGTAGGAGCGGCCCTGGAACAGCACGGTTTCGCCCGGCGCTTCTTCGGTGCCGGCGAACAGGCCGCCCAGCATGACGCAATTTGCACCGGCGGCAATGGCTTTGGCAATATCGCCCGAATAACGTATGCCGCCGTCGGCAATCAGCCCGGCGCCACTGCCTTCGAGTTCGCGCGACACGTTGTCTATGGCCGTAATTTGCGGCACGCCCACGCCCGCCACGACGCGCGTGGTGCAGATGGAGCCCGGGCCTATGCCTACTTTGACGCCGTCGGCGCCGTGGTCGATGAGTGCCCGCGCGCCGGCCGCGGTGGCGACGTTGCCGCCCACCACGTCGATGTTCGGAAAATGTTTTTTGACCCACTTCACGCGGTCAAGAACGCCTTGCGCGTGGCCGTGCGCGGTATCCACCACCAGCAGGTCGGCGCCGGCTTCGGCCAGCAGCGCGATGCGGGTTTCCGTGCCTTCGCCCACGCCGACCGCCGCGCCTACCCGCAGGCGTGCGTGAGAATCCTTGCAGGCGAGCGGATATTCGGTGGATTTGAGCATGTCCTTGACGGTGATGAGGCCGCGCAATTCGTCGTTATTGCCCAGCACCAGCACCCGCTCCAGGCGGTGTTTGCGCAGCAATGTGCGGGCTTCTTCGTGCGAGGTGCCTTCGCGCACGAACACCAGCCGATCGCGCGGCGTCATGAGCGCGGAAACCGGCAGATCGAGGTCGGATTCGAAGCGCAGGTCGCGATTCGTGACGATGCCCACGACGCGGCCGTTTTCCACCACCGGAAAGCCGGATATCCGGTGCGTGCGCGCCAGCGCGAGCAATTCGCGCACGCTCATGGCGGGGCCTATCGTGATCGGGTCGCGCAGCACGCCGGATTCGAAGCGCTTTACCTTGGCCACCTGGGCCGCCTGTTCGCGCGGCGGCAGGTTTTTGTGGATGATGCCTATGCCGCCTTCCTGGGCGATGGCGATGGCGAGGCGCGCTTCGGTAACCGTGTCCATGGCCGCGGACACGAGCGGAACGTTGAGCGTGATGTTGCGCGAAAGCCGCGTGCTGAGGCTGGTGTCGCGCGGCAAAATATTGGAATGGGCGGGAAGGAGTAGGACGTCGTCGAAAGTGAGAGCCCGTTGAGTAAGGCGCATCAGTTCTATCCCTGCTGACAAAAACGTATTATACGTACCTCACCTCCGTCGTTCCAGTCAGGGATGGTCTCCATGCGCCTCTCCGTAGTTCTGTTCGCCCTGCTCGTTCCGCTCGCTGTCGAGGCCGGCGAAATCTATCAATACAAGGACGCGCAAGGCCGTACCGTGTATTCCGACGTGCCGCCGCCGGATGCGAAAAACGTGACGCGCTCGTCCGTTGCGCCGGCTTCCGAAGGCAGTCCGGCCGCCCGGCGTACGCTGGCCGAACGCGAGCGCGATTTGCGCAAGCAGCAGGCCGACCGCGACCAGGCCGACCAGAAAGCCGCCAAAGACAAGGCCGACGCCGAAGCACGTTCGCGCAATTGTGAAGATGCGCGCGGTTATTTGCGCACGCTCGAATCCGGTGAGCGCGTGGTGCGCCACGATGCCAATGGCGAGCGCTCTTTTCTGGACGACGAACAGCGCGCGGCGGATATCGCGCGCACCAAAAAAGCTATACAGGATTTTTGCAAATAGGCCGGCCGACGCTCAGTCCGCTTTTTGCAGCAGCGCCACCGCATGCGCGGCGATGCCTTCGCCGCGCCCCGCGTAACCAAGCTTTTCGCTGGTTTTGCCTTTCACGTTGACCGCATCGGCGGCAATGCCGAGCGCGGCGGCGATATTCGCCACCATGGCCGGTACGTGGGGCAGAATTTTCGGTGCCTGCGCGATCACGGTCGCATCGACGTTCACGATTTCCCAGCCGGTTTTTTGCACTGCCTGGGCTGCCGCCGCCAGCAGCACGCGGCTATCCGCGCCGCGGTAGGCCGGATCGGTATCGGGAAAGTGGCGGCCGATGTCGCCCAGGCCCGCGGCGCCCAGAATGGCGTCGGTAATCGCGTGCAGCAGCGCGTCGGCGTCGGAGTGGCCGAGCAGGCCGCGCCCATGCGGAATATCCACGCCGCCCAGCACCAGGCGCCGTCCCGGCACCAGCGCGTGTACATCGAAACCCTGGCCGACGCGTAGTTTCAAGTCGCCTCCCGGTCGCGCAAAATCAGTTCCGCCAGATGCAGATCCAGCGGGAAGGTGATTTTCAGATTGGTCACGTCGGATTCCACCAGTCGCGGCGCCAGACCGGCCGCTTCGATGGCGGACGCTTCATCGGTTACGTCGCGGTATTGCGCCAGCGCGCGGCGCAACAGGCCGTAGCGGAACATTTGCGGCGTCTGCGCGAGCCACAGGCCATCGCGTGGCACGGTTTGCGCGGTGCGCCGAGAAGTGGACGCGCGCTTCACCGTATCGGCGACCGGCATGGCCAGCAGGCCGCCGATTTCGTCCTCGCGCAGATCCTCGATCAGACGTTCGAGCAGGTGCGGCGCGAGGCAGGCGCGCGCCGCGTCATGCACCAGCACCCAATCGCCCTCCGCCACGCTCCACGGCGCGGCATGCAAGGCGTGCAGCCCAGCCAGCACGCTCAGTGCGCGGCTCGCGCCGCCGCAGAACAGGGGAACCAGACGCGCGCCGAATTCGGACCAGTCGTATTTGCCCCAGTGCGTGTCGTCCGCCGCCAGCACGACGAAAACGCGTTCGATGCGCGGCGCACTGCACAGCGCCCGCACGCTGTGCCGGATGAGCGGCTGACCGGCGAGCGGCAGGTATTGTTTGGGCATTGCCGCGCCCATGCGGGCGCCCTGGCCGGCGGCCGGCAAAAGTGCAAAATAGCGTGACATGGGCCGATTTTAGCCTGCACAGGCGGCGGCATGTGGGGCGGCCGCCGGGCGTTATTTCGCGGGCGAGACGCCCGCGCCCCCAGCGGGTTGCACGATTCGACGTGAGGCTTGCGAGCAGAGCCCGTAATGCCGCCCTGCGTTTGAATTTGTCCCGACCTGGGGGCGCGGGCGTCCCGCCCGCGGTCGCCGCGGCCAGGCGTTATTTCGCGGGCGAGACGCCCGCGGTCGCCACCGCCGGGCGTTATTTCGCGGGCGAGACGCCCGCGCCCCCAGCGCGTCGCCGAATTCGACGTGAGGCTTGCGAGCAGAAGTCGTAAGGCCGCCCTGCGTTTGAATTTGGCCCGACCTGGGGGCGCGGGCGTCCCGCCCGCGGTCGCCGCGGCCGGGCGTTATTTCGCGGGCGAGACGCCCGCGCCCCCAGCGGTTTGCGCGCTTCGACGCGCGGCTTGCGAGCAGAGGCCATAAGGCCGCCCCGCGTTTGAATTTGGCCCGACCTGGGGGCGCGGGCGTCCCGCCCGCGGTCGCCGTGGCCGGGCGTTATTTCGCGGGCGAGACGCCCGCGCCCTCAGCGCGTCGCCGAATTCGACGTGAGGCTTGCGAGCAGAAGTCGTAAGGCCGCCCTGCGTTTGAATTTGGCCCGACCTGGGGGCGCGGGCGTCCCGCCCGCGGTCGCCGCGGCCGGGCGTTATTTCGCGGG
>JAEUNM010000021.1 GCA_016791105.1 Rhodocyclaceae bacterium | reverse complement strand
GCGAAAGTCTCTTCTCTTGGTCGAAAGAGACTCCCCCAAAGGGATCGGCTGTTCAAGATCCCCGAGGGGGACCACCCGCGCTCCCTCACGCAAAGTGGTCAATTTGCGACGGAAGAACATCGGGATGGGTGGCGGTGCTCAGTCAGTCCGGCGAACAAGCGGGTTTCCATCGTCCGCTCGCGGATCATTCCACAGCCCGCCCGCAGGCAGTGCCGCAGGCGTTGTAAAGTTGGTCTAGTCAAATCCGCAGTCGACTTCGCAAGGTCCGCAGACGGCCACAGGTCCAAACTGGAAAAGGGGCCGGGTTCCGGACCGGACAAGCGCTTCAGGGGATGTGCAGAAGCGCCAGTTCGAAATGCATCGGGTCTATGCTTTTTCCCCCGAAGTGTCCGCCCCAGGCGAATCCGTATTTGTTGAAAATCGGTACGAGTTCAAGTACGGACCCGATGCTGCCCGCCGGCGCCGGCTGACGGCCATAGCCGTTCCAGGACACGTTCAAATCGACTGCTACGCCCCAACTGTGCGAACTAAGCGCTTTCGCGGGATCATGGCAAATATGGCGCGGCACCCAGCAGCCCCCGAATTCCAGAATGCCGTCCTGCAGCCCCTGCGCCTGTATTTCATTGAATACCAAGTCGAAATAGGCTTTTGCTTTCTGGTGTACGTCAAACGGCCTGTTCTTATTCACGGCGGCATGGCTATAGGCGACGATATTGGAGTGGATCCACGCGCTATCGATCTGAATTGATCCGCTTGTGCCCTCGGTATAGTTGAACGTGCCGAACACGCTTTGCAGCCCGGTGACGTCCAGTGGTTTTATGGTTCCATCCGGGCGCTGCTGCGTGTTGGTTGAAGTTGCAGGCGAGATCGCCGGGGCGATTGCATCGACGAATTCCAGCCCTCCCGCCCATACGAAAAGCGGGTTTTGCGCGGCGTTTCCGTTCTTGAAGGGGGTGAGTGCAGAGGCGGCTTGTTGGCTCCCGTCGATCTGATACCAATGCGGATTGCCCCGGAAATCGTCGCCTTCCACGATCTTATCCGCCACGATGGCCGTGCCCGGCAGAATCCGGGCCGCGATCTGGGCGCCCAAAGTAGGAGCCATACGCACATTGAGCGGATTTTTACTGGATAGTTTTATCATGGCATTACCCCAAAAACTCGGTGTCGGTATCGGATTGGGCTGGCGCTATGGGAACTGCCGCCGCGGCCGTGTTCCCGAATATGCGATCCACCAGTGCTTGGTCCAGTTCTCCGTTCTGCACCAGGTTCAGCAATTTTTGCCGAGCCTTTATCGCTTCGCGCGTCGCCAAGTCCAGGCGTCCGGATATTTGGTCCGCGGGCATGTCAATGAGCTTCTGTAACTGCCGGACACGCGTTTCGTCCTTGATGAACTCGCGTTCGAAATCGTTGATCGCGTCCGACGAAGCTTCCGGTTGCGTGCTGGTGCCCTGCGCAGCGTTGGCAGGTGTGGAAGCTGCCGGGGCGTTCGGTTTGGCGTCGGTGCCTTCCAATGGTTTGCCGGCCGCGCGGATTTTGATCAGCTTGCCGAGCAGGTCGAACCAGAAATTTGCGCCCAGGGAAACCGCAAATGCGGTGATCAGCCAACCGGCGAGCATCGCTGCCCAGTGGATCGGGGTTTGAGGCGAGGACTCGCGAATGCAGAACAGACCGGGCTCGTCCTTTTTGGAGGCATTCGCATTGGGGGCTGCCAGAGCTTGTCCCGTTGCCTGCGCATTGCTGCCGCGCGCGCAGGGTGTTGTGCCCAGGTTGGGTAGCGGGCGACCCCAGCCGATGGGCAGTGACAATTCTGATACCGATTGAAACGCATGGACGGCCAGGCACATATTGCGCTCCTGCGCGTCGGCGATGCCTGCGCAGTCGCGCAAGGCATTTTGGTCTTCTCCTTTGTGGCCGTCCTTCTCGGCCTTCCACGCCGCCTCCAGTTGTGGCAGGGCGTCGCTGCCCGTGATGTTGATCTGGGTTTTTAGCTTACCCAGGCTTAGTCGCAGGTTTTCAAGATGTTGAGCGAAATTGGCGTCCGCGCTTGCCTGCCGGCGCTGGGCGAGTATGCTGCCATCCGATGGCGCGCGGTGTTCGTCTATCGACGTCTTGATACTAAGTACGGCACCCAGCGCTGATAGCCGGGCCGTTTCGCGGCCGACGTCAACACTTTTGTCATCGGGCGATGCCTTGGTTGAAATGGCGATCACTTGTTTCTGCATTTCTGCAAGAAGCGTCTCGACCTTGCGTGACTGATCGCTTCCCGGCCGGCGCAGTCCGTCGGCGCCTGGGGACACTTCGGACAAGTTCGTGCTTTTCCCGGTTTCGGCGCTGGATTGCGTTCTTCCCTTGCTGGTAGAGGCGTTGTCGGCGGCGGTTTTGCCGGTGACGAATGCGTCATTCACCTGCACCGCGGTTTTTACTGTTAGTTCCCGCAAGGCGCGGTCGCTCCACAACGCGGACATGATGGAAATGGCGTCGATGTTGAACACGATCGCGATGGCCAGACCTATGCGCATCAGCGAAGTTTGGGTCGAGCGCTTGTACCAGCCCGTGGAACGTTCGGCGACGTCGGAAAACCACGCCTGCAGGCGCGCTTCGAACGCCGGCCAGTCGGTCTCCGTGCCGCGTAGCAGCGTCTGCAGCGTGCCCAGAAGTTTGGCGTCTATCGTGCCGCCATTCATGTGCGCCATAAATTCGCCCGGCGTCGCGCCGCGCGTACTCAACGCGGCTTTCTGCACCAGAAATTCGATCAACGAACGACCGAAGGTTTCGGGCGAAAGGTACGAGGGCATACGATTCGTGGCGCTGTCGCCCGTTTTCTGCTCGGTGAGCATCATCGTGCGTACCAGAGGCTGGCTCAGGAATTCGTCTGCAAGCTGGGTGTTGTCAGCCAGCAGGGAGGAAATTGCCTGTCTCAGATTTTTCCCGCGCCGATTGAACGCGGAAGAAATGCTTTCCTGTATGACGCTAGCAATGAGGCTTACCACCGCGAAAACCATCACCAGGCCGATTGCAACGTCCAACATGCGGTTGTCCATCGTGGATGCCTCCGCGAACCTAATTTACGTCGTTGTAAAACAGGTGATTGCCTAGCGCCTCACAGGGTTTGTGGCCGCGCGCCCAGGTCGGATAAATCGAAAGAAAGCGGCTGTGGTAGTGCGTCGCGCGCCGTGTCGGGTCGTCCTGTTGCAGCAGTGCCCCGCTGACGGCGTTTTGCGCGATGTCGAGCGCGTCGGCGAATGCCTGCTGGTCCGCGCTGCCAAGGCGGTTGCTGCGCACCTCGAGCAGGCGCGGGCGGTTTCTGTCGTTCGGGTTCCAGCAAGAAAACTGAAACGGTTTAAGGCACACGTCGACCACCGTTTTTCCCCACCAGGTTTGTTTGCGCACGCGGTTGAGCACTACCCAGGCAACCGCACTCATGGCTTCCACGCGCTCGGGCTCGCCGCGGGCTTCGCCCCAAAGCGTGCGCGCGAGCACGTCCGCCGCGCGCGCGGCGTCGGCGCCCAAGGGAAGTCCGAAAACGGGAGGAGGGGTGGGCGCGGAGGGGGCGCTGGCGATTGCAGCGGGGCGCACGCCCGGCCGCAATTCCGTGCCATCCCGCTCGGCCAGACCGCCACCAAAATGGCCGCGCAGCACGGGTACAACCTTGAAGCGATCCAGAATCGGCCCGAGCGGAATGAACAGGGTTTTGCCCGGGTACGCGTCCGGGGCCGCGCCGCAACAAATGCCGATCAGGCGGTCGTCTGCGGACCAGATTGCCGCTCCGCTGTCGCCGTGGACGCTGGGTTCGTCCGGGTCGAATAGCCAGCCCGTGCGTATGAAGTAAAAGATCGTATCGGCACCGTCCGCGGCCGACATCCAGCCGGATACGGCTGCTACTACGGTACCGGCTATGTCGCCACGCGCGACCCGCAGGCGAGCGGCCATGCCGGACGCCGGATTTGCGAAACCGGCCGGCAAGGGTTGCCCGCCAGACGCGGCAAGCGTGCGTGCCCCCGCCTCGCTTATGCGCGCAATGGCGGCATCGATGTCGGTTTGCGGGCGCACATCTCCGAACGAGGGTTCCCAGTCAAAGAGCGAAGCCGTAAGTGGCGGCGAGCTTTCGACGTTAACACTATCCCCGAAGCGCACCTGCGGACTGATGGCCAGCACGTGGCCGGCGGTCAGCACGAAATATTTGCTGCTATCGCCGGCTGCCTGCAGTAGCGCCCCGACCGTCCCGAACGAGTTTCCGTGTACACGGTTGTCCAGGTGCAGGGCCTGGGCTATTCCGGCACGCGGCCTCATTTACAGCCCCCCTGCTCGAAAGCCAGCAGTGTTTCGAGATATACGAACTGTGGCGGTGTCTTGTTCAGTTCCGGTTTGCCATTGCAATCCTTGATTTTCTGCTCGAGATCGCGCTGCGATTCGTAAGTGCCGAATTTTTTCTTCAGATTCGGGTCGCCGTCGATCTGTTTTGCGGTGAGAGTCCCGGCAGGTGCGCCGGTCGAGGCTTGTGCGCCATCCCGCACGCTTACCGTTATGGCGCGCCGCAAATTGCCGCTGCCGTCCGAAACACTTATGACTGCCCGGTCGCCGGCGCTCGCGGCACCAGGGAGCGTATATACGAAGCCCCCGCTGCCATCAGCCCGCGCCTGTACGCTGCCGCCGGCGGCGCTGCCCATGCCGCTTGCGGTGGCGCGCACCGGACCGGTGCCGCCATAGGCGAAAAACTCGAATTTTCCGCCCGGTGGGAGATCGATGCTTTCTACGTCAGGTTCGATCTGCAGCGCCAGAGACGGCAAGTTGAGCTGGCATTGCGCGATGGCCGACACCTGGGCGCTCAAGCCCGCCGCGAGTTGTAGCTCGTCCTCGAGTTGGGCGGAAAGGTCCGTGACTTCGCGGGTAAGGTTACGCAGATCAGTTATTGCCTTATCGGGACGAGTCAGCTGTGCGGGCTGCGCTCTTTTTTCCTCCCCCTTCGTCCCTCCTTGCGCGGAACCGGAGCCGGCAGGCGTATCAGCTTGAGGTGGCTTCGGACTAAGCTTGTCGACGCCGCTAAACTGAAACGCCAGACCACGCAGCGATTGCACTGACTGAAACACCGTTTCCACGCCAGGTTCGGTCTTCAACACTTCGGCCGACACGCGACTTTGAATATCGAGTACCTTTTTCGTCAGCATGGGGCCGGCCATCATGATGCGGCCGCGCAGTTCCTCGCCTCGGGCCAGCAGGGCGTTCGCAGTTTTTATTGCGCTGTCCGCCGCTTGCGCAGCCGCGGTAGTGTCCGCGTGCGGCATGATCCTTTCGGTTTTTTCGGGCGTGCCCGGCTTGCACAGACTTTGTGCCCGCGCGAGACTCTTTTTACATTCGTCCGGCGCGCTCTTTCGTACCTCCTCAGGACAGTTTATTTGTTCGCAACCGCTGCCCTTGGTGGCGGGAATGATCCTGCTCTGGGGCTTCATGTGTTCGGCGGTAAACTTGTCCAGCTCCTTGGAAAGACTGATCGATTGTTTCCTCAGATCGGTAACGGTGTCGAACAACTTGGGTTTGTGCTCGGTGCCATCGCAGCGGTACAGGTAAGGACGGCTTGCTACGACCGCGCAGCCTATGGCATCGGCACCGGCCAGAAAAACGCCCTGGCGCGGCTTCGAAGTCAAGGTGTTCGCGTAGAGGTAGGCGGCGGAGGCGCCCAGCCCCATGGCGGTGAGCGCGCGCGTCGTGCCTTCCGAACTGTGCGTTACGCCGCGATAGATACCGATTGCCGATAGTGGTATGAGCAGGCCGCTTATAGAAGCGCTTAGCGTAGATTGACCCTTTACGGCATGAAGGTAGTTTTTGCGCAGTTCAGATGCGCCCGCGATGGATTCGGGTAGTTCGCCGTAGAAGCCAGACTGGCATTCGCTTCCGGAAGTCGCGTTATTGCCGGTGCCCGGTTTGCCTTCGACCGTCGTGCCTTTAGATTTGTCGGAAGCACCGTGGCCGACAGATTTGGCGGATGCCTCGATCAACTTGTCCGACATGACCTGGGGGTCCAGCGTGTTGCAGGCGGACAAAACCGCGGTTGCGAGGCATACGCGCAGCAGGCCGTGGTGCCGCCGGCCTTTCGCCCAGCCGGCGGAGCTGCGAACTTCGGGTTGTACGTCGTGCATGTCCCCTCCAAAAGTTTGGCTAAAACAGCGAGTGCCATGCTGCCGCGACGGGTAGGTGTGCAGTTTTTACCTGGATTAAAGCATAGGCGCCGTTGATGGCGGAGGCAAGGGCAATCGGACTAGGTCATTAGATCGGTGTTCTGACGGCGCTTCAATGGATGGCTAGCACGTTTCGCCGGGGTTGAAACCGGGGTCAGGGTTGAAACCGGTGAAACCGGGTGAAACCGGGGTCAGAGTGAGGTATTTTGCGACACCCACCAAAAAAGCCCACTTCGGAGCAGGCTCCCATTTGGAAAATACCTCGCTCCGACGCCAATTCCCGTGCCGCGAAAATTACCTCGCTCTGACCCCAGTATTCCCTTGCTGACCCCAGTATTCCCTTGGGGATGGCGGCACTTGGCGCCGATCGTTCCCACGCGCCAGCGTGCGAACGATGACGATGGTTGGTTTGGCGCAAGCGTTGTTTACGCCCGGGTGGATAATGAGCCACTGCACGCTCGGCCGCCACCGGCGGGGTTATGCAGGATAATGGCGACATTTGGTATCCCGA
>JAEUNM010000018.1 GCA_016791105.1 Rhodocyclaceae bacterium | reverse complement strand
CCGCGGCGGTCGGCCGGCGGGCGGTTCTGGCTGATTTTCCATTTTCCTTCCATGGACTGAACCGGAATTTCGACGCCGACGATGGCTTTTAGCTGCGTGGCAATAAAGGCGTCCGGTGCGTCGGATACTTGCCAGGGATGGGCGCGATGCTGCTCCTGTTGGCGCGTCAGTTCGGCAACCCGTGCATGTACCCAGGCCGGGTCGTCGATCACGCGGGCTTTGCCGCGCACCTGCACCATCGCATAGTTCCAGGTCGGCACGACCTTGCCGTGCTCCCGTTTAGACGCATACCAGGACGGCGTCACATAGCATTGCGGGCCTTGAAACACCACCAGGGCGTCGGCGCCCTCGCGCAGGGCGTCCAGTTGTTTGTTCGCGCGCGCAAGATGGGCGCGCAGCACGCATTGTTCGCCCTCGGCATGCAGCAGGAACGGTATCAGGTTGGCCATGAGGCCCGCGCTTCCGGCGGTAATCAGCGTGGCGAGCGGGTGCGCCGCGATCAGTGCATGCAGGACTTCGGTACGTTCTTCCCGAAAGATTTCAGGACTATGCATTTCGGCTCCCGGCGGGTATGTCGTGCGCGCAAGGGCGGTTGCTTCATGCCGCAAAGCCCCTGGGCTTGAACCGTCCTTGCAGCGCGGCGCCACGGCGCGCGCGGGCGGTGCGGTGGCGTTCCAGATCGGCGCCGGAAAGGGTCAGTTCCTGCGGCTTGCCGCCGCGGCCTTCGCCGCTTAGTGTGACCTGTTTGCCGTCGCACAGGGTAACGGCGGCCAGCGTCTGTTGTTCGGCCAGATGCATGATGATCACGCCGCGGCCTTTGCTCATGACCTTCATTTCGTCCAGGCGGAACACCAGCACATAGCCGTCGCTGGCCAGCGCCGCGACGTGCTTGCCGGTCAGCGGGGCGGGCGGCAGCACCAGTTCGCCTTTTTCCAGGGTCATGAAGGCCTTGCCGGCCTTGACGCGGCTAATCAGGTCGGACAGGCTGGCCACGAAGCCGTAGCCGCCGCTATTGGCGAACAGGTATTGCGTATCCGGCGCGGCGGTGAGCGCGCAGGCGATTTTGGCGCCGCCCTGCAGTTCCAGCATCGAGGCGATGGGCGCGCCGTCGCCGCGGCCGCCGGGCAGATCCGCCACGCGCACGGAATAGGCGCGGCCTTCGGTGTCGATCAGGACCAGCGGCCAGGTGGTGCGCGATTCGGCCACCAATAGCGGCGCGTCGCCGGTTTTCCAGTTGATCGCGGCCGGGTCCAGGCCGTGGCCCTGGCGCGCGCGCACCCAGCCGTGGCGCGACAGCAGCACCGTGACCGGCTCATCCACCACCGCCAGTTCCACGTTGCCGGAACTGGGCGCGGCTTCTTCGATCAGGGTGCGGCGGGCGTCGCCGAAGCGCTTGGCGTCGTCGGCGATTTCCTTGAGGATAAGTTTCGTCATTTCCGCCCGCTCGGCGAGCAGGCGGCGCAGGCCGGCGGCGGTTTCGCGCAATTCGGCCAGTTCTTTTTCTATGCGTATGCCTTCCAGGCGGGCCAGTTGGCGCAGGCGGATTTCCAGGATGTCCTCGGCCTGGATTTCGGTCAGCCCGAAAGCCGCGATGAGCGCCGGCTTGGGCTCGTCCGATTCGCGGATGACGCGTATCACTTGTTCGATATTCAGGAAGGCGATCATGCGGCCTTCCAGGATGTGGATGCGGCGTTCGGCCTGGTCCAGCCGGTGGCGCGTGCGCCGCTCCACCGTCACGTAGCGGAAGGCGATCCACTGCTGCAGGATGTCCAGCAGCCCTTTTTGTCCTGGGCGCCCGTCGGTGCCGACCATGGTGAGGTTGATCGGCACATTGACTTCGAGCGAGGTGTGGGCCGTGAAGATGGCCATGAATTCGGCCGGATCCTGGCGCGAGGACTTGGGCTCCAGCACGATGCGCACCGGCTCGTTTTCGCTCGATTCGTCGCGCTGGCGGTCGAGCAGGCCGGAAATGAGCGTCTTGAGGTTTTTTTCGTCCTGCGTAATGTCCTTTTTGCCGGCCTTGGGTTGCGGGTTGATGGCCGCTTCGATTTCCGACAGCACCTTGGCGGTGGAAACGCCGGGCGGCAGTTGTTCGACGATGATGCGCCACTGCCCGCGCGCCAGCGGCTCGACACGCCAGCGCGCGCGCACGCGCAAGCTGCCGCGCCCGCCCTGGTAGGCTTCGCGCAGCGCCGCGGCGGGCGAAATGATTTGCGCGCCGCAAGGAAAGTCCGGCGCCGGTAGCACCCCCAGCACTTCGTCCAGGCTGGCGCTGGGCTTTTTGATGAGCAGCTTGAGCGCGGCCGCCACTTCCTGAATGTTGTGGGGCGGAATTTCGGTGGCCATGCCTACCGCGATGCCGGCCGCGCCATTCAACAGCACGAAAGGCAGGCGCGCCGGCAGCAACAGCGGCTCTTCGAAAGCGCCGTCGTAATTGGGGCCGAAATCGACCGTGCCTTCGTCCAGTTCGGCCAGCAGCAGTTCGGCTATGGGCGTGAGCCGGCATTCCGTGTAGCGCATGGCCGCGGCGCCGTCGCCGTCGCGCGAGCCGAAATTGCCCTGGCCGTCGATCAGCGGGTAGCGCAGCGTGAAATCCTGCGCCATGCGCACGGCCGCGTCATAGACGGAACTGTCGCCGTGCGGGTGGTATTTGCCGATCACGTCGCCCACCACGCGCGCGCTTTTCACGTGCTTGGAACTGGCGCCCAGGCGCATTTCGCGCATGGCGAACAGGATGCGCCGCTGCACGGGTTTCTGGCCGTCTTCCACCTGCGGCAGGGCGCGGCTTTTCACCACCGACATGGCGTAAGCCAGATAGGCGCGCTCGGCAAAAAGCGCGATGGGCAGGCGGTCTTCGGGTAGATCGGGCAGCGCAGCGTCAGGCGGCTCGCCGCCGCCGGGCGGGGCGGCCTGGGCCAGCGCGGCCTCGGGCGTGTCGGCCCGGCTTTCCGCTTCCGCGGCAGCCGGCGCGGCCGGAATCGGCGTGGCGCCGGGGCCGCTTTCGGCCGGTGGGTCGGCGAACATGTCCAGCGTGGGGTCCTTGGGCTTGGTCATCAGATATCCAGTTCGGCGAGGTTGCCCTTGCGTTCCATCCAGTCGCGCCGGCCGGCGGCTTCGCCCTTGCCCATCAACAGCGTGAACATGCGCGCGGTTTCGCCATCCCAGCGTTCTTCCAGGGTGACCGGCAGCACGCGGCGCGTGGCCGGGTCCATGGCGGTTTCGCGCAACTGGCCCGGGTTCATTTCGCCCAGGCCTTTGAAGCGTCCGGTTTCCACGTCATCGGGCTTGATGCCTTCTTTCGCCAGGCGATCCAGTATGGCGCGGCGCTCGCGCTCGTCCAGTGCGTAGAAGCGCCGCATGGGCCGCTTGCCGCGCGCCGGCACGTCCAGCCGGTACAGCGGCGGCAAGGCGATATACACATGGCCGCGTTCCACCAGTTTCGGGAAATGGCGCAGGAACAGCGTGAGCAGCAAGGTCTGGATGTGCGATCCATCCACGTCGGCGTCGGCCAGCACCACGCACTTGCCGTAGCGCAAATTGGCGAGCACCGAATCCGCCGCGTCGCGCCCGTGCGCATCCACGCCCAGCGCCACCGCCACGTCGTGTATTTCGGCATTGGCATAGAGGCGCGCGGCGTCGATCTCAAAGGCGTTCTGCACCTTGCCGCGCAGCGGCAAAATGGCTTGATAGTCCTTGTCGCGCGCAAGTTTGGCGCTACCGCCAGCGGAATCGCCCTCGACCAGAAACAGCTCGTTCTGCGCGATGTCCTCGGATTCGCAATCGGATAATTTGCCCGGCAGCACGGCCACGCCGGAAGACTTGCGCTTTTCCACCTTCTGCGCCTGTTTCTGGCGCGCCGTGGCGGCTTTGATGGCCAGTTCGGCGATGGCCCGGCCATGTTCGACGTTGTTATTGAGCCACACCTCGAAGGGGTCGCGCAGCATTTGCGACACCAGCTTCACGGCTTCGCGCGAATTGAGCTTTTCCTTGACCTGGCCCTGGAACTGCGGATCGAGCACGCGCGCCGACAGCACGTAGGCGAGGCGGCCGCACACGTCCTCCTGCTGCAATTTGAGGCCGCGCGGCAACAGACCGTGGTGTTCGATGAAACTTTTCATGGCTTCGAACACGCCGGCGCGCAGCCCGGATTCGTGCGTGCCGCCGGCCACGGTGGGAATCAGATTGACATAGGATTCGCTGGCGCAGGCGTCTTCGAACCAGCCCAGCGCCCAGGCTGCGCCTTCACCCGCGGCGAAGCCGTCGCTGCCGTCGGAGTGCCGCTCAGCGGCGTAAAACGGCGCAACGGGTTCGGTGCCGCCGGCCATTTCGCGCAAATAGCCCACCATGCCGTTCGGGTAGGACCAGGTTTTGCGCAGCGGCGGGCCGTTCGCCTGGTCGGTTTCCAGTATCACCTGCACGCCCGGCAGCAGCATGGCTTTGGAGCGCAACAGGCGCTCCAGCTCGTTTTGCACCACGCGCGGGGTGTCGAAATATTTTTCGTTGGGCCACACCTGCACGCGGGTGCCGGTGCTACGCCCGCAATTGCCCATGACCTGCAGCGCGCCGACCTGTTCGCCGCCGTCTTCGATCAGCAGTTGATGTACCTTGCCATCGCGTCGCACCTCGACCTTCACGCGGTGCGACAGGGCGGTGGTGACGGCCACGCCCACGCCGTGCAGGCCGCCGGAAAAGGCGTAGGCGGTATTGCCGCTTTTTTTGTCGAATTTCCCGCCCGCGTGCAGGCGCGTGAATGCCAGCACCACCACCGGGATTTTTTCTTCCGGATGCGGGCCGACCGGGATGCCGCGGCCGTCGTCGGTGACGGCCACGGAACCGTCTTTCAGCACCGCCACGTGTATGTGTTTGGCGAAACCGGCCAGCGCCTCGTCGGCGGCGTTGTCGATCACTTCCTGGATGATGTGGGTCGGGCTGTCGGTGCGGGTGTACATGCCCGGCCGTTCGCGTACCGGCTCCAGTCCTTTCAGTACGCGGAACGAGGATTCGTCGTAAGTATTGCCTGCTGCCATGATGTCGGTCGAATTATGCGTCGCGGCCACGCGGCCGGCGCAATACTACCGTTTTTGCGGCAGGCGGGAATCAGGCAAAAGGTCTGCGGCGGGGGCCGCAGGCGCGCTGTGTGGCGCCGATTGATCGGCGCCGGCTCGGGGCCAGGGAACTTCAGGGGTCACATGGCCCTGCAAGCGCATGCTTAGACGGATTGCCCGTCCGCAGGCGCATCCGTGGGGCTTGTGCGTGCCGGCCGGATGTTGATTTCCAGCGTGCCGTCGTGCGCCATGGGGGCACTTGCTGTCGCGCAGGTGGCGCCGTAACCGCCCGCCACGAATATGCCGCGCAACCGGGCCAGCAAGGACTGCACGTCGCGCGCGCCCAGCCGGCGCCCCAGATAGGCAGGCAAGGTGCGCTCTATGCGATCGGCGAATAACAGATCGTGGCCGCTCACCACGATGCGGCTGACGTGAAAGCTCTGTGCGGCGTGCGTGGCGGGTTGGCTGCGAACGGCGGGCTGGGCATCGGCGGCCGTCGCGCTGCCACTGGCGAATGTTGCACTTGCACAAAAGAGCGCCACCGCGCACGCCGCCAGCGGCACCCGGCGGGCGTTTGGCCAAGCCTTGCCAGAAGTTCGCATGCTGGCAATGTCATTAACATCTGTCATTTTTTCTCCCCACAGCCGTGCTCAAAAAGAAGACTGTTTTGTCGGAAAATTTTTCCGTAGCCGCACCAATTCTGCGCTTGCATGGATGCTTTAGGTGCATAGTACGTCACAAGGCGCGGGAAAGACTGGACGGAACTGATTCAAATCAACATCCGGCCATGTTGCGGCGCACGTGGGGTTCTCTGTCAGGCCGGGCTCAAGCCACTCAGGCGAGATCGCTGCGGGTGCGCCGGGCGGCGAAGAACGAGCGCAACAACTGCGCGCTATCATCCGCCAGCACACCCCCGGCCACCGTGGCGTGGTGATTCAGGCGCGCTTCGCCGAACAGATCGACGACGCTGCCGCAGGCGCCGGTTTTCGGGTCCGCGGCGCCGAATACCACGCGCTCTATGCGCGCGTGCATGATCGCGCCGGCGCACATGGCGCACGGTTCCAGCGTCACGTACAGGGTGCAGCCGGGCAGGCGGTAATTGCCCACATGCTGCCCGGCCGCGCGCAGAGCCATGATTTCGGCGTGCGCGCTGGCGTCGCTGGCCGCTATCGGCCGATTGAAGCCGCGCCCGATCACGACGCCGTCCTGCACTACCAGCGCGCCCACCGGCACCTCGCCCAGGCTGCCGGCCTGGCGTGCGAGATCCAGCGCTTCGCGCATGAAAACGAGATCCGGCGCGGGCGGATCGCTGGGCGGGGCGAAATCGGTAGAGGTCATTGCCGGTTGGGCCGTAGAAGTTGCGTGGAACAGCGCGGCGCAGGGCGTCGGGCGCAGCGCATTGTAAATCGCTGCGCAAAGGCACGCGGCGTCCCGCCGGCGATGGCAGCCATCGGGCGTCGATACGCGGGCGACACGCCCACGTTCCCGGCGCCGTTTGCGTCGCGTGACGTGTTCGTCAGTTGCGTGCGGCCCGGGCTGTGCTAAGTTTCGGGACGAAGCCAAGGCCGGATCGCATATCCCATGCTCAAAATTCGCAAGGCACAGATGCGGGCGCTCGAACATGCCGTGACGGCCGAGTTCGCCGAGCAACTTGCCACGCACTTGTTCGACTTTGCGCCGCAGCATTGCCGTGCCCTGGGCCGCGCGGGCGTGGTCGCCATCGCGCGCGCCGGCATACAGCGCGCGCGCAGTCACGGCTTCGAAGCGCGCGGCGAAGTGAAGCTCTATGTCGAATTGATGTTCCTGTTCGGCAGCGCATTCGACAGCGATCCGCAATACCACTGGCTGCATGCCCTGCTCGATGCGGAAGGCGACCGTCCGGCTGCACGCGCCGATGCACTGCACGCGGCCACTATGGATTACATCGAAAAGGTGGCCGGGCTGGACAGGCGTGCATACCGAGAATCGATGGAGCGCGCGCAACAACTGGATTTCGAGCGCCTGGCGCCGGACCTCGACGCCCACGCCGTGGGCATGCGTTATTTTCGCCACGTGTCGCCGATGAAGCTGCTGTACGTGGGTGAACCCGCGCTGAGTGCGCTCATCGCTCACGCCGTCGACTGTGCGCGTGGCCTGGGTGCCGCCACTAGCGCGTCCGCGTTCCGCCTGGCAGCGTTGATGTTCGTGCTGGGGCATGGGGTGCTGGACGATGCGCAATATCCCTGGGTGGCCGAACTGCTGGCCGGCGGCGACGGCTTGTCGCCCGATGCACGCATCGCGCGCATTCCGCCGCGCGCCTTCGCCTACCTCAAAGCCGCCATGCGCGGCACGGAGGTCTGAGCATGTGCATGGGCGGTAGTGGCAATCCGGACAAACCCAGCGACAAGAAGTCGGTCGGTTCGGCTTCCGTGCCTTGTCCCGGCAATTTGCCCAATGACGTGGATTCGGCGCCGAACGAAGTGCGCCTGCCCAGTTCGGTGGATAAGGATTTCAAACAGCAGTACAGCGACAGTTTCCCCAACGGCAAGAGCCAGGAACACGGCGGCACGCTGGTCAAAGACAGCCAGGGCGGACTGAAACTGGTGAATAAAGGCGCGGGCGAATCGGGCGCCTTCATGCCGGATCGCAAGGTGGATGCCGATGAGACGATAGTCGGCACCATGCACACCCATCCCTATGACAAATCGGAAGGCGGCTACAAGGGCGTCAGTTTCAGCGGCGCCGATGTCGCCTATGCCTACTATTACAAAGAGCCTATTTACGTCGATGCCGGCAACAAGCAGTTCATGATCATGCCCACCGACGCCACCCCGAAAAATTTGCCATGGCAGGATCTGGACGACGAATGGAACGATTCCTTCAAGCAACAGCGCCAGTCCGGCAAGAGCATGCAGGACGCCAGTTCCGCCGCCACCAAGGCAATGGCGCGCAAATATGACATGGCCTATTACGAGGGCAAGGACGGCAAACTGAAACGCCAGTAGGCGACCGGCGCTGTGCTTCCAGGCCAACTAAGGAGTGGGTAATCGCCTGCGCCAGAAACGACTAAAGACCATACATGAGCCATTTACCCGCCAATTTTCTGGGCGCTACGCTAAGCAGCGTGGAACCCGCGCAAATCGTCGTCATTTCCTGGTTGCGGCCGGATTTGGTGCACATCGCCGCGCATGCGCGCACCGCCGAAGCGGTGCTCATGTTCGGCCGCGACTGGTCCGGCGCGCCGGCCGAGGCAGGCCAGGCGCAGATCGCGCTGGGGCGGGCCGTGGCCGAGCCCGAAGCTTTGGGTGAAGGAGTGCGCCTGGAGCTGCAACTGGGCGGCAATCCGCACGGCCAGCACGAGTGGGCGCCCGATACCGCCACGCCGGCATTGGCTGCCGCGCAAGCCGAACTGGAACGCATCGCGCACCGGCATTATCTGGAAGCCGACACCTGGCTTAACGCGGGCCGCACACGCCTCGCCAAAGGCGATACCAAGCGCGCCGTCACGGCCTTCCAGCGCGGCATCGCGATTATGGGCCGGCGCCACCGCCATCCTTCCGTCATCGACGACAGCGGCGCCAAACTGGCCGAAGCCGAATTCGCGCTGGAGAGCGGCGAAGAACAACGCGGCGCGGCCCTGCTTGAGCGCGTGCTGGAAACGCGCCTCAACATATACGCCAAACTAAAGCTTCAGGCCCCGTAGCCGCGTAGGGCGGATAAGCGAAGCGCAATCCGCCGTATGGAGACGTATGAACCCGTATGAAGCGCTTGTGGTCGCGAAGCGACCTGTACGAAGCCGGCGCGACCGGAATCAAGCCTTTTGACGCGCCCACACATCACACGCCCGACGCGTGTCCAAGGCCCCCGTACGGCGGATCGGGCCTGTGGCTTATCCACCCTACGGCCTGCCATTGCCGCGGCAGCGGATGCCCCATAACCCGGGGCATCCGCGCTCACTCCATCAAAGCTGCTGTTCGTGGCAGGCGTCGCAACGAACCTGCGTACCCTTGAGGAATTTCACGGTGCGGCCTTCCACTGTGAAGCTGCGGTCGGCGAAGGTGCGCGACAGCACCGAGCCCTGGCCGCGATTGCCGTGGCAGCTACGGCAACTATTGCGGTCGGCCACCGCCAGTGATTCGTGATTGGACACGAAAGAACTGCTATTCACCGGGTGGATGCCATGCGGACCATTCAGATTGTTGGCCAGCGTGCCGGTGTGGCAGCTTGCGCACTCCACGATGGTGCCGGTGTGGCCCTGCAACTGCTTGGCCGCGACGTTGTCGTTGGCGTTGGGATTGGCATTGGGCCACTCGGCATGGGTGGAGCCGTGGCAAGCTTTGCACATTACCCCGCCGTGACCTTTCGATAGCCGGTACAGGCTGGCGTTTTCTGCGAAGCGCGACGCGGGCGACTGAATATTGGGCAGCGCGTCCTTGCCGGCATCGCTGGTCAGGTAGGCCTGCAGCAATCGAAGTCCGTCATTGGCCACGATCATATTGCTGCGGTCCATGGCGGCGACGGTGAGTACATCGCCGACGTGGCAGGACTGGCATTTCGGCTCATGCGCCCAGGGCACGCGTTTGGCGAGATCCAGGCTGCCACCACTGGCCAGATTGGCGGAAAAGTCGTTGCCCACCTGGCGCATCTGGCCGTGGCAATCCTGGCACACCACACCGCCAGTCGCCATGGTGCCGCGCAAGCACTTGCTCACCTTGCCGGGATGGCAGGCATAGCAGGTGTCCTGCAGCACCTGGTTCACCACCGTGGTGGTGCGGTTGGCGCTGCGCGGCGCCGGCATGTCCGGGAAAATGTCCGTGTATTGGCCGTGGTTGGCGTGCATCGCGCGCGACATCGAAATATGCCGCGTCTGCTGGCGGCCTTCTTCACCCATGCCGGTATCGTTCACCGGGCCGGCGTGCAGCAAATCCAGAGCCGGCGTGTAGTGGCACTGCGAGCACTGGATGCTGCGCCGTACGTCCAGACAGGATGCTTCGTTGCCATTCCGGCAAGGCGTGGCGGCGCCCGTGGCACTCGACGTGTAGCGCGTGCCGTGCTTGGCGTCGTGCAGACGCAGGATGTTGATTTTGGCCGCGTTCTGCAGCGGTTCCGGGCCGGGTGAGGCGGCTGCGGTGGCGATGCTCCAGGCCACGCCGGAGGCATATTTCGTGGTGCCGGCGAAATCCGTCGCGCGGCCGGAGCCGTAGTCGGACGACGATGCATGGCACAGGCGGCAGTCGGCCTCCGACGCCACCGGCACCACCACGTCCAGTTTGGCGAGCGGCGTACTGGTGGGCGCCGCACCGCGCGTCACGGCGCTGATGCGCAACAGCGGGTAAGCATTGGTGACGCCCTTGTCGTCGCGCGGCAAAATCGGAATGCCGTCGGCGGAAAACCAATTGACACCGACTATCGTGCCGCCAAAGGGAAAGTTTGTGAAAAACGCCAGATTGGGGTCATAGCGCTGGAATTTCTGCGGCGTGGTCGCCGGCATGGCTTGCTGCGCGATGGACAGGGCCGGAAACTGGTTCGGATCGGGTACCGGCAGGCCGACGTTGTCGGGCAGCGGCGCAAACGAATCCAGTGCGCTGGTGAGCGGCGCAACCGATGGATAAAGCCGCCGGTAGGTTTGCGTGCCGTAAGACTGGTTGCGCGTGGTCAGCTCCCAGAAATTGGACTTGTAAGTGGGGCCCACGCTATAGGTGTTGATCGAGCCGGAACCGGCCGGATCGCTAAGGCTGGAGGCGCCGCTGTAGTACACGTCAACGCTGGAATCGTTCAGGATGAGTGGCTTGCTGCCCTTTTTGATCACCTGCGCATGCACCACGTTGAATGGCGGCAGGATGGAGAAGATCTGGTAATCCTGGTCGGCACAATGCATGCCGAGGTCGTTGGCGGCGAGCACGGCATAGGTACTCGTGCCGCCGGTCCCGCCGCTGCTTGCCGTGACCAGAACTTCTATGGTGCGCGTCTGGGCCGAATCGCGCACGCTGATCACCGCCTGGCCGGCCGCAACACCGCTCACGGTAACGATGCCGGACGAGTAAGTGGCTTTTGCCACCGCGCTATTGGAGGTGGAGACGCTCACTGCGCCAGACGCATAAGTAACCGTCGCCTTGGCGGAAGTTTTGGCGGCCAGGGTCATTTTGTCCGGGCTTACCGTCAGTTCCGCGGCGCCTGCCGCACCGCAGATGCCCAACAAGCCCGCAAACAGCGCGAGCAAAAGCGCGAAGCCGCCATATGCAGCAGGGAATGGGCGCCGACGCGCGGCGCACAGCGAATTGAAGTACATGGCCTTGAACTCCTTCCTTTTTTCTGGCCGCCAGATCGCGACGCGCCGACGTCACGAGGCGTGGACCTACACTCCCACTGCCTGCCGTGTTGCGAACTACATTGGCTACCGGGCAAGGTCCGGGTGCAAATCCACTTGCCCCGAGGGCGAAACGGACGCCATGCCTGCCCCGAATTGCTGCCGGACACACCGGCGCCAGCGTGCGACGGTATCGCTGCTACATTAAGCCTCCCTTAAGGCAGGCTGTGCATCGCGTGTGCCGGATGCGGTACGCATCGTCCCGGCCGCCTCGGCGCGCTTCCCGCCCTGCACGGGCCCGGTGCCATCGCGCAGGCCGCGAAGCCGCAATGTTTACGCCGCCACGCGCGTCCGGACAGAGGGCGCGGAGGTACTCGCATTGGGCGCGCGGCGGCTGGGCACTGGCGATAATCGACCTGATGGAGAGGCGCGAAACCGTGCCGCCGGCGCAAGCTGAACGGCATTGCCAGCGGGCCGGTTTGGGCATCTCTGCCGGCCGCGCAGCGCCTCCCATTTGGCGCGGGCAAAAAAACTGTGGCGGGGCTTCTTTGTGCGCGCAAGCTGAACTAAACTGAAGCCGTGCTCCAACAACAAAGGAAAGTCTCATGAAAAGCTTCTCCACCAGGCTGTCGAAAATTCCCCTGCTGTTCGTCGCCGTCGCGGCAGTGCTGGGGCTGCATACGCATGCGTTCGCACAACAGGCACCGGGAGGGATGGCGCAAAGCCTGGTGGGGGCCTGGACTTTAGACTCGGTGGTGGTGGAACAGGACGGCAAAAAAACCGAGCCGTTCGGGTCCGGGCCGCGCGGCAGCCTCATGTTGAGCGCGGATGGCCGATTCATGGTCATACTGATGCGTGCCAGCCTGCCGAAATTCGCTGCCAATAGCCGTACTAAAGGCACGGCGGAGGAAAATCAGGCCGTGGTGCAGGGCTCGATCGCTTATTTCGGCCGCTATACGGCGAACGAGGCGGACAAAACGCTTAGCCTGCATATCGATGGCAGCACCTTTCCGAATTGGGATGCCGAAAATCAGAAGCGGGTGGTCACGCTCGCCGGGGACGAGTTGAAAATCGCCAATGCCAGTGCCGCAATAGGCGGAACCTCCTATCAGGTCTGGAAGCGCGCCAAATAGCCGCGCACGGTCGTACACGGCGCAATTTTCTGCGGGGATTGCGCCAATCAATTCAAGCCGGTACGTTGGGGTGAGTTCGCGAACCCCAGCATTTTCGCGGTCGCACGGAACTTTCCGCCCGTGGTGCTTGAAGGTCTCCATACGGCGGATTGCGCCTGCGGCTTATCCGCCCTACGATCCTACGATCCGGCGTACTTGCGCGCCCTGGGCGAACCGACCGAAAAGTTCCGGGCTTGCTGATATGATCGGCGCAGCCGCTGCCGCACCTGTTCCGGCCCGGTTACTTACAAAAATCTCCGCCGATCGGGCGAATACAGCAAGCATGAGCCCAATCATCCAGCCCAGGCGTCAGCGTGGAAACATAAGGGAGGCCATGGCCACGCTGGTGGTGGCCGGCGGCCTCGCGGTAGTCGCGGCAGGCATTGCCCTTGCCCTGTTGGGTGGTCCGCAACGTTGGCAGCAGGGCCAGGGCCTGGTCCGCGAACTATTGCTATTCGCGCTCGCGTTCTTTCCCATCATGTGGGTGGTCGGACGGCGCATCGGGCCGGCCTTGATTGCACGCTATGACGGCGCAGCCCTGCGCCCGTGGCCGCCGGTCGATCCGGTTGTGCCGGGTGGTGCGCCATCGGGCGGTGAGCAGGCCGAAGTCTGGCGCCAACTCGAGGCCTGGTGTTTCAACGGCGCCGGAAGCGGCGCCAGCCCGTTTTTACGGCCCTGGCGCATGCCGGATGTGCCGGCGCGCTTTTCGGTTGCGGTATTGACCGGTAGCAAGGGCGCCGGTAAGTCGCGTCTGGCCCTGGCCCTGGCACTGGGCCGTGATCTGGACGGCACGCTGCAACTGGAAGCCTGTGCCAGCCGCTGGGGCGGTTTATGGCTGCGCCTGCGCGTCAAGTTGCAGGATTGCTGCTGGTGGCGCGCGCGCCAAAGAAGCGATCCCTGGGACGGCGGCTACCTCGCGGAGGATACCGCGGGGCGCGCGGCGATTGCTGCGTTCAGTCCGCGCCGCGCCACGCTCATCGTCGCGGACGGAATGCCGCAGGCGGATCTGATCGCCGCGATCGAGACATTGATTGGGCGCCGCGCGCATTTTTGGCATCCGGTCCGGTTGTTGATCATCGACAAGGAATTGCCCTCCGCGCTGGGCTTGCAATGGAATGCAGAACGAGGTGTCTGGACCAGTTCCGTGCCGGAGTTGGGGGTGGTGCCGGTGATCGAGCGGTCTGAGGGCGGGTGATGCGCGGCCTTGGTGAAATTGGTATAGGTTGTCTAAATTGAATTGACCTGAGGCTGGGGTTTAATACCCATTAGAGCACGTAGGTTGGGGTGATCTCGCGAACCCCAACGCTCCCGGTGGCTTTGCACAGGTGCGTTGATTGTCCGCCACACGACGGGGGCGGCCGCTTAATCTGGCTTGCCGAAATCAGATTGATCGGACCGTGGGTTTCATACACGTGGATTGTTGGGGTTCCTTCGTCACCCCAACCTACGAAATGCGCCCGTAGGTTGGGGTGAGCTTGCGAACCCCAACGCTGCCGGTGGCGTTACGCAGGGGCGTTGATTGCCCGCCACACGACCGGCATGGTCGATTAATCTGGCTTGCTGAAATCAGATTGAACGGGTCGTGGGTCTAAAACGCGCGGATTGTTGGGGTTCCTTCGTCACCCCAACCTACGCAGTGAGTCGGCGCCGGCGCAGCAATAAATATCCGGCGGGGATCACGAACATCGACAATAGCGGCGCGGTAATCATGCCGCCTACCATGGGCGCGGCGATGCGCTGCATGACTTCCGAGCCGGTGCCGCTGCCGAACAGGATGGGCATGAGGCCGGCCAATATCACCGCCACGGTCATGGCTTTGGGGCGCACGCGCAGTACGGCGCCGTCGCGTATGGCGGCCATTAGTTGCGTGAGGCTGGGCGCGGCGCCGGCCGCCAGGGCTGAATCCCAGGCCTGTTTCAGGTAGAGCAGCATGATCACGCCGAATTCGGCCGCCACGCCGGCCAGCGCGATGAAACCTACGGCCGATGCCACGCTCATGGGATGGCCCAGGATGTATAGCAGCCACACTCCGCCCACCAGCGCGAAGGGCAGGCTGGCCATGATGAGCAGCGCTTCATCCACGCGGCGGAAGGCCAGAAACAGCAGCACGAATATGATGCCCAGAGTGGCCGGCACGACCACCTTTAACCGCGCTGCGGCGCGCTCCAGAAATTCATACTGGCCGGACCAGGTGATGGTGTGGCCGGGCGGCAGGTGTACCTGTTGCGCGACGGCGCGCTTCAGATCCGCCACGGTGGAGCTTAAATCGCGCCCGCGTATGTCCACATAAACCCAGCCGGACAGGCGCGCATTTTCGCTCTTCAACATGGGCGGGCCGTCGGATGTCGAAATGCGTGCCAGATCGCCCAGCGTGAGGTTGGCGCCGCCTTCGCTCAGCACCGGCAGGCGGCGCAATTGATCGACCGATTCGCGCAATTCGCGCGGGTAGCGCACGCTGATCGGGAAGCGCTGCAGACCTTCTACGGTTTCGCCTATGTTGGCGCCGCCTATCGCGGCACTGACTATTTCCTGCACGTCGGCGACATTCATGCCGTAGCGCGCCGCGGCCAGGCGGTTGACTTCCACATCCACATAGCGCCCGCCCACGGTACGCTCGGCCAGTGCGGAACTGACGCCCGGCACCTCGCGCACCGCGCGCTCCACGTCGCGCGCCACGCGATCTATGCCGGCCAGGGTGGGCCCTGCCACCTTGATGCCGACCGGGCTTTTGATGCCGGTAGCCAGCATGTCTATGCGGTTGCGTATGGGCGGCACCCATATGTTGGCCAGGCCGGGCAGGCGCACCGTGCGGTCCAGTTCTTCCACCAGCTTTTCCGGTGTCATGCCCGCACGCCATTGTTCGCGCGGCTTGAACTGTATGGTGGTTTCGACCATTTCCAGCGGCGCCGGGTCGGTGGCGGTATCGGCGCGGCCGATTTTGCCGAATACGCGCGCCACTTCGGGCACACTAAGAATGAGCTTGTCGGTTTGCTGCAGCACCTGCTGGGCCTTGCCGGCGGATAGTCCGGGCAAGGCGCTGGGCATGTAGAGCAGATCGCCTTCATCCAGCGGCGGCATGAATTCGCCGCCCAGACGCGCGGCCGGATAGAGCGTGCCGAGCGCGATCAATAGTGCCACCGTCAGTGTCAGGCGCGGGCGCGCCAGCACGCCATCCAATAGCGGACGATAGAGCGCGATGAGCCAGCGATTGACCGGGTTGGCCTGTTCGCCCGGTATGCGGCCGCCCAGCGCATAGCCCATCAAGACCGGAATGAGCGTGACCGACAGGCCCGCGGCGGCGGCCATGGCATAGGTTTTGGTGTAGGCGAGCGGGGCGAACAGACGGCCTTCCTGCGCTTCCAGCGTAAATACCGGCACGAAAGACAAGGTGATGATGAGCAGCGAAAAGAACAGCGCCGGCCCCACCTCGGCCGCCGCCGCGCCGATTTCCTGCCAGCGCGTGTCACTATCCATGGCCGTGCCGGGGTGGGCGTGCTGCCAGGCTTCCAGCTTTTTGTGGGCGTTTTCGACCATTACCACGGCGGCATCGACCATGGCGCCTATGGCGATTGCGATGCCGCCCAGGGACATGATGTTGGCCGCGACACCCTGATAGTGCATCACTACAAATGCCGCCAGCACGCCCAGCGGCAAGGACACGATGGCCACCAATGCGGAGCGCAGGTGCAGCAGGAATACCGCGCACACCAGCGCCACCACGACAAATTCTTCGATCAGCTTGCCTTGCAGGTTATGCACGGCGCGCAGGATCAGTTGCGAGCGGTCGTAAGTCGGCACGATTTCCACGCCGGCCGGCAGCGCCGCCTTGAGGGTTTCGAGCTTGGCTTTCACGGCCGCGATGGTGGCGAGCGCATTGCGCCCGGAGCGCATCACCACCACGCCGCCCGCCACTTCGCCCTGGCCGTCCAGTTCCGCGATGCCGCGGCGCATTTCCGGTCCCATCTGTACGCGCGCGACATCGGCCAGCAGCACCGGCGTGCCGGCGGCGTCGCTGGTGAGCGGAATGTTGCGGAAATCGTCCAGCGATTTGAGATAGCCCGAGGCGCGCACCATGTATTCGGCTTCGCCCAGTTCCAGCACCGAGCCGCCGGTTTCCTGGTTGGCACGGCGTATCGCGTCGATCACGCGGGCTTGCGGCAGGCGGTAGGCGAGCAGGCGGTCCGGGTCCAGCACGATCTGGTATTGCCGCACCATGCCGCCCAGGCTGGCCACTTCGGCCACGTCAGGCACGGCTTTCAGTTCGTACTTGAGGAACCAGTCCTGCAGCGCGCGCAATTGGCCGAGGTCGTTGTTGCCACCTTTATCGACCAGCGCGTATTCGTATATCCAGCCCACGCCGGTGGCGTCCGGTCCCAGCGCGGGGCGCGCCGATTCCGGCAGGCGGCCCTGCACCTGGTTCAGGTATTCGAGCACGCGCGAGCGCGCCCAATAGAGGTCGGTGCCGTCCTCGAACAGCACATACACGTAAGAATCGCCGAACATCGAATAGGCGCGCACGGTTTTGGCGCCCGGCACGGACAGCATGGTGGTGGCGAGCGGGTAGGTCACCTGGTCCTCGACGATGCGTGGCGCCTGACCCGGATAAGGTGTGCGTATGATGACCTGCACGTCGGACAGATCGGGCAGGGCGTCGAGCGGCGTATGCAGCACGGCCCATGTTCCCCAGGCGCTGAGGCCCAGCGCAGCCAGCAGCACCAGGAAGCGGTTGTGCAGCGACCAGCGGATCAGCGCGGCGATCATTGCGCGTCCCCGGCCGGTGCTTCGTCCATGCGGCCCACGGCGGCTTTGAGGCTGGCTTCGGAATCAATCAGGAATTGCGCGGAACTGACTACTTCCTGCCCGGCCGCCAGCCCGGCGCGAATTTCAGTCATGCCATCCGATTCGCTGCCGGGCGTCACCGGCACCGGCTTGAAGCGGCCTTCGCCCAGGGCCAGCAGCACCAGGCTTTGCCGGCCGCGGTGCAGCACGGCTTCGCTGGGCACTTGCAATACCGGCCGGGATTGCGCGGTGCCCAGTTCCAGGCTGGCGTACATGCCGGGCTTGAGGCGCCAGCCCGGGTTATCCAGTTCCACGCGCGCGACCAGGCTGCGCGTGGCTTCCGCCACCTGTGGCAAAAGTGCGATCACGCGGCCGGCGTAGCGCTGGCCCGGGAATGCCGGCACGCTGGCCGAAACCGCCACGCCCGGCGCGAGCTGGCCGGCTTGCGACTCCGGTACCTGGGCATTCACCCATACCTTGTCCAGACCGTTGATGCGGAACAGCACGGCGCCCTGCATGGCGGTCATGCCCTCGCGCGCGCCGATTTCGCCCACCACGCCGGATATGGGGCTGGCGAGCAGCACGCGCGGCTCGGCGCGGCCGCTCGCTTCGATGCGGCGTATGGCCGCTTCCGGCATGCCCAGCACGGTCAGGCGCTGGCGTGCCGCTGCGCGCAAATCCGCGGCGGCAGCGCCGGCCTGTGCCAGCGCCAGGTATTCTTCCTGCGCCGCCACCCAGTCCGCCGCCAGCAATTCGGCCAAAGGCGCGCCGGCGCGTACCGGGTCGAGCAGCGCGCGCACGTAGAGGCGATCTATATAGCCGCTGGCGCGTGCGCTCACCACGGCGACGGCGTTTTCGTCGTAGGCCACCGCGCCGGTGGCGCGCAGGCGCATGTCCAGGCGCGCTTCCACCACTTTGGCGAGGCGCACGCCCAGGTTTTGCTGCAGGCGCGGATCGATGCGCACGGCGCCGGCGGCGTCGCCGGCTTCGTCGGCAAATACCGGCACCAAATCCATGTCCATGAAGGGCGAGCGACCAGGCTTGTCGAAGCGCTGGCCGGGCACCATGGGGTCGTGCCAGTACAGCACGGGGCGGCCGGTTTTCGGGTCCGTGCGCGCAGCGGCGGCCTGGCTGGATGGCGCCGCTTGTACCGCTTGTGCCGCGGCGGCGGTGGGCGGCGCCGCCTGCCGGCCGGCCAGGTAGCCAGCGCCCAGTCCGAGCGCGAGCAGGGCTGCCGCGGCGCTTATCGTGCTGACGCGGTTCATGGCCGGCCTCCTGCGGTGGCGGGTTCGACCAGATAGGCCAGCGCGATCCAGGCCGCGGCCAGTTCCTTGCGCCGGCGCAGGGTATCCAGTTGCAATTCGATTTCGCGCTTTTGTGCTTCGACGGCTGGCGCCAGATCGCCACGGGCACCGCGATAGGCGGCCAGTGCGGCGGCCGCTTCGGCGCGCGCCAGCGGCAGCAGTTCGGTCTGCACGCGGGTGAGACGGCGCTGTGCAGCGTCCCATTCGGCCAGCGCGCTTTCCACGCCAGCGCGGTAATCGCGCAGGGCCGCGCTGCGGCGGGCTTCCACCTGTTCCGCCTGCAGGGCTTTGGCGCGCGCTTCGGGAGCCTGGCGGCGCTGTTCGAATAGCGGCAAGTCCATGCGTACCATCACCGACAGCATGTCCGCGTAAGCCGGGCCGCGCCGCGCGTAGGACACTTCCAGGCTCCAGTCCGGCAGCGTCGCGGCGCGCGCCAAATCCGCCTCGCTGCGGGCGCGGCGCTCCATGGGCGCATAAACGGCCAGTTGCGCGTGCTGTTCGAGGCTGGCGAGCAATTCTTCCGGCCCCAGCGGCAGGCGGTCCAGCGGTGGCGCCGCGGCCAGGTCGGCGCTCGCGCCGGCATCACCCACCCAGCGCACCAGCCAGGCGCGCGCGCGCGCCAGGTCGCGGCGCGCGTCATCCAACCGGTCGGCCAGCGCCAGGCGGGCGCTTTGCGCGGCGAGCGCTTCGCCGCTGCCACCTTTGCCACCGGCCAGTCGCGCGCGCGCCGCCTGGGCGAGCAGGTCGGTCGGTGCCACCAGTTGCTGCAGCGCGGCCAGACTGTCCTGCGCCAGGCGCAAATCCCACCAGGCGGCAGCGGTCTGGCGGCGCAATTCCAGGCGTTTCACGGCAAGTTCGGCCGCGCCCAGTTCGGCCTCGGCACTCGCCGCGTCGGCGCGCAGTTTGCGCTTGGCCTGGCGCGGAAATTCCTGCATCAGGCCGATGCGCTGCATGGTCATGAAATCGCGGCTCAGGCTGTAGGCGTCGGCGCCCGCCAGCGGCAGATTTTCCAGGCCCAGGATGAGCTTGGGGTCGGGCAGTTCGCCTGCCGCGACGGCCCGTGCGGCGGCGGATTCGTGCTCCAGCCGCTGCGCGGACAGCGTTTCGGAACGGCTGGCGGCAAGGGTCTGGGCGAGATCGAGGCTCAGCGTGTCGGTTGCCAGCGCCAATGGGCTCAGAACGGCACAGCACAACAGGGCGCCGGCCAGTGGGCCGGTGCATTTGATACGGACCATATGCGGTCTCCGCAAGGTGGACAAGGCCGCGCCGGCACGTGCCGGGCGGCGCCAGGTTCGGGAGACCGGGGACTAGCTCAACATCACGCAGTAGGCGAGCAGGGGCGGCGGATCGGTGCGCCGCAAGGGGGAATTGATGCCGGGGCGCGGCGCGGCCGGCTCAAGCGGGGCTGGCAGCACGGCCACCAGGTGCGGTGCGACCGCCGTAGCCAGTGCCGGCACATCGGTACCGGCAGCGCTTTGCGGATCGACGCAATGCAGGTGGCACAGGGTCGGATTCAGGTTTTCCGTGCCGTCGTCGCCATAGCCGCAGGCGTGGGCGTTCACCGCAAGCCGCATGAACACCAGCAGCAGGATGATCAGCCAGGCCAGAAAACGGGAAGGACGCATGCAGGCGGCGCAAAAATCCGGACGCGGCAATTTAGCATGCCGGCCGGTTTGCTTCAAGGCGCGGCGATCCGGCTTCAAGCGTGCCGTCCATCCCCGCCGGGCCGTGGGCGCGTGGCCCGTAGGGCGGAAAAGCGAAGCGCATTCCGCCGTATGGAGCGGTAAGTGGACACCCTACGTGAAGGCGTAGCCGCTTGGCCGACCCGCTACACAAACTTAGCGCCGGCCACGCCAGCCCACCCGCCAGGCGTTTGGATCCACATTCGGGCAGAAAATCAAAGCCAGGCCAGGCTGAGCGGCCCCATACGGCGGATAGCGCCTTCGGCTCATCCGCCCTACGAGCCTGCGCGCGTGGCCCGTAGGGCGGAAAAGCGAAGCGCATTCCGCCGTATGGAGCGGTCAGTGGACACCCCACGCGAAGGCGCAGCCGGTCGGCCGACCCGCTACACAAACTTAGCGCCGGCCACGCCAGCCCACCCGCCAGGTGTTTGGATCCACATTCGGGCAGAAAATCAAAGCCAGGCCAGGCTGAGCGGTCCCATACGGCGGATAGCGCCTTCGGCTCATCCGCCCTACGAGCCTGCGCGCGTGGCCCGTAGGGCGGAAAAGCGAAGCGCATTCCGCCGTATGGAGCGGTAAGTGGACACCCCACGTGAAGGCGCAGCCGGTCAGGTATCAACGCCAATGCGCCGATCGGTGGAACCTCATACAGCGCCTGGAAGCGTGTCAAATCTCTGCGGCAACCGCTCTGCGCGCTGTACAGCGGGTTCCCGCCCTGGGCTGGAGCGGGCGTTCTTGCCGGTGTTGCCGAGCGGACCCGCAGGCGTATTTCGCGACATGCGACATCGGGGGGGCACTTGACACGGGCCGGCCCACGGCAGGGCTTTTTATACTTTTTGACGAGCGAAAGCAGTGGCTTGTCTGCGTCCGCGCGACGCGGTGCCCAGGCCTAGGGTGCGAATTTACCGGGGGAAAAGCCCACGTTTTTTCTATCCCTGCCCAAGCGATTTGAGCAACAATGATTGCGTCAAGTACGGTCAAGCACAATCGTCCTCACATCTTTCATATTTTCCAAGGCTTGACGATATCTCCCGGGGGGGGGCATGAACGCCACAGAACTTTCAAAAATTCGGGCCGAAGGCCCGCTAATTCACAACATAACCAACTACGTGGTGATGAACACGACTGCCAATGCGCTGCTGGCCCTGGGCGCTTCGCCCGTCATGGCGCATGCCGTCGATGAAGTCGAGGCGATGGCAGGGCTGGCCCGGGCGTTGGTCATCAACATCGGAACTCTCAGCGCAGCTTGGGTCGACGCGATGCACAAGGCCGCTCGGGTGGCGTCCGAGCGCGGCATTCCCGTCGTACTCGACCCGGTAGGGTGCGGCGCTACAGCCTACCGAACGGATACAGCGCTGTCCTTGATCCGTACTGCGCGGCCGACCCTCATTCGTGGTAACGCGTCGGAAATCCGGGCGCTGGTGCGGTCCGGCAGCGCGACCAAGGGCGTGGATAGCGTGCACACGCCTGACCAGGTCCGGGACGACGCGGTGGCGCTGTCGCGCTCGCTCGGCTGTACCCTCTCGATCAGCGGCCCGGTCGACCTGATCGTTGGCGGCGATCGTGTCGCAAGCGTCGCCAATGGACATCCCATGATGGCTCGCGTTACGGGTATGGGCTGCACCGCCAGTGCTGTGTCGGGGGCCTTCCTGGCAGTCAGTGACTCGCCGTTCGACGCAGCGGTAGAGGCCATGGCAACCGTCGGCATCGCTGGGGAATTGGCGGCGGAAATTGCCCACGGGCCGGGCAGCTTCCAGATGCATTTTCTCGATGCACTTGCTCGCCTGGAAGACAGCGACATCGCGCGGCGAAGGAAAGTCGCTGCCGCCTGATCCATTCAAAAACTCCGAACGCTATGGAAAACACCGATTTCCCGCCGCTCGCGTTGCTCACTACCGTCGACTACGCCATCATCTTTAACGCGGCGAGCAACGGTATGGCGTTTAGCGATGCAGAAACCGGCTGCATTCTGGACGTGAACGAGGCCTGGATACGCGCCTCCGGCATTGCACGACATGAGGCAATTGGCAAGACCGCGCTGGCGCTCGGCTTGTGGGATAGCCCTGCGGACCGGGAAGCGGTTATGGAGGCAATGGATCGCCTCGGCAGCATCGTCGATTTTCCGGTCAATCTGCGCCTGAAAGGGGAAGTGCGTCCACATCTAATCTCGGCGCAAACCGTGCAGATGGCGGGGCGTAACCATCGCCTATGGGAGTTTCGCGACATCACCCAGAGCAAGCGCGACGAGGCGGAGCTACGCGAAAGCGAGGCAAGGCTGCGGACCATACTCGACAGTGTGGATGCCTATATCTACCTGAAAGATTTGGCGGGAAGCTACCTGTTTGCAAATGCTGCCGTGCGCAAGCTTTGGGGGGCCGAAATGCCCGAAATATTCGGCCACGGCGACGAAAAATTCTTCGACGCCGCAACGGCCACCAAACTACGCCAGAACGATAGCCGAGTGCTGTTTGGCGGAGAAACGCTGCGAGCCGAGGAAACCAATACCGTCATCGAGACCGGCGAGACCGCCACTTACTATTCCGTCAAACTGCCGCTGCGCAGGGATGATGGAAGCATTTACGCACTTTGCGGCATCTCTACCGACATTACCTTGCGCAAGAAGGCGGAATCGGATCTTCAAGCCCATCGTGACCATCTCGAAGCTCAGGTCGCGCAGCGCACGGCGGAGTTATCCGTGGCCAAGGAGTTGGCCGAAGCGGCGAACAACTCGAAAAGCGCCTTCCTGGCCAACATGAGCCACGAAATTCGGACGCCCCTCAACGCCATCACCGGCATGACTTTTCTCATCCGCCGGTCCGGCGTTACGCCCCAACAGGAGGAACGGCTGGCAAAGATCGCCACCGCCAGTGCCCACCTGCTCGAAGTTATCGACGGCATCCTCGATCTATCCAAGATCGAAGCCGGAAAATTCAGCCTCGAAGAAGGCCCTGTGCAACTTGAGTCTGTCTTGGCAAACGTCGTCGCGATGGTCAAGGCCCGAGCTGAAGACAAGGGGCTGCAACTCCTCACCCGGATAGCCGTACCTCCGACCTTGTTGCTCGGTGATACCACCCGCCTGCAGCAGGGATTCCTCAATTTTGCAGTCAATGCAATCAAGTTCACCGAGCGGGGGCGGGTTGCCCTGAGCGTGAACGTTGCCGAAGAATACGCAGACCACCTGATGGTTCGCTTTCAGGTCGACGACACCGGGATCGGCATCGAACCTTCGGCAATGTCCCGCCTATTTACGGCGTTCGAGCAAGCGGACAATACGATGACCCGGAAATATGGGGGTACCGGGTTGGGCCTTGCCATCACAAAAAAGCTGGCGCAACAAATGGGCGGGGACGCCGGGGCCGCAAGCGTTCTTGGGGAAGGCAGCAGTTTCTGGTTCACCGCAAGGCTGAAGAAAGGGGGTAGCACCTTGAACGCAGCCCGCCCCGGTGAAGCCTCGGTGGAATCGCTGCTCAGGGAACGCTATGCCGGAAGCCGCATTCTTCTCGCCGAAGACGAAGCGATCAATGCCGAAGTGGCGCGGATACTGCTGGAAGAAGTGGGTCTTGTTACCGATATCGCCGCGGATGGCGCTGAGGCACTGAACCAGGTTCTGAATCAGGACTATGCCCTGGTTTTGATGGACATGCAGATGCCGGTAATGAGCGGCCTGGAGGCCACGCAGCGAATTCGACAGCTCGCCAGGGGGAAGAACATTCCAATTCTGGCAACGACGGCGAATGCCTTCGCCGAGGATCGACAGCGCTGCCTGGCTGTCGGCATGGACGACTTTCTCACCAAGCCAGTCGAACCGGAAAGCTTCTATGGGACATTGTTCAAGTGGCTTTCCCGGAAACGCCAAGCCGACTCACCAGAGTTGAGGCGCTTGAACTGGGACGACAGCTTCAGCGTTGGGGATCCCGTCATGGATTCCCACCATCAGAAGCTGCTTGAATTGTGCAACCGTCTTGCGGAATGCGCCCAGCCAGATCGCATGGAATCCGATTCGGCATTTCACGCCCTTCTGAACGAATTGAACGAATATGCCCAGGTGCACTTTGCCGCGGAAGAGGCGATGCTGCGGGCGTGTGGCTACCCGGGGGTCAGCGGGCAGGAGGCAGAACACCTGATCTACAAGGCGAAAATCAATGAACTTCTGGCGAAAGCGAAAACTGGCCACCTCGATCGTGTCGGCGCCCACCATTTTGTACTTAGCTGGCTAATGCAGCATATATTCGTTTCGGATATGCGTTACAAGCTCTATGTGACCGACAGGAAAACGGAATCGTAGGTAAGGCCCGTGGATTGTCGGGCTTCGTTTCCCGCAAGCAGTTTGTACGTGGCATTCGGAGCGGATGCCAACTAACGAAAAGCGGTGTACCGCGAACGCCGCCAAATAAGCAATCATGCCCGTAGGGCGGAAAAGCGAAGCGCATTCCGCCGTATGGAGCGGTCAGTGGACACCCCACGTAAAGGCGTAGCCGCTTGGCCGCCCCGCCATGTGACGCCAGCACCGGCCACGCCGCCTACCCGCCGTTCCCGTACCCCCAACATCGGGCAGCAAATCAAAGCCAGGCCAGGTTTAACGGCCCCATACGGCGGATAGCGCCTTCGGCTCATCCGCCCTACGAGCCTGCACGCGCCCAGCCCGTAGGGCGGAAAAGCGAAGCGCATTCCGCCGT
>JAEUNM010000087.1 GCA_016791105.1 Rhodocyclaceae bacterium | reverse complement strand
CGTCGCCGGATGTTGCCCCGGCTCCCGCGTGCGTACCGCTCCTGCCACGATCGCGGCAAACTGTCCCGTGGTTGTGACAGGATTTGCGGCCCGAGCAGCCACAAGCGCCTTTGCAACCGCATGAGCAAACCGTTCTTCCCCATATTCACGCATCACCTCCTCGATTTCACTTGGTTGTGCGCGCATGAGCCACTGCGCAGCGGTTTCGCCGCGGCTCGTATCCATGCGCATGTCCAGCGGCGCGTCGTGCCGGAAACTCATGCCGCGCGCCGGATCATCCAGTTGCGGCGAGGACACGCCGAGGTCGAACAACACCCCGTCGGCTTGCTCCACGCCATGTGCGGCGGCTACCGCCGCCAGTTCTCGAAATGCCGCATGCACCAGCGTGAGCCGCGGATCCGCGGCGGCGCTGGCAGACGCGATCGCGGCCGGATCGCGATCCAGCGCCAGCACGCGCCCGCTCTCGGCCAGGCAGGCCAGCAGCGCGCGCGTGTGCCCGCCGCGGCCAAAGGTGGCATCGATGTAAATGCCGTCCGGCCTGGGCGCGAGCGCTGCCACGGCTTCGTCCCGCATGACCGTGACGTGGGCGGCGGCGCTCATAGCGACAGTTCTTCCATGCCGGGCGGAATCAGCTCGTCGCCCTGGGCAAGAATTTCTTCCTGCTGCTTGCGCCAGCGGTCGTCCGACCAAAGTTCGAAATGATTGCCCTGGCCGACCAGCCAAACCTGTTTGTCCAGCCCGGCGAATTCGCGCAATTCGGGGCTGATCAGCACGCGGCCGGCGCTATCGATTTCCTCGTCGCGCGCAAAACCGATCAACAGGCGCTTGAGCCATGCGGACTTCTTTTCCAGGCTGGAGCCGGCCAGAATTTTTTTGCGTATGGGCGCCCAGTCGGGCTCGGGATACACCAACAGGCAGCGGTGCGGGTGAGCGGTCAGAAGCAGCCGGCCTGCGCACAGCGCCTGCAGCGCTTCGCGATGACGTGCCGGGACCGCCAAACGACCTTTGGCGTCGAGACTGAGCGAGGCAGCCCCCTGAAACATTCTTTTTTACCCCACCTGAGCCCCGGCCGGCGCTCAAAAAAACCACTTAACCCCACGAATCTCCACTTTAGTGGATGAATTTCCCACCGTCAATATATGGTTTACGTCTTTTTCTTGGCGCAACAATGGCTTAAGTGATGCTATTGGCATCCTAGATTGGTAGAACATCATAAAAATCTGCTATTTATGAACGTTTTTGAATGTAGTTTATAAATACCACCCGCAATCACGGCTCGATGCCGGCCTGGACAGGCCGGGCGCGGAACGGATTCGGTTGCGAAAACGGCCGTGCGCGCATTGCGCCGCCGGCTTCTTTGCGCAGGCAGCAGACGGGGGCCCACGGATGGCTCAAGTTCGCGCCGGCAGGGACGTTATGCCTGCAGAACTGCCGCGAACGTGCTTGGCAGGCATGAAAATTTCATTTATAAGTTCGACTCGGGCAGGCGCAGCAGCACTGCCGCCCCGCCGCCACAGCCGAGCGATCGGCAGGAAACGCGCCGCAGGAAATCCCCGTCGCGCAGCCCATGGAGACCGGCGATCATCGACACCGCCCACAAAGAAGCGGAAACGGACACACAGGCCAGGATGCCGCCCGCATCGACGGGCGGGGCTGCGGCACACGCGCCGCCCGGCTCGCTGCGCGCCGCCGCACGTGCGTTCGCGTTGTGCGCAATAGGTGCGGTATGCGCGGCTAGCACGCTGGCAGCGCTGGCGGCACCCGCCACAGCCGCCAACCTGCTCATCGTGGCACGCCAGGATTCGCCGGTCGGCCCACTAAGCCGCAGCCAGGCTGCCGACCTGTTCCTCGACCGCGGCTCGCCGCCGGGCGGACTTAAACCCGTAGATAGGCGTGAGCCCGAAATGCGCGAAATGTTCTATCGCGCCGTCGCCGACATGTCCGCCCAGGGCCTGCGCGTTTATTGGGCCAAGCGCGTATTCACCGGCCGTGGCCGGCCGCCGCCCACGCTGAGTGCCGAAGAAGCCGCCCGCCTGCTGGCGGAGGACCGATCCGCGATTACCTATGTCATGCAGGACCAGCGCCCGCCGGGCAGCAAAGTCCTGCTCACCATCGATATCGGAGAAGAAAAGTGAAACTCCGAGCTTTGCGGTTCATCACGGCCGCGCTACTACCCTTATCCCCTGCGCTGTGCGCAGCGACCGACAGTCCCGTCAGCATCAGCGGCTTTGGTACGGCAGGCGTTTCGTGCTTCAGCAGTTCTACCGCCGACTATGCATTCAATGTGCTGCCCTGGGGACCGGGGCGCAGCAAAGGTTGCGATGCGGGATTGGACAGCAACCTGGGCGTGCAGATGGACGTAAAACTGAGCCCGGCACTGGAATTGGGACTGCAGGCGGTTAGCGAGCGAAGGCCGGACCGCAGTTTCACGCCCGACCCGACGGTGGCCCAACTACGCTGGCACCCTGACGAGGCGTGGACCGTGCGCCTGGGGCGCGCGCCGTTCGCGAGCTTTTTGTATTCCGAATCGCGTCAGGTGCGCTATGCCATGCCCTGGGTGCGCCCGCCGGTCGAGGTATATGGCCTTGCGCCGGTGTTCAGTTTCGACGGCATAGAAGTCCTGCATCGGCGCGACATCGCCAGTTGGCACGCCGAACTGCACGCTGGTTTGGGCACCACACGGGTTACCAGCCCAGCCAATAACTCGACCGAAGTCATCCTGCGTAGCATCGGCATCCCCCCCCCGCCTAGCAACACACGCCAAATCAGCCACTTGCGGGCAAATTATGGCTTCTTCAACGCCACCCTGCAGCGCGCCACGACGCAATTCAAACTGGGCTACACGGCAGGCCGCGTGAAGGCCGACTACGGGGCGTTCGAGTCGTTTCTGGCCACCCTGCGTACGCTTCCGGACGGTAACGCAGTCGCCGACGACCTCGACGTAAATAAGAAACTCATCCATTTGGTAACGGCCGGAATGCGCCACGAGAACGGTGACTGGCTACTGATGAGTGAAATGTCGGCAAGCTTTTCCACAAGCAGTGCACTGCGCAAGCAGTTCGGTGCTTACGTCACACTTGGGCGCAGTGTGGGCGCATGGACACCCTACGCCACCTTGGCGCGGCGATGGACCCGCGGGCCCGAAGGCGATTCACGCGCCGGCTTCCTTGAACCGACGCTGATCGCCCTGTACAGAGGTCAACACACTGACGACACCAGCCTGTCGCTCGGCATGGCCTGGGCCGCCCAGCCGCGCCTGACCGTAAAGGCACAGATGGACTGGATACGTCCGGACCACAATAGTTTGGGGCCATATCGCAATTTCGGACCGGATTACAATTTGGCGCAGCCGGGCACTGGCCGGCTATTCACGCTGAATTTCGATTTCCTGTTCTAGCGGAGCCTTGGCGTGCGCATCATCCCAACCAGCTTGCGCGCCCAGTTCGCGGCCGGCAGCATCATTTTGCTGATCGCTTTATTTGTGCTGGTCAGTTTCAATACCACGCGCGTACTCAAATCGGTGGCGCTGGAAAACCTGCGCTCCACCTTGCGCCAGACGTCCGAAACCCTCAACCTCGCCATCGTGCCGCACACCACGCCGGCCGGTCTCGTGACGCTGGACGCCTATCTGAACGGCCTCGTCGAAGGCAATGATCACGGCATCATCTACATCGCCGTCACGAATGAAAGCGGCCAGGTACTGGTAAAAACGCATAGCGCACCCCTGCCCCTGCCGGCGCCGCAAAACGCCTTCAAATCCCTGCCGGCGGACGGCATCCTGCACGTCGCGCAACCCATACTGCTGGCCGACGACCAGATCGGCAGCCTGCATTACGGCTTTTCGGCCGGTTTCATCGAGCAGGCAAACGCGCGCATCCTGCGCGAAAACCTGTTGCTGCTGAGCGCCGGCCTGGGTGCCGCGCTATTGTTGCTGGCCGCGGTGGGACTGCGCGCAAACCGACAAATCCGTGCATTGCTGGCCGCCAGCCAGTCGATCGCCGCCGGCAATCTGCGCACCCGCGCCCCGGCCGGTGGGCCGCTGGAACTGGCGCAGCTCGCACACAATTTCAACGTCATGGTGGATGCGCTGGCCGAGCGCGCCGCCGCGCTCGAGGGTAGCCAGTTGCGCTACCGCACGCTGTTCGATCAGGCCAATGACGCCATCCTGTTACTGGACCGCGACGCGGTGGTCGAATGCAATGCACACACCCTGGAAATTTTCGACCGCCTGCGCGAGGAGTGCGTCGGCCACGCACTGGCCGACTTTTCCCCGGTGCAGCAACGCGATGGTCAAAATTCGGCGGAATTGCTGGCGCGCGTATTCGGCGCGGCACTGGGCGGTATGCCGCAGCGCTTCGAATGGCTGTTCGCACGCGGCGACGGCCGCCAGTTCGACGCCGACGTAAGCCTGAGCGCCCTGCACTACGACGGCCGCACGCTGCTGCAGGCCATCGTGCGCGACATTACCCAGCGCAAACTGGCCGAAGCGGTCATCCGCCGCGACCGCGAACAACTCGAACGCACGGTGCGCGCGCGCACTGCCGACCTCGAAAGCAAACAGCGCCAGCTTGAACTGGTGATCGAAAGCTTGCCCGCCATATTTTTCATGAAGGACAGGGACGGCCGGCACCTCATGATCAACCGGCAGTATGAATTGGGCACCGGCTTTCCACGCGAACGGGTGATCGGCCACGACGACACGGAATTATTCCCCGCCCCGGCCGCCGCCGAAATCATCGACATCGACCAGAAGGTAATGGCCGGCAGCGCGGCGCACACCTTTGAAGAGCTGGTTCCACATGCCGACGGCACGCTGCACGACTACCTCACCACCAAAATGCCCATGCTGGACGAGCACGGCAAGGCGCAGGGGCTGATCGGCGTCGCCACCGACGTGACCGCGTTGAAGCGGCTACAGCGCGAACTGGCCGCGGCAAAAGAACAGGCCGAGCGGCTGGCCAGCGTGAAAAGTGAATTTCTGGCCAACATGAGCCATGAAATCCGCACCCCGCTCAACGCCATCCTGGGCCTCGCGCGCATGGGTATGCGCGACAGCAAACAGACCGTGGCCGAGCCGCGCTTCGACCAGATACTGGCCGCGGCGCGCCATCTGCTGGGCGTGATCAACGACATCCTGGACTTTTCCAAGATCGAAGCCGGTAAATTCGGGGTGGAAGAGCGCCCCTTCAATTTGCGCGCCACGGTCGAATCGGCGGCAGAAATGGCAGTCGAGCGCGCACAGGTGAAACACCTGGATTTTGTCGTCGAGATTGCGCCCCACCTGCCCGCCTGGGTGCGCGGCGATCCGTTGCGGCTGCGCCAGGTGCTCGTTAATCTGCTGTCGAATGCCTTCAAATTTACCGATCACGGGGAAGTCGCGCTGTCGGTATACGCTGGCAGCGAAGGCGTGGCATTCGACGTGCGCGACACCGGTTCCGGCATGAGCGCGGAACAACTAGCGCGCCTGTTCCAGCCCTTCGAACAGGCGGACGGATCCACCACCCGCAAATATGGCGGCACCGGGCTGGGGCTGGCCATCAGCCGCAAGCTGGCGCGCCTGATGGGCGGCGATCTGCGTGCCTACAGTCTACAGAATGCCGGCAGTACATTCACCCTGTGGCTGCCGCTCACGGCGGCACCCGAACAGGACGTGGCCGCGCGGCGCGAACTGGCCACGCCAGGACCGCGGCTCGCCGGCCTGCGCGTGCTGGCCGCCGAGGACGTGGCAACCAACCGGGTGATACTCGAAGACGTGCTGCAGCACGAAGGCGCCAGCGTGGTTTTTGCCGAACACGGTGCGCAGGTATTCGAGCGACTGGCCGAACACGGCATCGAGGCCTTCGACGTGGTGTTGATGGACGTACAGATGCCGGTCATGGACGGCTTCGAGGCAACGCGGCAACTAGGCATGCTCGCGCCGGCCCTGCCGGTGATAGGTGTAACCGCCCACGCCATGACCGAAGAACGCGAACGCTGCATCGCCGCCGGCATGCGCGCCCACGTGGCCAAACCTCTGGAACCGGACGAAGTGGTGACGGCGATTCTGAATTGCGTGCCACCGCAAGCCGGTGCAGTGCTTGCGCACGCTGCGCCTCACGCCCCCACCACGCCATCGCCGCTACCGCCACGCGAAACGGATGCCGGCCCCAGCATGGCGGGGCCGGTCGTCAGCCTGGCAGCACACGCCAGCAATCCCGTCGACTGGCTGCATTTCGAGCGCAATTGCAGCGGGCGGCGCAATACCATGCGCAAACTGGCGCGCACCTTCTCCGAAACCAACGCCGCCGTGCCAGCCGCCCTGCGCGAAGCGGCAGACAACAGCGACACTGACGGCCTGACCCGCATGGCGCACAGCCTGAAAGGCACCTCGGGCTTTCTGGGCGCGCACAAGCTGCAAGCCGAGGCGACCGAACTGGAGCGACTGGCACGCATGCCGGAGGCGGACCTGCGCGCCCAAACCGCAGCAACGGCCGAAGAACTCGAAGCCGTGCTGGCCGAACTGCAAGATAGCGCATTTGCGCTGGCGGACCACCTCAGCCCCGGTACTCACTGAGCGCGGCGGCACCGAGCGGCGCAGCGCGCCCCCTTGCTTGACGGCCATCCACGTCCGCAGCCGCGCCCACCGAGCGCACGAAGCTTGCGGCGCAACTAAAGTCAACCATCGCTGCGCCGTTACCGCTCCATCGACATGTCCGGTGCACACCCGGAGCGGAGGCCCCAGCATGACATCCTTGCGCAACCTGCCCGTCGCATTGCGACTATCGATCGCTACCTGCGCAGCCGTCGTACTGCTGATGGCGATCGTACTGGCGATATTCGCGTGGTCTTCCCAGCGCTACGAAAAGGAACAGGGGCTGCGCCTGCTCGAACAACGAGTGGTCGGACTAAATAACGCCATCAGCGCTTTCGATCAAAGCCTCGCGCAGGGCATCATCCCGCTCGCGCGCGCCTTCGAAGCCGAATTTCCGAACGGTTTTACCCTGGACCGCGAAAACCGCGCCAGCAGCGGCTCAGCCAGCGCCCCGCTGTTGCGCAATCAGGGCAAGACGGCCAATAACGACTTTTCCCATGTAGACCATTTCACCGCCACGACCGGCGTCACCGCCACGGTATTTGTACGCGACGGCGAGGATTTCGTGCGCATCGCCACCTCGGTGAAAAACGAAAAGGGCGAACGCGCGGTCGGTACCAGACTGGCGCGCGACCACCCGGGCTATGCCCGGCTGCTGGCCGGCGAGTCATACACCGGGCCGGCGGTGTTGTTCGGCCGCGATTTCGTCACCCGCTACGATCCCCTCAAAACCGCCTCCGGCGAAGTCATAGGCATACTTTATGTCGGGCTGGAAGTAAGCCAGCAACTGGCGGCACTGAAAGATTCGCTACGCAAAATGGCGGTCGGCGAAACCGGCTACGTGTTCATCGTCGACGGCGCGGCACAGAACGGGGGCACCCTGCTGCTGCATCCGTCCCTGGAAGGCAAAAGCATGGCCGACATGCGCAGCCCGGATGGCGTGCACATATTCCAGGAAATGCAGTCGCGCCGCAGCGGCCGCCTCGAATACACGTGGCAGAACCCGGATCAGACCTTCCCCCAAGCCAAACTGCTGGCGTTCGCCGAATATGCGCCGCGCCACTGGCTCATCGCCGCGAGCGGCTACAAGGACGAATTTTTGCGCACCTCGCAAAACGCGCTGGCCACGATGGCCATCGCGGCGGTGGTACTGGTTCTGGCCATCAGTAGCGTGCTGTGGGCGCTGACTCGGAGCATCGTGGGCAAGCCGCTGGCGGAACTGGAACACTCGCTGACCGAACTGTCGCGCGGACACGGCAACTTGACCTATCGCATCCCCGTCAAGGGCGAGGACGAAATCGGTCGCGTCGCGGCGCGCTTCAATGACTTTCTGGAGCGCCTGCAGGCCATGATACGCGCCACCGCGGCGGCGGTTGGTTCGGTGTCCGAATCGAGCCGCAAGCTCGCCACGTCGGCACAAACCGTGAGCCAGGCCTCCCATGCACAAAGTGACGCCGCGTCCGGAACCGCCGGCGCGGTGGAACAACTTGCCGCCAGCATCGCATCCGTGGCCGACGCCGCGGACGCCGCGCGCCGCGAAGCCGAACACAGCCTGGAGGCGGCCGCCAAAGGCAATCACGAACTGGCGCGCGTGGTCGGCGAGTTGCAGCACGTGCATGGCGAGGTGGACATGATCGCGCACTCGGTCAGCGCCTTTGTCGACAGCGTGAGCACCATTACCGCCATGACGCAACAGGTCAAGGAAATCGCCGACCAGACCAATCTGCTCGCCCTCAATGCCGCCATCGAAGCCGCCCGCGCCGGCGAATCCGGCCGCGGCTTTGCCGTGGTGGCCGACGAGGTGCGCAAACTTGCGGAAAAATCCACCACCGCGGCGGGAGAAATAGACCGCGTCACCAGCACGCTTACCGAACGTTCGAGTCAGGTGGACGCCGCCATAGGCAAGGGCCGCGCCTCGCTGGACGGCGGCCTGGCCGATCTGCGCCAGGTTGCCGCCGGCATGGACACCGCCGGCAAACTGGTACGCTCGGCGGCGGGCGGCATAGGCGGCATATCGGATTCGGTACGCGAACAAACCGCCACCACCCAGGACATCGCCCGCCATGTCGAACGCTTCGCGCGCATGGCGCAGGACAACCGCGCCACCGTAGACGAAACCAACACCCTCGCCAACCGCCTGCAGGGCCTGGCCGGCGAATTGAACGAGCACGTCGGGCGCTTTACGGTCTGAGCGCAGGACGTACCGCTCGGACATATCCGCGGCATCTGAACCACATTGCAAACGCTGGCCATGCCGGACCTGGAATACAAAGGTTGAGGGCACAACTCGCCTGAGCCAGGTCTGTGACGCGCATGAAAAAAGGCCGCAACAGCCCCAGCCCTTGAATGACGATGGCGTCCGTGCTGTGGGGACAAGGACAGAGAACGAAAGTCGACACGGGCACCCCCGCAACCTCTGCCGCGCGGCGCAGCGAGTTCCGCTGCTGGGACATCATCCGCAACGTGATGCGAATGCCGTCGGGGCGAGCCTCGTTTTTCTCCGACATCGGATTCCTTAGCCCTGATCCTGATTCAGGCCATCACGATCTGAGTGCGCACCTCGACCTTGAGCGCACGCTTGATGGCAGCAAAGACTGCCGAGATGTTGCTCATGGTCGGGTTGCCCGATTGCGACAGCATCCGGTGCAGGCTCTTGGCAGGTTTGTGAATTTCCTCGGCCAGCGCCTCGAAGCCGACCGTAGCGTTCACCAGGTCGCGCAGAATCAGCTTGGCGGATTCCGGCTCGCCATTGACAAACAGGGTGATGGCCTCGTCCAGAAGCGCCTGCGCAAAGGCCGGATCGTTCTGCACGCGCGCGGCCACGGTCTCCTTGAAATCGCGGGTCAGTGCCATGTTCACTTTCCTTTCTGGGTTGATGTCTTGCGGCGCTTGTAGTCTTCCCACAGCGCCACCGCGTGGTCGATGTCCTGCTGTTGACGCTTCTTGGTGCCAGCGCCGATCAGGATGATGACTTTCAGGCCGTCCTTGGCCAGGTAAATGCGCAAGCCCGGCCCCCAATCGATCTTGTATTCCCCAATACCGCGAAACCACTCGACGTTGGACAGGTTGCCCTGTTCCATCCGGCTGACGGCTACGCGCACCTTGGCGGCGGCAACGGCTTCCAGCGACCCGAACCACGCCGCAAATGGGCTGTCGCCATCGTCCAGCAGGAGTTCTTTGATCTGGTAGCTCATGAGCCAATGGTAACGTATAAGTTCCCATTGCACCAGTGTGGCAGGTTTGATGCCTGACCGGTCGCCTTGGTTGACGATGAACCGGCGCGCATAAGTTGTTGATTTTACGAGTGCCCCATCTGCGCCTACCCGCAAAACGGAGAACAGAGACGGCTCTGGCAGAGAAAGTGGCCGATTTCCAGCGTTTCGGCTGATGGCCACCCGCGGCACAGGCGGCCGGAACCCCGCGTGGCGAGGGGATTTCAGGCGAGAAAAAGGGCCCGGAGATTTTCCGAGCCCTTGTGTATGGTGGCGTGCAGTTTACTACCGAGCTACTCGCTATTGGGGCCAATGAGCACTGCTGCGGGTTTCTGCGGCAACATGCTCACACACCCTCGATCACTCGCGCCACGTCGCCGTGGCACTCTGCACACTTGCCCACCAGCAGCAGGTCTCCGCCCTTGATGGCCCCGGTGAAATTGGTGATCGTCACTTCGTGACGGCATTGTCCGCACCAGACGTTGGCCAATAGGCGCTGCCGGATATCGGCGGGGATGGACTCCCAGCGCTGGCGGGCGGGGTGGGTGAAGGTGGGAAGGGACTCAACGGTCATGGTTCATTCCTCGAACAAATCGGCATGGACATCACGCTGCCGCCACAGCCTTTTCCGGATGTGCGGTGGTGGCTGAAACTGCGCGGCGAAGATTATCGATCAGGCTGCCAAGGTGCGCATCCCGGTTGGCCAGATCGGAAACATTGGCGTAATAGCCGTTCATCACAGCCTTCTCCTTGCCGCGCAGACGGACCTTTACGGGCTGATCTGCTTTCGATGGCGCCTCTTCCAAGCAGATTGCCCATCCGATCTTCTCTCGCCAGAGCAAATCCCCGACCTTGTGTGTGATGCCGCGCTCGCCCTGCTGGCGCAGTTCAACCTCCCAGACTTGCCTCAACTCGGAATCGAGTTCCTCCAGCAGTCGCGTCACCGTTGGGGCGACGTCGGCAAGATAGGAACGTGCGTCGTCGATGCGAATTCTTCCGATGAGCGCCGCGACTCGTGCTGGCACGGCGGAAGCCAAGAGTTGGGGGGCCGTAAAGACCTCTCGCAGAGCAACCGCTTTGTCGATGTCCGTGCCAACGCCCTGCCAGTTGGAATTGCCCAGTGTGGCAACGAGCACCATCCACAACGTGCCATCGCCAACCACCTCCTCAAAGGTCGAATGCTGATCGTTTTCGGCGTAGCGCTGTTCGACGGCGTGCAATAGTCCGCCAGGCCCCGAAGCCTTCCCCCGGAAGAGGATCGAAAAAACCTCCAGAGCCCACTGTTCTGCAACCTCCGGTTTCACCCAGCCCCTGCGCTGCCCGCGCAGGGCCACCGCGAGCGGGAATGAAACCGCCTGCACCATCTGCGTCGCCGAGCACCGTTCCGCGAATGCTGGCGAAGACATTTCGGTCAGGAATGTGGAGATCTGCGCCGCCAACCGATCCCGAAAACGCTCCTCAATTGGTACGGGGTTGAGGGGGGGCGCCGTCTTTTCGCCGACCTTCTTGGGGGCGCCTTTCCCGTCATCGGGCAATTGCCCTTCGTCGATCTCCTCATCTTTGGTCGCGACCGAATCCGCACTTTCTTCCGCTTCCCCGTCGAACAGCAGACGAAGAATGCCGGTCAGCGACAGGGAGGCCCCCGGCCCAGCGGAACCCAAATTCGGCAAGCCCTCGTGGTGTTCCTCCAGATGAACGATCAAATCGGCTGGATTGACCGGTGAGGCCGGCGTATCGTTCTTGGACTCTTTGGTGCGCGCCGATCCGAATCCCGGGTCACGGAAAGCCGCTGTATCGTTGAACAAGGCGTGCGCAACATCCTGCAGTTCGTCGAGCATCTGGCGTTGCTCTGTGGACGTGGCGCTGCGTTCCAGCCCCTTGAAAGGCTCCAGCAGCCGTGCCGCGTGGCTGGCGTGCTCCAGGGCGGCAACATCGTTCACCCATCTGGGCAGCGTCGCCCATTGCTCGGTGCCACAAAAAATTTCCACACTGGCGAACACTGTTGCCGAAGCGAGATCCTCTGGAAGATCGCACACCCAAGCTCCGGCAGCCCCTTGCAGTGGCTGCATTGAAAACCGAATGCCACCGACCACAAGTTCAGGCTTCATGCCGGATTCCGGTGCCGGTGAGATTTCCGCCTGCAAACGATGTCCTTCGCTGTCCCACTGCAATGACTTCAGGCGAAACACCAGGGCATTGGCATCTGGTTCGTTCACGGTGGCCGGCCTCGGCAAAAGCACATCGACCGGATCACTTGCCGGTGCCGCAAAAACGCTGAGCACACCCACGAAATCATCGGGGTTCGGCTGATCGTAGGCGACCAGCGTTTCGATATTGCCGCCTTGATCCGGGACCAGCAGCCAGGCAGCGGCAGAACAGTTGGCCGAGCCCATGACAGCAGCCGACCCATCCGGGCCATCGAACCAGTAAAACTTCGCGTGCATGGCACGATCTGCCGGTGCGGGGATGATGCGCAGCTTGAGGGGCAGGTCCGCCAGTTTGTCGAGATCAAAACTCGCCGACGACGGCGTGAGTGCAATCGTGGCCTGTTGAACACCAAAGGTCGAATGCGCCCAGCGCAGAAAGGCACCGGATTCGTCGGTCGATCCGGTCAGTATCCTCACTTCGTCGAATCGCCGCCCAGCCCACCGCTGCGCGAGGGTCGGCGCCAATGAGAGCCCCTGCCGGCTGTGCAGCACCACACTGTCCGTGGCGAGCGCGACGGGTGTCAGGCTGAGCCACGGCACATCCTTCATTCGTCGCACGGCGTCGTGCTCAAGTTCCCCGGCACACCAGGACAACACACTGTCGAGGAAGGGGTGCAACCAGCCACCCTTGTCGGCGTGTTCCGGCCCCACCATCCAGGCGGTGCCAAGTTCCTGATTGCCACCCCATCCCGAACTGGTTACATTGCCGCTGCCCAGCATCACAATTCCGTCTTTGGGGCCGAGTCGCAAAAACACCTTGGGATGGAACGCGCCCGTGTGGTTCGCGCCGGCAAGCAGGTAGTGTCTGCCAAGGTGCCAGAGTTGTCCGGCCGCTGCCTGGGTCGACGCCTCGATCTGCGCCTGATCGCCGAGCACCAGGATGTCGCTGGAGCGCCCAGCCCAAAGATCGGGCAACACCACCTGCTCGAAAAAGATCGGATCGAACGAATAGGTCAGGAACAAGGCCTTGTGATACGACTGCTCGCGACAAAACAGGCGCGGGTTCATGCAGCGGCCTCCTCGGCCAGCACCGCGAAGGCCCGCTTCAGCACCACATCGCCATCGGCCGTGATGCCCCCCGCGTCAATCAACTTGAGCTGACCGAGCCAGCCCAGGGCTTGCTGAATGCGCGATGCCGTGCGCCCGGCGGCAAAGGATTTGCCCCGCGAGAACCACTGATTGCCCTCGGCGGTGAGCAGCGCCACATCCCGGCGCAGATCGACCTGCAAGCGCGACCACGTGATTTGCAGATGCTGCTGAACCGTCCGGTAGGCAAGTTCGGCGGCGACCTCGCGCAGCGGACGATCCTCGCGGTGGAAGCGCTCCAACTCGGGCAGGATGACATCGCGCAGGCCCAGGCGCCGCCACCCCTGATACGAGAGACTGCCGGATTGCGGATTGTTTTCCCGCACGGCATCCGCCACCCGGGCAGCGGCCAGCACCCACGCCACAACAGCCAGGGACAACGCACCCGCGCCCGATTTCAAGGCGCGCTTGTACAACAAAGGTTCGACCAGCGTGTCGGGCCAGCGCTTCACGCCGTGGCTGCTCACGCTATCGGCGGAAACGCGCTCTTCGATGCGTCGTTGAAGATCCCGGAATGACAAGGACGCCACCGACTCGGCCGCACTCAGCAAACCGAGGTCGCGCAAGGCAGAGTCGTGTTCCTCAACGCGTTCCATCAGCGCCCCGACGATCTGTTCTCGCGCCACACCGGCCAGACCGCCCTCCGGACTGGCCATGATCTCGTCCATCACGGCCGCCATCACCGCTTCCTGGGTGACGGCGATGGCATCGCGCACACCATAAAACGTCCAGCCGACCGCCACCTGATCGAGCAGCGGTTCACCGAATCGGTTCATCGAGCAGGCGGTGTCGAACAGATCGCCTTCCGTGGGCCGTGCTTTCTTCTTGGCCGCCAAGGACAGCAGGGCCGCGTAGGTGCCGACACGCGCCCGCTCCTTCGGCAGCGGCTTGGCAGGCACGATGGCGGCCAGCAACAGCTCGCGCTCGTCATCGGGAATCTGGTCGATACGGGCGACCGCGCCAAGTTCACGCAAGTCGTCCAGCGCTGCCTGGGTCAGGTTGGGTTCGGCCGCCAGGCGCTCGAGCAGCGGAATACGCGCCAGACGCTGCTGCACAGCCAGGGCCAGCGGCAGGCCCCGGGTGTCGACCAGTGCCGGCACCAAGTTGTCCCGCGTCTTGCTCAGCCCCAATTGATCGGAGGGGCCGGTATAGATCGTCGAGGCCGGCGACTTGACCAGCGCAGACACTTCCACCGTCGGCGTATCGGCATCGAGCCGAACCAGCGCCTGGTCGGCCCCTATCAGGCCGCTGATCGGGCAATCCTGCGTCAGATTGCCGAGCACCAGGGCGGACTCGATACGCGCCGCGAAATCCGTATAGGTTTGCCAGTCGTCGGCTTGTCCGGTCTGGCCGTAGCGATGGATTAGCCAGGCACGAAAGGCCAGATAGCGCACCGATGGTGTCACCGTGGTCACGCCATCGAGCAAGGTGCCGCCGATGACCTGGACGGGCAAACGCAAGCCCAGCAGATCCAGCCCCCCGGTGATCTCGGCCCCGCTGCGTAGCCATTCCGGGGGCTGAAGGCTTTTCGCGATGGCCATCAGCAGGTGCTCTGTGCGCCAGTGCTGAACACCCGTTCCAGCGTTGCCGGGATCAGTGCGGCGTTGGCTTGGCGGATGGCGGTGTGTTTGGCCTTGAGGGCGACGATTTCGGCTTGCAGGCGTTCAAAGGTTTGCTGCACGGCCAGCGGTGGCGTGGGCACTTCGATGGCCATCAGTTTTTCCAGACCTAGCGTGCGGTTGCGGCCCGCTCCGCCGGGCGATGCTTCACCGATTTTCAGCATCCCTTCGTCGGTCAGGAAGTAGTAGCGCAGAAAGTCGGCGCTGGCGAGACGGCGATCCGCCAAGCAGGTAATGAAACGGTGGGAGCCGAAGCGGTTCGCATCTTCCGGCTGGGCGATGGCAATCGCGCCTTCCCACGCGAACACATTGGAAAACAGTAGGTCGCCGGGTTCGATGCGAAAGAGGCGCTTGGTGCCGACGTCGCTGCCCGAGAGCGGCGGTTTGTGGAAAGTGCCTTTGCCGAATGATCGGATGCCCAGTTCCGGATAGCTGCCATTGAGGTCGATGGACTGCTCCCGGCGCACCAGCGGCGCCACTTCCGCCATCGTCCGCAGCGGCGCGTCGGCAATGGCATCGCGGAAGCGCAGGGCCAGCAGGTGTTCGGCATCGCGCTCGACAGCATCCAGATGCGCTTCGACCTGCCGGGTTTTCTCGGCCAGCGCGTCGAGGCGGGCGACGAGGGTTTGTTGTTCGGGCAGCGGCGGTAGTGCAATCTGCTGATCGAGAAAACGATCTTCTTTGATGCGAACCCGGTTGGTTGTGCCTTCACTGGCAGCCTTGCACAGTTCCACGAAGGGCGACGACCGCACCAGCCAGCCCATGAATGCCGCATCGCACTGGTTTGGATCACGAAACTCGAACGAGGGGAAGTCGTTACTGACAATGGCGCCGTCAAGTTCCGGCGGTACCAAGCCAATCGCACCGTTGCGCGCGTCGATCTTGGACAGGATTAGCTGATTGGCCCGCACAATGCGGCGTACCGAGACGACATCGCTGCCCGAAACCTTGCCCCGGCTGATGACCCCTTTGCCCCAGAGCTTGATCGTGACCTCGTGATATTCGGCAGCAGGATCGAGCACTACGGATTCATCGGAGCGCCGAAGCAATTCGCCCAGGGCGACTTTGGGCCGCGCCTTCATGCCTCGCCCTCTGCATCGCCACCGCGCGCGATCCGCCGCGCTTCCAACTCGCGCCGCGTTTTGTCCAGTTCGTCGGCCAGCAGCTTTTCATCAGGCAACACGGTCTGGTATTCGGCGGCCAGCATCTTGTTGGGCAGTCCTTCGAGCGCGTAGTGGGCTTCGGCCGCGCCCTTTTCGGCGCACAAGATCAGGCCCACGGGTGGGTTCTCGCCCGGCTTCATCCAGTGCTCGCGGGCGTAGTTGAGATACAAGTGCATCTGGCCGGCGTCGGCGTAGCCGAACTTGCCGACCTTGAGGTCGATGACCAGCAGGCATTTCAAGCGCCGGTGGAAGAACAGCAGATCGACGCGAAACCAGCTGTCGTCGATACGCAGACGGCGCTGGCGGCCGACGAAGGCGAAGTCGTCGCCCAGTTCCAGCAGGAAGTCGGCCAGATGCTGGATCAGCGCGTCTTCGAGGTCGGATTCGGAGTATTCATCCTTGAGATTGAGGAACTCCAGCACGAAGGGGTCTTTGATGGCCTGCTCGGGGGTGAGGGAGTCGCCGGGTTCGGCCACCTCGCCCTTTTCCAGCATCGCCGCCTTGTTGGTGGACAGGGCGGTGCGCTCATAAAACTGGCTGCCGATCTGGCGATTCAGTTGGGCAATGGTCCAGCCACCGCGCAGCGCCTCTGTTTCGTAGAAGGCGCGGGCCTGCGGGTTCTTGACCGAGAGCAGGCGCACGTAGGCCGACCAGGACAAGGGGAAGGCTTGGGCCAGCACCGACAAATCCAGACTTTGTCCAGATACCGTCTGGAGAATTTGGGACGGGGAAGATTCTCCAGATGGTGTCTGGAGAATTGGGGCGGGCAATTTTGCAGATGGCGCCTGCAAAATATGGCCGGCAGGCCACGCAAGGTTAAAGGCTCGCATCTGCCACAGATTCTGTTTGCTGAAGCCTCGGCCAAACCGGGCTGACAGGTCAGCCGACAGGCGTTCGATCAATGCCTCGCCGTAGGCGGCCCGTTCCTGCCCGCCTTGCTCGAATGTCACGATACGCTGGCCGACCGCCCAGTACGTCGCCGTCATCACCGCATTGACGCTGCGCGCGGCAGCGCGGCGGGCGGCTTCCAGCAGCGCGACGATGTCACCGTGGACGGGGGCGTAGTCGGCCTGGGGCAGGTGTGCCGTGGGTTTGGTCATGCCTGTACCTCGGTTACCAGCGCTTCGATCTCGCCCAACAGGCGCATCACTTCGGCTTCGTGGCTGCGCATCGAGGCAATCAGGTCTTTCGGATCAGCGTGCTCCAGCCCGGCTTTGGCATGGGGGTTCTTGAGGTCCAGGTTGTAGATCGGCCAATACAGGGCGTCGCCTTCAGCCTGCGCGGACTTGGTAGCCTGCTCGTGGGCCGATTGTTCGCTCTTGAGTTCCTTCAAGCGGTCTTGCAACTCAGCCTTCTGGCCATTGGCTGCGGCCTGGATGGCCTGTTCCAACTCACGAATGGGCTTACCCAGCGCAATGGCGGCATTGCGTTCGTTTTCCGCCCGCTGCCAGTGCGGCGTGGCGGCGGCGACGGCGGCAGCACGTTTAGCCGCGAAATCCACCTTCCAAGCCTGCGGGCCTTCCTCCCGATTGTTCCACCACGCCAGGGCCGATGCGAATTCCTCGAACTGCAGGGGCGCAGTCTTGCTGTATTTCTTGCGCCCTTCGGGCAAGGGCAACTCGTAGTACCAGATGGTGTCGGTGGGTCCGCCGCGCTCGAAGAACAGCAGGTTGGCCGGAATGTCGGTGTAAGGCGCGAACACACCCTGCGGCAGGCGCACGATGGTGTGGAGCTTGAACTCCTTGAGCATCTCCTCCTTGATGACGGCGCTGATGCCATCGCCAAACAGGGTGCCATTGGGCACCACCACGGCGGCGCGGCCACCGCGCTCGGCTGGCTTGCCGCCGGGCACGGGCGCACCGGCTACGCGCAGCTTGCGCATGATGTACTGCAGGAACAGCAGCGCAGTTTCCGACGTCTGCATATTGGGCGGAAAGTTGGCCTTGATGCCGGCCTCTTCCTCGCCGCCGAAGGGCGGGTTGGTGAGGATGACGTCCACCCGCTCGCTGTGGCCGATCTCATTGACCCGGCGCTCGAGCGTGTTGCCGTAGGCAATCTGCGGGGCCTCCAGGCCGTGCAGCAGCAGATTCATCTGCACCAGCATGTAGGGCAGCGGCTTGGCTTCCTGGCCATAGAGGGTGTCGTGCTGCAGGGTACGGCGCTGATCCGGCGTACTGACCTGCGGTGCGATGTGGTCATAGGCCTCGACCAGAAAGCCGCCGGTGCCACAGGCTGGGTCGAGCACAGTCTCGCCCAGGCGCGGGTCGGTGACCTGCACCGTGAAGCGCACCACCGGGCGCGGCGTGTAGAACTCGCCGGAATCGCCCGCCGCATCGCGCATTTCGCGCAGCATCGATTCGTACAGGTGGGAAAGGGTGTGGATTTCCTCGCTGGCCGAAAAGTGGATGCCGTTGATCTTGTTGACGATGTCGCGCAGCAGGTAGCCGCTGACCATGCGGTTCTGCACGCCCTTGAACACGTTGGCGATAACTTCGCGCTGGCTGCCTTTTTCGCCTTCGCCTGCCAGACCACGCAGATAGGCGAAAAGTCCTTTGCCGGTACTGCCGTCGGCGCGCACGGTGAGTTCCTGGCTGATGAACGCCAGCACTTCGTCGCCGGTGATGCCATCCTCGCGGGCGGCCCAGTCGCGCCAACGGTAAGGGGCCTCGATGATGGGCCGGTAGGGCTTGCCGTCGAGTTCGGCTTCTTCCTCGTGCACCATTTCGAGGTCGTCGAGAAACTTGAGGAACATCACCCAGGTGAGCAGTGGCAGGCGGTCCACATCGCCGTTGAGTCCCTTGTCTTTGCGCAGGATCTTGCGGGCGGTGCCGATCAGTGCGGAAAGATTTTCCCGCGTGGTCAGCGGCGTTTTGGCTTGGCGTGGCGCGCGGGTCTTCTTCTCGCCAGTCGCCGTTGCCTTCGTTGCAGATTTGGCCATGGGATGGGTTTCTCGTTATTGGTAGAGCGCCGTCTGCAGCCGGGATACGGCATCCTTCATGCCGCGCACGCCGCCGAAGTGACGGGTGGCGATCTCGGACGGACTGCCGTAGCGGTCGAAGGGTTGCACCTTCATCAGCTCGGATAGCGCATTGAATTGCAGAATGCCGCGCTCGACGTAGCGGTCGAGCAGCAGCGCGAGGATCTCGCGCGCCGTGTCGCCGTATTGGGCGAACAGGTCTTGGGCCTGACGCTTGGCAACTTCGGCACGCTGACGGCGGGTGAGCAGCGGTGCATTCCAGGCCAAGTGGCACAAGAGATCGAATGGGTCGGCATCGGGCTGTTCGCTGCTGGAGGCCAACTCCTCGAAACTGATGCCGCGTTGGGTCAGCTCGCGCAGCACCTCGGAGCGGGTGTCGGGATTAGCCCAGGCCGACTGGAGCGCCTCGCGAGTCGGGTACAGGGTGCGCACGGCGCGGCCGGAATATTCGGTGTACTTGACCACCTGCAGCTTCTTGCCGTCGCTGTCGAGGTCGTAGACCAGGTGGCCGATGACTTCGACTTCGCCGCCGTCGATATAGAACTTGCGGGGTTCGGGCGGCGGCTCATTGATAAGAATGCCGGTGTCTGGCCCGATCTGCTCTTCGGGAAGTTCGTACCCCACCGGCACATCCTCCTGCGGCATTTCGGAGTTCACTTCGGTGATGCCAACCTGCTCCCCGGTTTCATCTACGGTGACTTCCTCGATCCGCGCCGGATCACCGTCAAAATCCGGATCAGCAAAGTGGTGGGTAGCCGTGCCGGTGAAATCGATGATGTTGAAGTATTCCTTGCCGTAATCAACCTTGAGCCGCGTGCCACGCCCAACGATCTGTCTGAATTCGGCGCGAGACCCCACCACGCGCGCCAGCACCACGTTCTTGACCATCTCGGCATCGACGCCGGTGGTCAGAAGCTGGGAGGTGGTCAGGATGACGGGCGTGGGTTTGTCTACATCCTGAAAGTGCGACAGATGCGTCAGGCCAATCGCGGCCTCGTCGGCGGTGACGCGGCAGACGTAGTCTGGATACTGCTTGACCAGATCGCTGTTGAGGTTGAGCAATTCCTGGCGCATCTCGGCGGCGTGTTCCTGATCAACACAGAACACCAGTGTCTTGGCAAAGCGGTCGGTGCCCTTGAGCAGATCGGTCAGGTGTCGCGCCATCGCCCGAGTACGAGCGCGCAGGGCAATGACCCGCTCGAAGTCCTTGGTCTGGTATTCGTCGTCAGGCACTACACGCCCGTAGCGGTCCAGTTCGTCCTTGCTGGGCCGCCAACCAGCAGCATCCACGGTGGTAATGACACGGTGAACGCGATAGGGTGCCAGAAAGCCATCCTCGATGCCTTGGCGCAGGCTGTAGGTATAGACCGGGTTGCCGAAGTATTCGTAACTGTCGCGGGTTTCCTCGCGCAAGGGCGTGGCGGTCATGCCGAACTGCACGGCAGGCTCGAAGTAGTCCAGCACCGCACGCCAGGCGCTTTCGTCACGGCTGGAGCCACGGTGACACTCGTCGATGATGATCAGGTCGAAGAAATCCGGACGGTACTGGCGAAAGACGTCAGTGCTGGCCGTGGAAAGCGCCTGATAGATGCCGAAGTACATATCCCGGCTTTGGCTCACGTCGCCGCCGACGATCTTGTGCCGGGCATCGCCAAAGGGCGCGAACATCTTGGCCATCGGATCATCGACCAGGATGTTGCGGTCGGCCAGAAACAGGATTTTCGGGCGACGATATTCGCCGGTGCGATTCCAACGACTGTTCCAGAGCTTCCAGCAGATCTGGAAGGCCACGCAGGTCTTGCCGGTGCCGGTGGCCAGCGTGGCAAGGATGCGCTTCTGCCCGAGCAGGATCGCCTCGATGACGCGGTGGATGGCAATCTGCTGGTAATAGCGCGGCACCTTGCCGGAAACAAGGTTGAAGGGTTCCAACAGGTGCGGGGTCGAAGCCTGTGGTAACTGCGCGGCAGCCGCCACCCGGGCAAACAGCTCGTCGGGCGTGGCGTAGCGATCCACCTCCCGCTCGGTGCCGGTGGTGTAGTCGATTTCGATGATGCGGTGGCCGTTGGTGGCGTAGGCAAATTTGAGCCCGAGTATCTCTGCGTACTCGCGCGCCTGCTGCACCCCGGTTTCGGCAGGCAGGCCGATTTCCTTGGCTTCGACCACGGCCAAGGGATAGTCACGGCGGTAATACAGCAGGTAGTCGGCGCGTTTCTGCTTGCCACGCCGAACCTTGCCGCCCGCCACGATGATGCGGCCATTGGTGAAGCTGCGCTGCTCGCCAATGGCATGCGGGGCCGTGCCCCAACCGGCCTCGACCAGTTTGGGTGTGACGAATTCGCGGCAGGAATCCGCTTCGGTGATCACGCCATCTCGCATTGCCTCCCCCTTCATCGTATTGTTCTTCAGTCGATCAGTATCTGGAAACTGGTCGCCAGCGCGATGGGCTCAATTTCACGCACATTTTTCTTCAGTGCTACCAGGCCGTAGCCCTCCATCATCCGCAGCGAGCGAGAAAGATTGGGTACCTGCCGCCCAGTAAGTTCGGCCAGCTCGGTCAACGACTTGGGCCGCTTGTCACGGATGAGGCGCAACAGTGTCTGGTTGTTCTCGGATAGCACTGCCGCCATCGTAGCCATCGAAGGGAACCAGACGGTCGGCGTATTCTTGCCCGGCGGGGGCTCCCGGTCACCGGGACGGCGAATACCAACGATGCAGCGCTTCATCTCGGACATCCTGATCGGCATGGCACAAGCGGTTCATTTTATCAATGTGGCACAACCGCAGCCAGCTCTTGATGAATAGCTTGGCTTCCTGATCCAACAGCGCCTTCATGTGCTCGTTGTCAATCACATCACGGAGCCCACGCTGAATGCCAAGCCAACCGCCCTCGACGTCTACCTCGCCCTACCGCCACCATCCACGCCAAGCTGGAACGGCTGCAACAACTCGCCGACGATCACTTCGGTCACGACCCCGATGCCATCAACTGGGGCCACGCTGGCGATCTCGGGCGGGTGGAGTCCAGCTGGATGAGTTGCCGGTGATTTTCGGCGGCGACGAGTGACGATGCCCACCAACCATCGGAGATGATCATGACCACCCAAGCCAAACTGACCAACACCCAGAGCGCCATTCTCAAGGCCGCTGCCGGCCGCGCGGACGGCAACATCGAACCATTGCCAGCCAACCTGCGCGGTGGCGCCCGCACCAAGGTCGTCGAGGGCCTGCCCGCCCGAGAGCTCATCGTCGACGCAGATGGCCACCACCTGCTCACCGATGCCCAGTGTGGGATGATGTCCAGAAATTCGACGCCACGGTGCCGGAGCCCGCTGTAGTGCTGGCGATGCGCAATCTGTCGGTGGTCTGGAACGAGATGTTCCCTGAGGAACGGTGCCGGCTAGTGCGGCTGCTGATTGCCCGGGTGCAGCTCAAGGACGAGGGTATCGACATTGAATGGCATCCGGCGGGGTGGTCGGCGCTGATGGCGGAACTGGCGCCGAACAGCATCGGGGCTGAATTGCGCGAACTGGAAATGGAGGACATGGCATGAGAGGGTTACAGCAGACCGGTCAGGCACGGTCGAACACAGCGAAGCTGGAAGATGGCATCAAGCTGACCACATTTATCCCGGTGCGCTTCGTCAGGCACAAGGCGAGGAAGGTAGTCGTGGAGCCGACGACGCCCGGGCGAATGGCATCGCTGCTGAATCCTGGTCGGCCGACATCGGTCGATGAGAATCTGATGTCGGCGCTGGCCAAGGCGTTCTTCTGACAGGAATTGATCGATTCGGGCCGGGTGAAGAACATGACCGAACTGGCGAAGGCCGAAAGGATAGGGCTGGCGCGGATGCAGAAGATGCTCAAGTTGGCGCGGCTGGCACCGGACATCGTTGAGGATATTGCGCGGGGTCGGCAACCTGTCGGGCTGTCGCTACTGTACTTCGTGGAGAACGCGCTGCCGGATGACTGGAACGCGCAGCGGGAAGTGATTGGCGGGCTGGCAAGGTGATGGCCTACAATCGGCCAATCACCCTTGGAGATCGCCGTGGAGCCCGTACTCGATTCGACACTGACCTGCCCGGTGTGCGGGCACGTCAAGACTGAGCGGATGCCCACCGATGCCTGCCAGTGGTTCTACGAATGCGACGGCTGCCACACGGTGCTCAAACCCAAGCCGGGGGACTGCTGCGTGTTCTGCTCTTACGGAACAGTGCCGTGTCCGCCGATCCAGGTTTAAGGAAAATCCTGCTGCGGGTAGTTGCCGCGAAGAACGTTTGTAACCCGGTTGGTAGGCGTATTGTGGTGCAAACCACCGCCCGGGAAACCGCATGATTACAGGGTGTCGGCCGTAGACCGGGCTAGACAAAAACAGAGAAAAGAGACGAATTCAGGTGGCCGACAGAGCGAAATCAGGGCCTGCTGGCGATCATCGAAATTCGCGCCACCCGCGAAACCCCGCCACTACTGGCCCTTCGCGGGCGTGAAAAAGGCCAGAGCAAAGTCTGGCCTTCTGGAAATGGTGGAGCGGAGGAGGATCGAACTCCCGACCTTCGCATTGCGAACGCGACGCTCTCCCAGCTGAGCTACCGCCCCAACGAAGCGCGGCATTATACCAGGGTGCCGGGCTTTGGCGACACCACGCGGGCATTTTCGGCAAGCGCCGCGGGATGCGCCAAACCGGCCGCGGCGCCGGTACCTTCCGCAGCATAGAAACCGGGTCACTCGCCTACATGGCAACTCAGGCCGCGGCAGCAGGAAAGCGCCGCTACTTGTCGGCGGCCGGTGGCAATTCGCGCAGATAGCGCAGCAGGCTCAGGGTACGCTCGCGTACCGGCGCAGCCCGCGCTAGTGCGCGGGTCAGCAGGTAGGAACTGCCCGCTGTGGATTGCGTCCATTGGCCGTCTATGAATGCGCCTTCCGCATCGCGCCAGGCCAGCCAGCGCCTTTGTGCCGCCCGCAAATCGGCTTTGCCGGCCGCGCCAAGGCGGGCATGGGCGCCCGCATAGGCGGCATTCAATTCTTGGTCAAGGAATTTGGCGTATTCCGCCAGCGCGACGGATAACTCTGGTCCACCACCGGCCGCCGCGGCCACGCGTGCTTCGTAATGTTTGGCGCGCACCTCGAAGGCGGCGGCGAGATCCGGCGCGTCCGGATTGTCGATCGCCCAAGTGGAGAGCGGCAGCAACGCCAGGGTGGCACTCGCCACACCGGCGGCCAGGCGCAAACGCCAGCCTACCATCGCTCGTACTTACCCTTGCTGTAAATGTTCCACTCGCACTGGCGGCGATTTTCCAGGCCCTTCATGACCTTGCCCTGGGATTTGTTCCAGGCCTTCCAGGCCTCTTCAAGACTGGCATAGGAAGTTACGGCTTTGGGGTCATTGACCAGCTTGGCGACGGACGACGATTTGAATGCGGGGCCGATGTTGAAGGCAAGGATTACCAGCGCGTCGAATTCGTTCTGCGCCAGCGGGACGCTGATCGCTTCGCGCACCGTTTTCACGAAAGGCAGCAAATCCTTGTCGAACAGCTTGATCGCGTCGGTTTCGGTAATGCCATCCTTGTAGCTGTCCCACTCCGCCTGGGCCAGCAAATGCCCATAACCTATGGTCGCGCCTTTGACCCACTTGTCGGTTTCCTTGCCGGTCTGGTCATCGTAGGGCTTGAGGCTCAATTGCTCCACTGCCCGCAGAAGTTTGAGCCCATCTTCGCTCATTTCGATTTCGCCAGCAGGCTTGCGATGCGCACTGTCGCCGTCCGGATGCACGGCAGGTGCCTGGGGCGCGCCGCCTGCCGGCGCGCACATGCGCGCGGCGGCTGCGTAAGGCAGGGTACGCAGCGCCGGATCCCCCCAGTCGCCCCAACCCAGTGGTCCCGGCGTGTCGCCGAGCAAGCTGGTGACATTGGGGTCGCCCTGATCGAACAGGCCCAGCGGCCCGCAGCTGCGCGCTGGAATCCGGCATCCGTCCGGGAACGGAAGAAAGTAACGCGGTAAGCGCGAACTAGCCATGGCAGCGGAATACGCTCGGTGGAACTGCTAGGGTAGCACTTTCTCCGGCCACTGCCGGCGCAGCCGGCCGGCGGGAAAAATCAGGTGGAGACAGCAAACATTCCGCTGCCCACTGCCCAGGCAGGGACTTGCTTCAGGCCGCCCGTTCCAGCGCGACCACGGTGGCGCTCTGCAGCGGGCGCTGTTCCAGGCTATCGAGTATGGCTTCGAGCGGTTGCGGGCGTGAGAACGCATAGCCCTGCAGATAATCCACGCCCATGGCTGCCAGCAAGGACGCAACGGCGCGCGTTTCGACGCATTCGGCGACAGTTTCGGCGCCCAGCTTGTGGCCGATGTCGTTGATCGATTCCAGTATCGCGTGGTCGGCGCCATAGGGCTGCAGGCCGCGCACGAAACAGCCGTCGATCTTGAGGTAATTGACCTTGAATTGCTTCAGGTAATTGAACGAACTTAGTCCGCTGCCAAAATCGTCCAGGGCCACGCGGCAGCCGTGGCGGGCCAGCGCGCCCAGCACTTTGTGCGCATTGGAAAGGTGGTTGATGAGCGCGGTTTCGGTAATTTCGAAGCACAGCCGGTCGGGCGGCAATTCGCTGGCGGCAAGTTCGGCATGCAGAAAATCCGCAAAGCTTGGGTCGTCCAGCGAATTGGCGGACAGATTGATGGCCAGTTGCAAGCCGGGCTGGGCGGCGATGCGGGCGCCCAGCGGGCCCAGCGTGCGGCGGATTACCCAGCGGTCTATTTCGCCCATCAGGTCGTAGCGCTCGGCCGCCGGGATGAAGGCACCCGGCCCCAGAATATTGCCGTCCGCGTCCATCAGGCGCAGCAGCACTTCGTAGCGCGTCGGCGCATCTTCCTGCCGCTGCGCAGAATGTATGGATTGCGCAAACAGCCGGAAGCGCTGCTCGGCCAGGGCTTCGCGCAGGCCGGCGGCGCGCAGTATTTCGCGGTGCTGGTCGGTCGCCACGTTGTCGGCCGAGTGATACACCGTAACCCGGTTGCGCCCCTGCGCTTTCGAGGTGTAGCAGGCAACGTCGGCCTGCGACATGATTTCGCCCACTTCCGGGCTTTCGCGATCCATGCGCACAACGCCGAAACTGGCGCCGATTTCAAATATCTGGCCGGACCAACTGAAGCGGAAAGCGCGGATTTGCGTCAGCAGTTTTTCGCACACCGCCACCGCCTTGGCGAGCGGACAATCGACCAGTATCAGCCCGAATTCGTCGCCGCCCAGGCGCGCGAGCAGGTCGGAGCCGCGCACCGCCTGCATGAGCATGTCGCCCAGTTCGCGCAGCAAGGCATCGCCGGCGGCGTGGCCGGCGGTGTCATTGACGATTTTGAAGCGGTCCAGATCGATGAAACACACGGCGTGCTCGCGGCCGGCGTGCGCATATTCCAGGCACTCGCCCAGCACGCGCTCGAATTCGAAGCGGTTCGGCAGCCCGGTCAGCACGTCGTGCGTGGCGCGGAACGCCAGTTCGCGCTGCAGGGTGCGGGCATGGGTAATGTCCTGGAACACCACCACCGCGCCCAGCACGGTGCCGAGCGGATTGCAGATGGGTGTAACGGTGGTGCTCACTTCGTAAGAATCACCGCTGCGATTGGCCAGCGTGGCGTGGTACTGGCCGCCGGTGGGCATGCGGGCGTCCAGCGCATCGCGCACCAGATTGTCGATATCCACCTGTTTGTCCAGGTCGCGCAGATGGAAAATTTCTTCGATGTTGCGATCCAGCGCTTCCCACAGCAAACAGCCGGTCAGGCGCTCGGCGGTCGGATTCATGAAACTGATGAGCCCCTGCGCATTGGTGGCGATGACGGCGTCGCCTATCGAATGCAGGGTAACGCGCATCAATTCCTTTTCTTCGAACAATTGCGCGGTGAGGCGCACGGTGTCCGATACGTCGGCTTCGGTACCTATCAGGCGCACGCAGCGCCCTTCCGCATCGCAGGCGCGGGTTGCGACAGCACGTATCTGCATGATTTCGCCGGATGCGCCGAGCAAGCGGTAATGGGTGTCGAAAGTACGTTCGGCGCGCACCGCGGCGGCCAGTTCGGCGCGCACGCGGTCGCGGTCTTCTTCGTGCAGGCGCTGGCACCAGGCATCGAGGCTGAAAGATTGCGGCGCGGCGGCGCTGACCGCACCGAACGCGCTTTGCGGCCAGCAACTTACCTCGGCCTTGGCGGCATCGTATTCCCACACCGCCTGGCCGGTACCAGCCACCGCAAAGCGCCAGCGCTGTTCGCGCTCGGCAGTTTCGCGCTGCTTGCGGCGCTGGCCCTCCATGAGCAAAGCCAGTGTCATGGGAAAACCGAAAATCAACCCGCTATACAGATTTAGCGTCGCTGCGGCGACAGTGCCGGCAGTCGGCTGTACGTGCAGCATGCCGGCATCGGCGAGCAGCAGAGCGAGCAGCACCGTGCACAGCGCCACCACATAGGTTCCGAACAGCGGCAGACGTAATGCCGCCACCACCAGCGGCAACTGCATGACAATGAATGGATGGTCGAAGCGCGTCAGCGCTACGAAGCTCACAATCCATGTCCCCGCGGCGATGGTCAGAAATTCTTCCGCGCGCGCACCGTTCAGGTAACGCCGCGTCGTCCCTTCGAAGGGCATGAGCGCGATGGGCAGCAGCAGCAGGTAACCCATGGCGTCCCCGGTCCACCACTGCAGCCATGAAGTTTCAAACGCCGGACCGGCCGCCGATCTGATCGCGGCGGCGGCAAGCGCCGCCGGTACTACCGGTACCGCCAGCGCGATGCAGGCATAGTCGAGGAAAGCGCGCGGCACGTCGTGCAGCGCGCGTCGCGCCCGCGTCATGCCCAGCACGCCCAGCGCGACCGCGATTTCGGCGGCATTGCAAGCCGCCAGCGACAGCGCGACATTCAAGCTGTCGCCGAACTCCAGGTTGGCCAGCGTATTGCCCAATAAAGCCAGCGCCAGCAGGGGCAGGCGCGGCAGTTGCGGCAGTTTCAGCATGGCCACCAGCAGCGCCGCGTTGGCATACCAGATGCCGGCAATTTCGCCGCCGGTCTTGGCGAGCGCCAGGCAGCCCAGCACGACCAGGAAATGGCCTGCCGCCAGGCCCAGCATCCAGCACAGCGTGCGCAATGCGCGTCGGCGCAGGCCGGGCGCGGCGGAGGCTGAGACTGCGGGCTCGATCATCGGGGCGCTTCCTATGTCTTTTACCGCGCGCAACGAGCTTGAAGTACCAAGCGCGCGTGTTTCCCCGGCCATCCGTAGTGCCGGAGATAGCAGTAACGGAAAGCGCTGCGCAGACTTGAACCGCTCATGTGTCACTTGCCACGAAGCACGCGCATGGGCCTTACCTGCAAGCCGCTAGTGGCGCGCCGGCGGCGCCCGCAGGGCGGGCCAAAGGCGCTTGTTACAATCGCCCCATGTCCGATTTTTCCCGCCGCCTGATCGCCTGGCAGCACAAGCACGGCCGCCACGATTTGCCCTGGTCGGGCGCTGACCCCTATCGCGTCTGGCTGTCGGAAATCATGCTGCAGCAGACACAGGTGGCCACCGTGGTGGGCTATTTCGAGCGCTTTCTGGTGCGCTTTCCGGATATCGCGGCGCTCGCCGCGGCCAGCCAGGAAGACGTGCTGGCGCTATGGAGCGGCCTGGGTTATTACGCACGCGCGCGCAACCTGCACCGCGCCGCGCGCATCGTGATGGAACAGTACGGCGGGCAGTTTCCGCGTCAGCCGGAGCAGATTCAGCAACTGCCCGGTATCGGCCGCTCCACCGCGGCGGCCATCGCGGCATTTTGTTTCAACGCGCGCTCGCCCATCCTGGACGGCAACGTGAAGCGCGTATTTGCGCGCCAGTTCGGCATGGACGGCGATCCGGCCGCGCGCGCCACCGAGGAACGCATGTGGCAGACCGCCCAGGCCCTGCTGCCTGCCGCGGCGGCCATGCCCCGCTACACCCAGGCGCTGATGGATTTGGGCGCCACGCTATGCACGCGCAGCCGGCCGCGCTGCGACCAATGCCCGGTCGCGGCAAGCTGTGTCGCGCGGGCAGAAAATCGCGTCGCCGAACTGCCCTCGCCGCGCGCGCGGCGCGTCAAGCCGAACAAGTCCGCGCGCTACCTGCTGGCCTGGCGCGGCGACGAAGTTTTTCTGGAAATACGCCCGCCGGCCGGGATTTGGGGAGGTCTGCTGGTGCCGCCGGAAATTCCGCCAGATGCCGTCGCCGCCGATTGGTGCCGGCGCGAACTAGGTTTGAACGTGGCGTTCGAGCGCGAACTGGCACCGCTGCGCCACGTATTCACGCACTTCGTGCTGGACATGCGGGCACTGGTGTGCCGCGTGCAAGGCAGTGCCAACCTGGCGGCGGAAGCGCACGGGCGCTGGGTGAAAGCCGGTCAGTTGGCGGGCGCCGCGCTGCCGGCCCCGGTGCGCCTGCTGCTGGATGCCGCGCTCAGCTCAGCACGCCGCGCTGATTCAGATATTGCTGAATGATTTCGAGCCGGCTGATGGTGTCCGTCAGTTCCAGCAGCTTTTGCCGCGCCAGCGCCGGGATCGGCAGCACTTCGCAGTAACGGTAGCCCACCCAGGCAGCGTCGTCGAAATCGTGCGGCGGCGGCCAGCGCTCGGGGCCTATGTCTTCGGCGATGGCGCGCAACAGCGGCAACAGATTGGCTTGCGCGTCCGGCACCGGCAGCAAGGGCTCGGGCGCGATCCATTCCACGTCGGCGTGGATCAGGCCGAGCGCGTCCGCGCCTTGCGCACGGATGCGGAAACGCTGGCCGCCGCGCGCTTCCACACGCAGCACGCCGAGCTGTTCCATATCCCATTGTTCGATGCGCGCGGAACTGCCTACGGCATGCGGTTCGGCCGGCTCGCCGACTTCATTGCCGCGCGCGATCAGGCAGACGCCGAACAGCGAACCTTCCTTGAGGCAGCGCTTGGCCATTTCCATATAGCGCTGCTCAAAAATTTTGAGCGGCAGCACGCCCCCCGGATAAAGCACCGAATGCAGGGGAAAAATCGGCAAGCGCGCCGGCAGTGCAGCGGATGCTTGTTGAATTTGCTTGGCCATGCCCCTAATCCATTCTCGCTGCGCGCAGGCTGCGGCGCGGCACTTCAATATATGGCGCCTGGTTCCAGGATAGCGCAGCCCTTCCGGCGCGACCCGCCGGCAAGCTTCAGGCGCCGTGTGAGTTTGCGCCCCAGCGCGGCATCAATTGGTGTTCGACGCGGATTTGGTCCAGCACCCGCGCCACGACGAAATCCACCACCTCGCCCACGCTTTGCGGGCGATGATAAAAGCCCGGCACGGCTGGCAGTATGACGGCTCCGGCACGCGCCAGGCGCAACATGTTTTCGAGCTGGATCACCGATAAGGGCGTTTCGCGCGGCACCAGCACCAGTTTGCGGCCCTCTTTGAGCACCACGTCGGCCGCCCGCGTGATCAAACTGTCCGCCAGCCCCTGCGCGACCGCCGCCAGGGTACCCATGCTGCAGGGGCAAATGAGCATCGCATCGGGCGGATTGGATCCGCTCGCCACCGGCGCAAACCATTCGTCGCGCCCATATACGGCGAGCTGACCCGGCGCAGCGCCGTACTGCGCCGCCAGCAAGGCCTGCGCGTCGGCGGCACGCGAAGGCAGGGTGAAATCCAGTTCCTGCCGCGCCACCACCTGCGCCACCTGGGAATACAGCAAAGACACGCGACAGCCGGCGGCGAGCAGGCATTGCAGGGTGCGCAACCCGTACTGCAGGCCGGATGCACCGGTAAAGGCGAGGCAAACGTTGCTGGTCATGGTGGCGGAAAGTTCACTGCGCGACATCATAGCGCGGCGCGCCCTCGTCCCGCGCCGGCTCGTGCAGCAGGCGCGCCGCCGCGAGCCCGTTCGCCAGCCCGAACAGCAGCGCCGCGCAGGCAAATATGGGCGCCAGCAAAAACAAGCCGTCATGCGGCACCAGCCACAGCCGGGCCAGCAGCAATTGGCCGGATATGTGCGCAAATGCCGCCGCCACGCTATGGGTGACGGGGCCGAACCAGCGCTGCGGCAGGCGCAGCGTGAGGCCCAGCACGGCCAGACTGGCCAGACTGCCGGCCAGACTGAGGAAAAACCCCGGCGCCAGAAAACTGCCCAACATGAGCGATGCGGCCAGTACGCGCAACAGGCTCACCCACACCGCCTCGCGCCAGCCCCAGCGCAGCGCCACCACCAGGGTCACGATATTGGCGAGGCCCGGTTTTACGCCCGGCAGCGGCGACGGGATAGCCGCCTCCGCCAGCGTGAGCGCAATGGCCGCCGCGGCGTAGCGCGCCACGCGGCGGTCGGTGGCGGTCGGCTGCACGCTGCGCATGGCAGGCGCGGCGGCCGTTCCGCCCGGCTTCGCGCCCTGTGCATCCGCAGCACTCATGGCGCGACCATGCGGGCGCGGCGATGCAGAGGCGGTCGCCCGCAGCAGCCCGGCGCGGCCCGGCGCCCGCTGCTGCAGTAGACTATTTGCTTTCGCACGCAGGAGATGACCATGGCGATCACTTTGTACTACGGTTCAGGTTCCCCGTATTCCTGGCGGGTGTGGCTGGCGCTGGAACACAAATCCGTCCCGTACGAACTGAAAACGCTGTCGTTCAGCGCGGAAGAACATCTCAAGCCGGATTTTCTGGCCATCAACCCGCGCCACAAGGTGCCCGCGCTGGTGGACGACGGCTTTGCCATTTACGAATCGGCAGCGATAGTCGATTACCTGGAGGACGCCTATCCGGTCCATCCGCTGCTGCCGGCCGGCCTGCGCCCGCGCGCCACGGCGCGCCGCATGATACGCGAAGCAGACAACTATCTTGCCGTCGCGCTGGAAAAGCTGGTCGACAATATCCTGTTCACGCCCAAAGAAAAATGGGACGCCGCCGCCATCGCCACCGCGCGGGAGGGGTTCGCCGTCGAGTTGGGCCGTTTCGAAAACCTGTTGCAGGGCGACTGGTACGCCGGCGCCGTGGGCGCGGTCGATTACACCGTCTATCCCCTCATCGCGCTGGCGCGGCGCATGGAATTGCGCTGCCCCGAGCTGAACTGGAAGCCGGCCCTGGGAGCCAGACTTACAGCCTGGATGGAACGTTTCGAAGCACTTCCGGTGTGCGTCAAAACCTGGCCGCCGCACTGGAAAAGCTGAAAGCACACCGCTGCGGCAAGCGCCCCGCGACTGCCGCGCCGCATCCATAGACGCCCTGCACACCCCGTCCATGTCCGCCCCCACCAGCCCCAATCACGGCGCCGATGCCGACCTGCAAATCGTATGGCGGCGCGCCGACGGCAGCGTTATCAGTTGCACCGAAAAAATCAAGGTGCTGCGCGAAAACCTGGACGAATTGCGCCAGGTGGCGCAGGACGCGCTGGAGGACGCCATCCTGATGGAATGCACGGAAGAGCAGATACGCGCCGTGCTGCACCGCCTGATCGACGAACTGGTCAATCCTTACCAGCCTTGACCGGGCAGTCGCGCAAAAATTTTTTGCCGGGCTGGAATAAACCCGCCGCGCCAGGTGTTCACCGCTTTGCAATCCTGCACATCCTGGAGTGAATTCGATGAACAAATCCTTGCTCGCACTGCCGGCCGCCGCTCTGCTGGCCTTTGCCTGCAGCACCCTGCAGCCGCCGGCCAAAATGACGGACGGCGCATTGACCGGCGCCGGCGGCATGTCGCTGTACACGTTCGACAAGGACACGGCCGGCAGCAACAAAAGCGTCTGCAACGGCAAATGTGCCGAAAACTGGCCGCCCTTCTACGCCAGCGAAATGGACAAGACGAACGGGGACTATGGCGTCGTGACGCGCGACGACGGCAAAAAACAGTGGGCCTACAAGGGCAAGCCGCTGTACTACTGGTCCAAGGACCAAAAGCCCGGCGACCGTACCGGCGACGGGTTTTTGAACATGTGGAAACTGGCGCGCTAAATCCGCATGCTGTCGCGCTCGGCCGTCATCGAACACCTTCCGCGCCTGCGCCGTTACGCGCGGGCGCTCACAGGTGACCGATACGCGGCCGACGATCTGGTACAGGACACCCTGGAGCGCGCGCTGTCGCGCTGGGCATTGCTGCGGCCCGGCTCGCAGCCGGTGCTGTGGCTATTGACCATCATGCACAACCTGTTCGAAAACCAGCGCCGCGAGGCCTGGCGCCAGGTGGACGCGGAACAGGCGCTGGCGGAACTGGCGGCACGGCCGGAACAATGCGACGGCCTGGTCCTGGCCGATCTGGCGCGCGCGCTCTATCGCCTGCCCGAAGAACAGCGCGCCGTGCTGCTGCTGGTTGCGCTGGAAGATTTGAGCTATGCCGAAACCGCGCAGGTGCTGGGCATACCCGTGGGCACCGTCATGTCGCGCCTGGCCCGCGCGCACACCCGGCTGGCGCGCATACTCGATGGCGAAGATGCCGGGCCGGAACTGAAGATTGTGAAATGAAGCGCCCCGCCGACGAAAACCTGCACGCACTCGCGGACGGCCGCCTGGAAGGCGAAGCCAGGCGCGAAGCCGAGGCGTGGATCGCACAAAATCCGGACGACGCCGAGCGCGTGGCGCAATGGCGGCAGCAGGGGCGGGCGCTGCATGCGTTATTCGATCCTGTCCGCGAAGAATCCATGCCGGCGCGGCTGGCCGCGCTGCCGCGTCCGGCAGCCTGGCGTGCTGCGGCGGCCGTGGCCTGGGTGGCGCTGGGCCTGGGGATGGGTTATGCCGCGCGCGGCCTCATCACACCTGCGCCGCAGCCCGAGCTGGTGTTGTTGCGCTCGGCCGCCGTGGCCCACGCCGCCTATGTGCCGGAAGTGCGCCATCCGGTCGAGGTGGCGGCGGACCAGGAAGCCCACCTCGTGGCCTGGCTGTCGAAACGCCTGGGCACGCCGATACGCGCGCCGCATCTGGGCGCAGCCGGCTACGCGCTGCTGGGCGGGCGCCTGCTGCCGGCCGAAGGTGGCGGCAACGCAGCGCAATTCATGTACCAGTCGGCCACCGGCCAGCGCGTCACGCTATACCTGCGCACGGGCGAAAAATCCAATACCGGCACGGCCTTCCGCTATGCGCAACAAGACGGGCTGGCGGTGTTCTACTGGGTGGAAGGCGATACCGGCTATGCGCTGAGCGGACAACTCGAGCGCGAACAACTTCTGCAATTGGCCACCCTGGCCTACCGCGAGCTTAACGCGGCGCATTAAGCGCCGGCGACGCGCGCGGCCTGCAGGGTAGCCAGCGCAGCTTCGTAGTCGAAGCGCTTGATCTGATTTTCCAGGTGTGCCCCGTATTCGCCCAGGCTGGCGCGCAAGCCGGCGGCGTGCCGGTTCCAAAGTTCGTAGGCGGCGTAATCGCCGCCGCGCAGACCGGCGGCAAGTTCGATCAACAAAGGGGCCAGATCGGCCGCAGCAAGCGCTGCCGGGGTGGGTGCCGCGGTTTGGCTGACGGCATGCAGCGCCGCGATCGCTGCCAGTACCGGCGCAAGTTCGACTTCCAGCGCATTCAGCAGCTCGGCCGGCGGCAGGGCGCCCGGGCCCGGCAAGGCGTGTTCCATAGCAGCCGCGGCATCGGCTGCACGCGGCAAACCCAGCGCTGCTAGCGCGCCCTTGAGCGCATGGGCCACGGCATGCGCTTGTTGCGGCCTGCCGGCGGCAATGGCCGCGGCAATTTGCGCCGTATCATCGCCATGCGCGGCGGCGAAGGCGTACAGCACATCCAGGTAACGTTCGACGCGACCGTGCAATAGTTCGAGCAGATTGTCCGGCGCCAGGCCCGGTATGCCGGCAAGGCGGGCATCCGTCGCAGGCGGCGGCGCACCGTCCGCGCCGGCACGGGCCGGCAATTCCAGGTGCAGTTGCGGCAGGCGGCGGATCGCCGCATACAGTTGGTCCGCGCTAAAGGGCTTGGCGAGCAATTCGTTCATACCGGCGGCACGACAGGCGGCCTGGCGTTCCGGTCCGGCGGAAGACGAGGTGGCGAGTATGGGCACGGCGCGGTTCGGCCCCCCGGCGCGTATCGCGCGCGCCGCAGTCAGGCCGTCCATGTGCGGCATTTCCATGTCGACCAGGATGAGGTCGTAGCCGCGCGCGGCGGCCATGCGCACGGCTTCGAGCCCGTCGCCGGCAAGGTCTACGTGCAGTCCGGCCGAGCACAACAAATCGTGCGCCAGGTCGCGATTGACCGCATCGTCCTCGGCCAGCAGGACGCGCACGACTTCGCCCCGCACGTCTGTGTCTGCGGCGGCGGCCTTATTGAGCTGCAACATCCCCGTTTTCGGCATCCGCGTAGCGGCAGGCGATGGCTTTGAATTGTTCGAAATGCTCGACGAAAGCATCGGTGACGGCCGGGTCGAACTGCCGGCCGCGGCTCGCCACGATCATGTCGCGCGCACGCTCGTGCGCGATGGGCTCTTTATATACGCGGCGCGAAATGAGTGCATCGAATACGTCGGCCAGCGCCATCAGACGCGCCGCGACCGGTATTTCCTCGCCGGCCAGCCCATCCGGATAGCCAGTGCCGTCCCATTTTTCGTGATGGTGGCGCGCCACCTGTTTGGCGATGCGCAAAAATTCCAGCGGGCGCGCTTCGTCGCGCTCGGCCTGCTCGAGCGCCTCGCTGCCCAGGCTGGCGTGGGTTTGCATCACGTTCCATTCGGCCGCCGTCAATTGCCCCGGCTTGCGCAGAATGTGGTCGGGTATGCCGACCTTGCCGATGTCGTGCAATGGGGCCGACTTGCGCAGCAGGTCGATGAAACGCGGCGTCAGAAATCCCACGAAACGCGGGTGGTTGCGCAAGGCCATCGCCAGCGTGTACACATATTCCTGCGTGCGCAATATGTGATTGCCGGTTTCCGGGTCGCGCGTTTCCGCCAGGCGCGCCAGCGCGCGTATGCTCACGTCCTTGGCGGTGTCGTAAGCTTCCACGCGGCGCTGGATTTCGGTTTCCAGAAAACTGTTCTTGTCGCGCATGAATTCGCGCGCGCGTTTGGCATCCAGTTGCGTGCGTACCCGCGCGCGCACCACGGCGGCGCGGATGGGCTTGATGATGTAATCCACCGCGCCGGCCGCCATGCCCAGTTCTTCGTCGTGCTCGGAACCCATGGCGGTCACGAATATGACCGGTATGTCGGCGGTGCGGGGGTGGCTGCGCAAGGCGTCGAGCACGGCATAGCCGTCCAGCCCCGGCATCTTTACGTCGAGCAGAATCAGATCGGGCGTAGGGCCGGTCTGCGCCAGCACCAGCGCACGTTCGCCGCTCGATGCCACCGATATGCGGTAGTCGGGCGCCAGCAGTTCCGCCAGCACGACCACATTTTCCGCCGTGTCGTCGACGATCAATATGCTTTCGGCAGGGGCTTTCCCCGCGCCTGCCGATAATTCAGTGCCCATGCTACATCCCCATGCGGGAGGCCAGGGGCACCTGCCGGATGCCCCAGGTCCGCGCGTCCAGCCGCGCGACCCCGCTAAATTTTATTCGTGCGCATAGCACTGCAAAAGCGCCATGATAGCGCCGAAACTACTGCTTTTTCCAGCGGGCCGTTTCACGCGTTTTCATTGCCGGCAGTCGGCCCCCAGCCATTTGCCGCTGTATTTCTGGTTCATCGTCATGTTGCCGTGTGCCGCATCCTTGACGGTAATCTGCATATTGCCGCTGTAGGCGGTGGCGCCGGCATAGGTGACGAAACCTTCGCCCCAGGCCTCGCGCTCTCCGGTGCAATGCATTTTCCACTTGACAGTGTTGCCTTCATGGCGCAGATCGGTGCGTTCGCACTTCATGCGCGCGTCGTCGCGCGGCTGTGGCGGCTCACCGCGCTCGGCCTGTTCCTTGCTCACACAGTGGCGCGTAAGCATGGGCTGGCCGCCTGCCATGGGTGGCAATTTGATGCCGCGTTTCTGCATTTCCGCCAGTTGTTCGGGCGGAATGGCCGGCATGGCGTGGCCGCCGCCCATGTCGGAGCTGACGCTGATTTCCCACAATCCGGGCTTCATGGTTTCCGCCTGGGCGGACAGGGTGGTACCTAGGGCAAGCAGCGCAAGGAGCGCAATCGATGGACGCGACATGAGAATTTCCATATGTTCTGGACGAGCGAACCATTGTGCCACTTCCACGCCCAAAGCCTCGTGAAGGATGGCGGCATAGGCGGCGCGCGAGCATGGCGCAACGGCGGCGCAAGGTAAAATCCGCCCACCAGGAACACCGCGCCGCCGGCTGCAATCGACTAAATGGCCCTATCACCGTTCGTGAGCTACACGCCAGGCGCAGCGCATAAGCCGCAGCGCGCCGCTGTGCACACCTTGTTTGCCTTGCTGGCACTGGCGGTGTCGGGCTCTGCCGCGGCGCAATGCAATACCCGCATGGTGGAACTGCAGTTCGTGAAGGACGGCCTGCAGCGCGCCTCCATCGAAGGCGATCTGACCACCGCGCAGGATTATTCCGATCGCGTGCGGCGCCTGCTCAAACAGTTGAGCATCGCCGCCGAGCGCTGCAATTGCGCCCCCGCCAGCGAAAAATTCGATGACGCGGCGCGCATCGCGCGCGATGCGGCGGAACAGGAAAACCGGCGCGAATTGCGGTCGGCCATCGCGCAATGCCGGCAAACTTTCGACGAAGCCTTCGAGCGCCTGCGCGCCTGCCGCGACGCCGCGGAAAATTAGCCCAGGCGGGCGAGGATGCGCAGGTCGGCGCCCACCATGCGCACGTCCTGAAGCGCAAGCTGGCGCCGCTCGGCCAGGCTGGCGAGCGCAGGCAGACCGAACATGCCCAGCGCGGTGTCGCCCAGCAGACAGGGCGCGAGGTAAATCAGCAATTCATCCACGCAAGCTTCGCGCAGCAGCGAGCCATTGAGTTTCACGCCGGCTTCGGCGTGGATTTCGTTGATGCCGCGGCGCGCCAGTTCGGCCAGCAAATCCGCCAGTTCGACCTTGCCGCGGGCATTCGGCAGTTCGAGTATTTCCGCACCGGCGGCGCGCAGCGGCGCGGCGCGCGCCGGCTCGGCAGCAGCGCAGGCAATCAGCACTGGCGCTCCCTCGCGCGCGCCGGCCAGGATGCGCGCAGCGGGCGGCGTTTCCAGGCGCGAATCGACCACCACGCGCAGCGGCTGGCGCGCAACAGTAATTTCGCGCACGGTGAGTTGCGGGTCGTCGTCGCGCACCGTGCCTATGCCGGTCAGCACGGCACAAGCGCGCGCGCGCCAGGCGTGGCCGTCGCGGCGCGCGGCGGGGCCGGTAATCCACTGGCTGGCACCATCCGCCAGGGCGGTGCGGCCGTCCAGGCTGGCCGCCACCTTGAGGCGCAGCCAGGGCCGCCCACGCGTCATGCGCGCCACGAAACCGATGTTCAGTTCGCGCGCCTCGCCTTCCAGCACGCCGCAATGCACCTCGATGCCGGCCGCGGCCAGCCGCGCCAGCCCGCGGCCGGCCACCCGCGGATTGGGGTCCTGCATGGCCGCCACCACGCGCCTCACGCCGGCGGCGATCAGCGCATCCGCGCAGGGCGGCGTGCGGCCGTGATGGCTGCACGGCTCCAGCGTGACATAGGCGGTGGCGCCGCGCGCCGCGCCGCCGGCCGCAGCCAGCGCATGCACTTCCGCGTGCGGCGCGCCGGCGCGTTCGTGCCAGCCCTCGCCAATGACGCGCCCGTCGGCCACGATGACACAGCCCACGCGCGGATTGGGCGTGGTGGTATGCATGCCGCGCGCCGCAAGTTGCAGCGCCTGCGCCATGTAGCGGTAGTCGTCGGCGGAAGGGGGATTCATGGCAGCGGCGCGCCGGCAGGCCCGGCGCCGGAACGGCTCACTCGGGCTTGCCGCGGGCGTTGCGCACGCGCGTCAATTCCTGCACGGCTTCGCGGAATTCGTCCACGTCCTCGAAATTGCGATACACGCTGGCGAAGCGCACATAGGCGATCTTGTCGAGCCGCTTCAATTCACGCATCACCAGTTCGCCCAGGCGATGACTGGAAATTTCGCGCTCGCCCAGATTGAGCAGTTTTTCTTCTATGCGCTGCACGGCTGCGTCGACCGCTTCGGTCGTGATGGGCCGCTTGCGCAGCGCGAGATTCATGGAGCCGGCCAGTTTGGCGCGGTCGAAATCATTGCGCCGGCCGTCTTTTTTGACGATGGCCGGCATTTTGAGGTCGGCCCGCTCGTAGGTGGTGAAGCGCTTGTCGCAGGCATTGCAGCGCCGCCGCCGGCGCACGATGTCGCCATCCTCGTTTTCGCGCGTATCCACGACCTGGGTGTCGGGCGACGCGCAAAACGGGCACTTCACGTGGAGCGAACCAGCATGGTCAGCCGCGGGGCGTAGCCCGCGGCCGCGCGCTCAGGCGCCATACACGGGAAATTTGCGGCACAGCGCGGACACCGACTCGCGCGCGCGGCCCAGCGCAGCTTCGTCGCTGGGCGCTTCCAGCACGTCCGCGATCAGGTGCGCGACGCGCTCCGCCTCGATTTCCGTAAAGCCGCGCGTGGTCATGGCCGGCGTGCCGAGGCGGATGCCGGATGTCACGAAGGGCTTTTGCGGATCGTTGGGAATCGCGTTCTTGTTCACCGTGATGTGCGCGCGGCCCAGCGCTGCTTCGGCGTCCTTGCCGGTAATGTTCTTGGCGCGCAGATCGACCAGGAACAGATGCGATTCGGTGCGCCCGCTCACGATGCGCAGGCCGCGCTGTTCCGACAGCACCAGTGCCATCACGCGCGCATTGGAGATGACCTGCTCCTGGTATTCGCGGAATTCCGGGCTCATGGCTTCTTTGAACGCCACCGCCTTGGCGGCGATCACGTGCATCAGCGGGCCGCCCTGCAAGCTCGGGAATATCGACGAATTGAGGATTTTTTCGTGCTCGCCGCGCGCCAGGATGAGACCGCCGCGCGGACCGCGCAGGGTTTTGTGGGTGGTCGAGGTAACGAAATCGGCGATACCCACCGGCGAATGGTAATAGCCCGCCGCGATCAGGCCGGCATAGTGCGCCATATCGACCATCAGATAGGCGCCGACGGCATCGGCAATTTCGCGGAAGCGCTTGAAATCGATCTGCAGCGAATAGGCCGAAGCACCCGCCACGATGAGGCGCGGCCGGTGCGCCTGAGCCAGGCGCTCGACTTCCGCGTAATCGATTTCTTCGGTTTGCAGGTGCAGGCCGTAGGTGACGGCGTGATAGAGCTTGCCGGAAATATTCACCGATGCGCCGTGCGTAAGGTGGCCGCCGTGCGCAAGGCTCATGCCCAGCATGGTATCGCCGGGTTTCAGCACCGCCGTATACACCGCCTGATTGGCTTGCGAGCCGGAGTGCGGCTGTACGTTGGCGTATTCCGCGCCGAACAGCTTTTTCGCGCGGTCGATCGCAAGCTGCTCGGCGATATCGACGTATTCGCAGCCGCCGTAATAGCGCTTGCCGGGATAGCCTTCAGCGTACTTGTTGGTGAGCTGGCTGCCTTGCGCTTCCAGTACGGCCGGGCTGGCGTAATTTTCCGACGCGATCAGCTCGATGTGGTCTTCCTGGCGCCGATTTTCGGATTCGACGGCGGCCCACAAGTCGGGATCGACCTTTGCCAAAGTTTTGCTGCGCGAAAACATATGAGCGGTTTTTCGAAGTGACAAAAAGGGGAGATTCAAACGGACACACTAAGCGGTTTAAGCGGCCACGTCGAGTCGTGGCGAAACGACACTGCCGAGCAAGAAAAATGATGCGACCTTACAGCACCACCTGGCATGCGTAGCCGGCAACTGCCGGCCGCAAGCATACCTGGAAGTCTAACATGCGGCTACGTTGCACTGCCGCAAAAATTCGCCGTATTCGCTGCCCGGTACGTGCAATTCGTGGTATGCGCCGCGCGCGCGACGCGGTCAGTCCGCGCCCAGGAAAGCCTGCACGCGGGTGGCCAGCGCGACGGGCGTTTCAAACATCGGGTAATGACCGGAATTGGGCATCACTTCGAGCTGCGCATTGGGATACCACTGCATATAGGTTTGCTGCATGAAATCGGCCGTCAAGGCGGGATCGGTGGCGCCGCAAATGATCAGGATGGGCACCGTATTACCCTGAATTTCCTCGGCGAAATCGGTTTTCGCCCAGGCCGTCAGATAACCCGCAAAAGCTTCCGGATTGGAGGTTTCGAGCGAGGACCGTAGCATGCCGTCCAGCCACACCTTGGTGAGGCGGTTGCCGGTGGTGAGATCCAGAATGGCGCGGCGCGTGTCGGCGCTGCCCGCCGCGGCACTGAAAAACGCCCAGCCGGCTTCGTCGAACGGCACGCCGGAGGCCGGCACCGGCGTGAGCGCGACCAGTTTGCGCACCCGCGCCGGGGCGTCGGCAAGCACACGCTGTATGGCCATGCCGCCCATGGAATGGCCCAGCAGCGAAAATTTGTCCCAGCCCAGCGCATCGGCCAGTTCCAGCGCGTCGGCGGAAATTTCCGCCATCGAATAATCGCCACTGCGCGATTTGCTCGCGCCATAGCCGCGGTAATCCATGCAACACCAGCTATAGGCGTCCTGGTCCAGGCTATCGACGAACGGCCCCCAGCCGCGCGCCGTGCCGAACCAGCCGTGCAGCAGCATCACCTTGTGCGGGCCGCGCCCTATCAGCTCGAAACTGTTCATTTTTTCCTCCGTAGTCGCAAGCAGGGCGGCATGTACCCGCCGGGCGCACATTGTAGGTCGCCTGCCGCCACCTTGCGGCGCCTAGCGCCCCAGATCGGGTTCGCGCGCCAGGCGCAGCAGTTCGGCCCGCACGCTGTCGCGCAGGCGCACGGCGGCGGACCAGTCCTCGCCGGTGGGCACGAAAGTGCCGCCCAGCTCAAATTCGATCTGTCCGGGCCGCGGCCACCAGGTTCCGTCGCGCAACATGGCGCGGGTGCCGCGCAGTCCAGCCACGGCGATGGGCGCCTGCACGCGCGCGGCGGCGGCAAAAGCACCCATGCGCAGCGGCCGCAATCCGCTTTCGGCGGAAAACGTGCCTTCCGGAAATACCAGCACGCTGTCGCCGGCCTGCAAGCCCTGTTCCATGCGCAACAGATCGGCGAGGCCGCGCTCGGCATCGCTGCGTTCGACGAATAGCGTGTCCAGCTTGCTCAGCAGACGGCCCAGTACGCGCGCGCCAGCCAGTTCGCGCTTGGCCAGCACACGGTAATTGGGCGGCAATATCGCGGTGAGCAGCACCGCATCCAGGTAACTGGCGTGGTTCACCACCAATAGGTGCGCGCGCCCAGGCAATAGCGAAAGGCCTTGCACGGATAGCCCGATGCCGCTCACGCAGCGCGCGCAGCGCGCCACGCGGCGCAAGCGACGGCGCGCCGTTTGGGCATCCGGCGCGTAGCCCACCAGCAGGGCAGCCGGCAGGGCGAACAGCAGAAACACCGTCCACGCCCATATGCCCCAGGCACGCGCGCGTGCTTCCTGCAGGGCCTGGGTGATGCCTTCACCCAGCAGCGCGCGCGCCAGCCCCAGCCAGCGCTTCCAGGCCGGCGTTGGCGCCACGGCGATGCGCCCGCCCTCGTAGGCGGCACGGCATTCGCTGCGGCGTATCTTGCCGGACGATGTTTTGAATACCGCGCCGCGCGGCGCCAGCACGATTTCGTCGGCCGGTTCGCCCAGCACGTCGAGCGCGCACTGCGCGATCGCCTCACTGAGGCGCGCGCGCGCCGCCGCGTCGGACTCCACTGTTTCGGCCAGCACCACCAACCGCTCCGGCACACCGCGCGGCGCCGCAGCAAAAACCGCCACGCAGCCACGGCGCACGCCGGGGATGGCGCCGACCGCCGCTTCGAGGTCATAGGGGTAGAGGTTACGGCCCCCCTTGATGATCAAATCCTTGGCGCGCCCGGTCAGGTAAATTTCGCCCTCGGCCAGATAGCCGTAATCGCCGCTATCCAGCCAGCCTTCCTCGCGCAGCAAAGCGCTGGTGGCGGCATCGTTGCGGAAATATCCGGCCGTCGCGGAAGGTCCGCGGAATTGCACGCGCCCCACGTGGCGCGGCGGCAGCGCGCGGCCGGCCTCATTGACGATACGAATTTCATGGCCCGGCAGGGCCAGGCCGCAGCCCACCATTTGCAGCGCGTCAGCGGCGCCCGGTTCGGCCGGCACGGCCAGGCGCTCGTTCGCGAAGCGCTGGCGATCGATGCGCTCCACCTGCGCGCCCCGCCCCAGGGGCGGCAGGGCAAGGCCGACCGAACATTCCGCCAGCCCATACACGGGCGCCAGCGCGCCCGGCGCGAAGCCGCAGGGCGCGAGCCGCTCCAGAAAGCGCGCCAGGGTGGCCGGCTGCACCGGCTCGGCGCCATTCAGGGCGAGCCGCATCGAGGACAGATCGAGCCCGGCCAGATCCGCGTCGGGCAGCTTGGAGGCGATCATTTCGTAGGCGAAATTGGGCGCCGCAGTAATCGTGCCGCGATATTGGTGCATGGCCTGCAGCCAGCGCGCCGGACGCGCCAGAAAGGCCAGCGGGCTCATGAGCACCAGCGGCACGCCGCAATACAGCGAACACAGCCAGGCGCCGATTAGCCCCATGTCGTGGTAGAGCGGCAGCCAGGATATGCATACGTCACTGGAACTGACGGCCGCGGCGGACACGATGGCGCGGATATTGGCGAGCAGATTGGCGTGCGTGAGCATGACCCCCTTGGGGTCGCCGGTACTGCCCGAGGTGTATTGCAGAAACGCCAGATCGGCCGGGCGGCCGCGGTAGAGGATGTCCACCGTGCTGCCTTCGAGGTCGCGCACGGTGAGCACTTCGCGCAGCGTCGCCACCTGGGCGCGCAGCAGGCCCGCCACGGCTTTCGCCTCACGCACTGTTATAAGCATGGCGCAGCCGGCGTTGTCGAGGATACGCGCGTGGCGGCGCAAATGTTCTTCGATCTGGCTCGCGCGCACGGGCGGATAAATGGGCACCGGCACCGCGCCCGCCAGCAGCACGCCGAAAAAGCTGGCCAGATATTCCGCCCCGGTGGGCAGCATGAGCGCGACCGTCTGCTGCGGTGCCAGCCCGCGCGCCACCAGACCGGACGCCACCGCGCGCGCCTGCTGCAGCAAATCCGCGTAACTGTAGGCTTGAGCGCCGGCGTCCTCGTAAAACAATACGTGGGTACGTTCGGGATGGCGCGCGGCATGCCATTCGAGCACTTCGACCAGGGTGGTGGCAGCATCCGGCCGCCCGGCCGTCGCGGCCACGGTAAGCGGCGCCGCCAGTTCCAGCGCGCGCGCAAATTGCGGCCGCGCGGCGGCCAGCAGGCGCAACAGATCGTGCGGGGTTTGCGCTTCCAGCAGCGCGCCGTCGGGTAATTCGACCTGAAATTCGCTGCCCAGGCGCAGCAATAACTCGACGCGCGCCAGCGAATCCAGGCCCAGGTCGTGTTCCAGCCGCGCATCGAATGCAACGCGGCCGCTTTTCGCAGGATGCAGTTCCGCCACCAGCTCACGCACGACGGCAAGGCAGCGCGATGCCGGATCGTCCGCGTCGGCCAGGGCGGAACTACCGCGCGAGTCGTTCAAAAGGCAGGTACCCCTTGCTTGTCCCTCAGGACGGCACGGCCAACTATAAGCCTATGCATCACTTACGGCAATTCGTCGCGCGCCGCGGCGAGATGCGCTTTTTGCGCCCAGGCGAGCAGGCGCCAGCCTTTCGGACCATGCTCCAGCCAGTTGAGCGCGGCGTTGGGAATTTCGAAATCGCGCGCGGCATCGAGCGCGCGCCCCATCGCCAGACGGTAAGCGATGTCGAGTACGCCGCCGTGCGTCACGACCAGAATCTGTTCGCCGGCATGGCCCTGCGCGAGCCGGCCCAGGCAGGCCGCCACGCGCTGCTGGAAATGCGTGAGGCTTTCGCCGCCGCCCGGCAGTTCGTGCTGCGGATCGCGCCGTTCGAAGCGCGCATAGTCGTCCGGCATGGCGTGTGCGATTTCGGCATAGGTGCGGCCCTGCCAGGCTCCGTAATGGCGTTCGCGCAGACCGCGCTCGCGCAGCACCGGCAGCGCCAGCCGGTGCGCCACGGCGGCGGCGGTGGAATGCGCCCGCACCAGATCGCTGGCATAAATCGCGGCGAAGCGGTGATGCGCAAGCTGCGCCGCGGTGGCATGCGCCTGGCGGTCGCCATGCGCATTGAGTGCGATATCGAGTTGGCCCTGGATGCGGCGCTCGGCATTCCAGTCAGTTTCGCCGTGGCGCACCAGGCAAAAGCGCACGAACGGACGTTGCGGCGGAAATAGCATGGCGTATGGATTGTGCAGTGCTGCGGCGAGGTCTAGGGTTAACCCGTGTGGCGGCGAGGCAGGGTTTTTCGTTAGACTGTGCGCCCCAATACAGTCTATGAGCGCTGCCTGCAAGGCTTGGGGCAAATAATATCAGACGGCAAATACGCCGTCCTCAACCCGGAACTGGAGGAAAATCATGAAAGCCTTGTTGGGGCTCGCGGCCCTGATCGACAAACTTAACGAGTTTGTCGGCAAGTCCGTGATCTGGCTGGTGCTGGTCGCGGTGCTCATCAGCGCCATCAATGCCATCGCGCGCAAGCTGTTCGACGTCAGTTCGAACGCCTTCCTCGAAATGCAGTGGTATCTGTTTTCGGGCGTGTTCCTGCTCGGCGCCGCGTACACCTTCCAGCGCAACGAACACGTGCGCATAGACGTGGTATCCGGCCATTTTTCGCACAAGACGCAGGCCTGGATCGACGTATTCGGCATCCTGTTTTTCCTCATGCCCATGGCCGTGATCATCCTGATCCTGTCCTGGCCGGTATTCACGCTGGCTTATCAAACCAAGGAATTGTCCCCCAATGCCGGCGGCCTGGTGCTGTGGCCGGCGCGCCTGCTGGTGCCGGTCGGTTTCGCGCTGCTGGTGCTGCAAGGTCTGGCCGAGCTGATCAAACGCCTGGGCTTCATCGTCGGCATGGCGCCCGACCCATTCGCCAAACCCGAGGGCAAAACGGCCGAAGAAGAGTTGGCCGAAGCCATACGCAAAGAACACGCGAATAACGGGGGAGGCGCATAAATGGAATTTCTCATACACAACATAGCGCCCATCATTTTCCTCAGCATGGTGGTATTTCTGCTGGTGGGCTTTCCGGTCGCCTTCGGGCTGGCCGCTTGTGGCGTGGTATTTGGCCTGGTCGGCATAGAACTGGGGTTGTTGGGATCCAACCTGTTTCAGGCCCTGCCGGATCGAATCTGGGGTGTCATGAGCAATGACACGCTGCTGGCGATCCCGTTTTTCACCTTCATGGGCCTGATACTCGAACGCAGCGGCATGGCCGAAGATTTGCTCGAAACCATAGGCCAGTTGTTCGGGCCGGTACGCGGCGGTCTGGCTTTCGCGGTCATTTTCGTCGGCGCCATGCTGGCCGCGACCACAGGTGTGGTTGCCGCATCGGTCATTTCCATGGGCCTCATTTCGCTGCCCATCATGCTGCGCTACGGCTATGACCGCCGCATCGCCTCCGGTGTGATCGCCGCGTCCGGCACGCTCGCGCAAATCATTCCGCCGTCGCTGGTGCTCATCATCATGGCCGACCAGCTCGGCAAGTCGGTGGGCGACATGTACAAGGGCGCGTTCATTCCGGGCTTCGTGCTGACCGGCCTGTACACGGGTTTCATCGCACTGGTCGCCCTGCTAAAGCCGCAGATGACCCCGGCCCTGCCGGCAGAAGCGCGCACCATACGCGAGGCGGACGGCTCGTCGGGCCTCAAGTCGCTGTTCGTACTGCTGGTGGTGTCGGTCGCAGCGGCAGTGGGATTCTGCAAATACCAGTTGTCGCCCGAAACGCCTACCGACGAAACCATAGTCGCGGGCATGTCGGTCGGCCTGGGCGTGGCTTTCGCGCTGGCCGTGATAAGCCGCAGCTTCAAGCTCAAATTGCTGTCGAACATCGCCGCGCGCGTCACCTTCGTGCTGATTCCCCCTCTGGCGCTCATATTTCTGGTGCTGGGCACCATTTTCCTCGGCATCGCGACACCTACCGAAGGCGGCGCCATGGGCGCCACGGGCGCGCTGGTCATGGCCTTGTTGCGCCGGCGGCTGGACCTGAACCTGCTCAAACAGGCGATGGGCAGCACGGCGCGGCTCACCGCCTTCGTGGTGTTCATCCTGGTCGGCGCGCGAGTGTTTTCACTCACCTTCTATGGCGTGAATGGCCACAAGTGGGTGGAAGAACTGCTGCTCAACCTGCCCGGCGGCCAGTTGGGCTTCCTGGTGGTGGTGAACCTGCTGGTATTTGTGCTGGCCTTCTTCCTGGACTTTTTCGAACTGTCCTTCATCGTCGTGCCGCTGCTGGGGCCGGTAGCCGAAAAATTGGGCATAGACCTGATCTGGTTCGGCGTTCTGCTGGGTGTGAACATGCAGACTTCGTTCATGCACCCGCCCTTCGGTTTCGCGCTGTTTTTCCTGCGTTCGGTGGCGCCCCCCAGCGTCAAGACCATGGACATTTACTGGGGCGCGGTGCCTTTCGTCATCATCCAGCTCATCATGGTGGGCTTGGTGATCGCTTTCCCGGGTATGGTGACGGGCGGACTGGACCAGGACCAGAAGGTCGACATCGACAAGGTGGAAATCGTCATTCCGATGGACGAAGAAACCCCGCCAGCGGTACCTGGCGCGGATCCGTCAAAAGACGGCGCCGGGGCAAGCGCGCCGGCAGAAGAATACGATCCGATCAAGGCCATGGAACGCGCAGCGAAAGAAGCCGGCGGCAGCAAGTAGCGCGGTAGCCGCCCGTCAATGAGCCCGGCCGCGTGCCGGGCTTTTTTTCGCGCCTGGCGCGGGCGGCGCCGCAAATTGCAGCCGCGCCCGGCATGGCCTATCGTTCGGATTTTGAGCGCCGGGAGTTCGCCGTGGCCTACCTGCTCGCCCTGGACCAGGGCACCACCAGTTCGCGCGCCATCGTGTTCGACGCCGGGGGCCACATCGTCGCCACGGCGCAGCGCGAATTCATTCAGATTTTTCCGCAATCCGGCTGGGTGGAACACGACCCGCAGGAAATCTGGCACAGCCAGCTCGAGGTGGCACGCGCCGCACTCGCCACGGCCAAACTGAGCGCCGCGGACATTGCCGCCATCGGCATCGCCAACCAGCGCGAAACCACGCTGATCTGGGACCGCGCGAGCGGGCAGCCGCTGCACAACGCGATCGTGTGGCAGGACCGGCGCACCGCCCCGCTGTGCGACGCACTCAAGGCCGCCGGTCACGCAGACGACGTGCGCGCGCGCACCGGCCTGGTGCTGGACCCGTATTTTTCCGGCAGCAAGATCGCCTGGCTGCTGGATGCCGTGCCGGGCGCCCGCGCGCGCGCCGAAGCCGGCGAACTGGCGTTCGGCACCGTGGATAGTTGGCTGGTGTGGAAACTGACGGGCGGCCGCCTGCACATTACCGACGTGAGCAATGCTTCGCGCAGCTTGCTCTACAACCTCACCGAACAGCGCTGGGATGCGCACATGCTGAAGCTTTTGGGCATCCCGGCCCGCCTGTTGCCCGAGGTGCTGCCATCCAGCTACCGCTATGGCATGACCGAGGCGGAATTATTCGGCCGCCCGTTGCTGATCGGCGGCATCGCCGGCGATCAGCAGGCGGCTTTGTTCGGTCAGGCCTGCCACAGCCCCGGCATGGCCAAGAACACCTACGGCACCGGCTGTTTCATGCTCATGCAATTGGGCGGCGAGGCGCGCCCGTCCCGCCACGGCTTGCTCACCACGGCCGCCGCGCAATTGGCCGGCAGCCCGCGCTATGCGCTGGAGGGCAGCGTATTCGTCGGCGGTGCGGTGGTGCAGTGGCTGCGCGACAGCCTGGGCATCATCCGTCGCGCGGTGGATGTGGAAGCGCTGGCGGCATCGGTGCCGGACGCCGGCGGCGTGTATTTCGTACCGGCATTCACGGGCCTGGGCGCGCCGGTCTGGGATGCCTATGCGCGCGGCAGCCTGTTCGGATTGTCACGCGGCTCGACGGCCGCGCATATCGCGCGCGCAGCACTCGAATCGATCGCCTTTCAGTCCGCCGATTTGCTGGACGCCATGCAGGCCGACGCCGGCCACGCGCTCACGCAATTGCGCGTGGATGGGGGCGCCGCCGCAAATGATCTGTTGCTGCAGTTTCAGTCCGATTTGCTGGGGGTGCCGGTGTTACGCCCGCGCATTCTGGAAACCACGGCACTGGGCGCGGCCTACCTGGCCGGTCTGGCTGCCGGCGTGTGGCAAAGCGTGGAGGAAATTTCCAGCCAATGGCAGATCGAGCGCACATTCGAACCGGCCATGAGCCGCGACGCCGCCGCAGCGGCCATGACACGCTGGCGCGAAGCGGTGCGCCGCACTTGCGGCTGGATGGCCCCAAACGCCTGAGGTGCCGAAATGCGGCATTGCCGCGTAAGCTCTAGGCCGAACGCGGAATCGAATAGGTGCCGACGACGTGCGCCACCGGTTCGTCGTCGCCTTCGGAATACAGACTGACTTCGCCCACGACCAGCGAACGGCCCAGTTTGAGCAGTTTGCACTCCCCCACGATGGCCGCGTCAGCCGAAGGTTTGCGCAGAAAATTCACGTTCAGGCTGGTGGTGACGGCCAGCGGCACGATGCCGATTTCGCCCAGGATGGCCACATAAATCGCCACGTCGGCCACCGCCATCATGACCGGGCCGGACACGGTTCCGCCCGGTCTTAGTTCCGCCACGCCCACCTCGTGCCGCAGGGTGGAACCGCGCCCGCCGACCGCGACCACGGTACATTTGGTCTGCGGAAATTCACGTTCCAGAAATGCCTGGATTTCTTCTGCCTTGCTCATGGTCGTTTATTCGCCCTCGCTCGTATCCCTGCTGCCCCCGCCGCACGCGCCGGCACGCCGAAGTTCTCAGCCAAACGCCTGACCCAGCCAGGATGCATACAGTTTGCGCGCATTCGCGCTCGCGCGCGGCTGCGGTGTCAGTTTTACCCGGTCGGCCGGGGCGGCTTGCAGTTCGAGTTCCACGCGCAATAATTCGTCGCGCCGGAAGGCGTGAATTTCCACCTTCTCGCCGGCGCGGCGGCGCACCAGCATGCGTTCCATACTGGATGCCGTGATGCGCAAACCGTCCAATGCGACCAGCACGTCGCCCGCCGACAAGCCGGCGCGGTGGGCCGCCCCGCCGCTCAACACCTGCGCGAGGCGCAGGTCATTGCCTTCTACCGCCGCCTTCACCCCCAGCGAAGGCGCACCGGACGCATCGCGCGTCAAGGCTATCCCCGCCGCCGCGAATAGTTCGGTAAGCGGCAATGCTTCCGTGCCATGGATGTGGCGCTCGAAAAAGCCGCTCCAGTCACGCCCGGTCAGTTCGCCCAGCAATTCTGCAACGCCGCGCTCCGGCACGCCCTGCTGCCCGTCGCCGTAACGCGTCCACAACAAGCGCATCAGATCGTCCAGCGTGACCGGCCGGCGCCCGCGCCCGCTGCGCAAACTGAGGTCCAGCGCCAGGGCGACCAGCGCGCCCTGCTGGTAATAACTGACGATGGCATTGGGCGCGTTTTCGTCCTGGCGGTAATACTTGATCCAGGCGTCGAAAGAAGATTCCGCCACGCTTTGCAGGCTGCGCCCCGGCCCGCGCTCGACCGCGGCAATGGTTTTGGCGAGCAGGTCGAAATATTGCCCCGGCGTAACCAGCCCGGCGCGTACCAGCGCGAGGTCGTCATAGTAAGAAGTGAAGCCTTCGAACAGCCACAATAGTTGCGTATAGTTTTCGCGGTCGTAATCGTAGGGCAGCAGCGCCGCCGGGCGGATGCGCTTGACATTCCAGGCGTGGAAATATTCGTGGCTGCACAGGCCCAGAAAACCGCGGTAGGCATCATTCGCGCAGTCCATGCCGGGGTGTGGCAAATCATTGCGCGAGGCGATCAGCGCGGTGCAGTCACAATGCTCCAGGCCGCCGTAGCCGTCCCCGGTTACGCTGGTCAGGAACAGATAGCGCGCGAATGGCGGCGCGCCGCCGCCAGGCTCGAACAGGCGGCAATGCGCCTCGCACACTGCCGCCAGGTCGGCTGCGAGGCGCTCGCAGTCGGCATCGTGACGGCCGGTGATCACCATCGCGTGGGGTACGCCGGCAGCCATGAATTCCACCCGCGTGAAGCGCCCGCACTCCACCGGATGATCGATCAGATCGTCATAATCGCGCGCCGCGTAGAGGCCGAAGCCCCATTGCCGCGCCGCGCCGGCGCGGCCGCGGGCGGGCGCCAGGGTGGTGGCCACCTGCCAGTCGCGCAGACCGGCCGGCGGGCGTATATCCACCAGACAGGGCGCACTTTCCTGCCCCAGCACGCGCAGGCACAAACAGGCCGGATTGAAAAACGCGTGGCTGGCGTCGAGGTGAGCGCCGCGTACCGACCAATCCCAGGCATACACCGTTGCGCACACTTCCAGCGCCTGCCCGGTGGGCAGCGCTGCCGCGCGCCAGGTGTGCTTGTCCAGCTTTTCCAGCGCCACCGCAGCCTCGCCCGCGCGTGCGCTCACGGCCACGAAATGGCGCGCGAACTCGCGGATCAGGTAACTGCCGGGTATCCAGGCCGGCACCGCCAGACGCTGTCCGGCCGGGTCCGGCCGCTCTATGCGCAAGCGCACTTCGAACAGGTGGGCAGCCGGATCGGCGGGCGTAATCGTGTAACGCAAAGCCTGGGGATTCGACATGCAGGCGGGCTCGAAAAACGCAATGGCGCCATTCTACGCCGCGCCGGCAGCCGCGGCCGGCCCGCCGCAGGGGCCGAAATTCTGGTGTAAAGTGAAATCCTGTCCACCGCCCAACGAGGAGAGCGCGATGAGTGTCTGGGGACCACTGGCAGGGCGTTTTGAATCCGCCCAGCCGCAACGCAAAATGCTGGCACTTGACGGCGGCGGCATACGCGGCGTACTGACGCTGGAAATTCTGGCTGAAATCGAACGCAAACTGGCCGCCCGCCTGGGTGCCGGAGACTCTTTCCGCCTGTGCGATTATTTCGACTATATAGGCGGCACCAGCACCGGCGCCATCATTGCGGCAAGCCTCGCGCGCGGCATGAGTTCAGCCGAAGTGCTGCAGATTTATCGCGACCACGGGCGCGACCTGTTCGACAAGGCGGCCCTGCTGGACCGCCTTAAGTTCATGTATAAGTCCGAGCCCATCGCGGCCATGTTGCAGGAAAAATTCGGCGCCGGAACCACGCTTGAACCGCAACATCTGAAAACGCTGCTGCTGGTCGTCACGCAGAACGTCAGCACCGATTCGCCCTGGCCCATTTCGTCCAACCCGCTCGCCAAATACAACGATATGGCGCGCTCCGACTGCAACCTGAAAATCCCGCTGTGGCAACTGGTGCGGGCAAGCACGGCAGCGCCGGTATATTTCCCGCCTGAAGTGCTGCAATGGGATGCCAGCAACCCCGCCAAGTCTTTCGTATTTACCGACGGCGGCACCACGCCCTACAACTGCCCGGCATTTCTCATGTACCGCATGGCAACCCAGGCGCCCTACCGGCTCAATTGGGCGAGTGGCGAAGACCGCCTGCTCATCGTGTCGGTGGGCACCGGTGCGGCCGCCAAAGCCGGGCCGCAAGCCACCGACGCGCACCGCAACCTGTTTTCCAATCTGGCCAACCTGCCCGGCGGCCTCATGGATGCCATGCAGGTCGAACAGGACACCAATTGCCGCACGGTAGGCCGGTGCACTTACGGCGCCGAGCTGGACCGTGAAATCGGCGATCTGATTCCGCGTGACGGCGCGGGCGAAAAAATCCCGCTGTCCAAAAATCTGGGCCGCCAGTTCATTTACGCGCGCTACAACGCCGAACTATCGCGTGCCGGCCTGGACGCGCTGGGCATCAAGGACATCAAGCCGGAAAACGTGCAGAAGCTCGATTCGGTCGATAGCATCGAAGAACTATCCCGCGTCGGCAAGGCGGTGGCGAAAAGCGTGTCGCTGGAACATTTCGGCAGTTTCGTCTGAGCGGGCGCGCTGGCCATGCGCGCCTTCATCGTGCGGCCGTTCGGCGTCAAGAACGGCGTGGATTTCGATCGCGTCGAGCGCGAACTGATCATGCCGGCCTTGCTGAAAGCCGGCTGCACGGGCGGCACCACGGCCGAAATCGTGGAGGCCGGCAATATCCGCGCCGACATGTTCGAGCAATTGCTCAAAGCCGAACTGGTGGTGGCGGATATTTCCATCCACAACGCCAACGTGTTCTACGAGTTGGGCATACGCCACGCGCTGCGCGACGCGCGCACTTACCTGATACGTTCGCGCCAGGACGAAGTCCCGTTCGATCTGCGCACCGACCGCTACCTCACCTATGAGGCCGCCACGCCGGCTGCGGCGATAGAGCAACTAACCGAAGGCATACGCCGCACGCGCGACAGCGGCAAGGCCGACAGCCCGGTATTCAATCTCATTCCCGGCCTCGAAGCGCAGGACTGGACCAAATATCTGGTGGTGCCGGAAGATTTCATCGAAGCCGCCACGGTGGCCGCCAGCAAGCGCGAAGTAGGCGACCTGGAGTTTTACGCGGCGGAACTTGCCGGGCTGGAGTGGGAAATTGCCGGCCTGCGCCGGCTCGGGCGCGAGTTGTTCGACCTGAAAGCATGGGAAGCCGCACGCGCGGTATGGGAGCGGGTTAGCGCCATCGTCGATAACGACCGCGAAGCCGTGCTGCTCATGCCCACGGTGCTGCAAAAGCTGGGGCAACTCGCGCGCAGCCAGCTTGCGGTGGAACGCGCCCTGCGCCGCGGCGATCTGGATTCGCAGGCGCGGGCCGAACTATGGGCGCTGCGCGGCAGCAACGAAAAAACGCTGTGGCTGCAGGAATGGCAGGCCGGGCCGGCCGCGGAGCGCGCCTCCGTGGCGTTGGCCTCGCCGCGACTCATGCGCGCGGCCGAATCTTACGAAAACGGCTTCGCCGAAGATTTGAATCACTATTATTCCGGCCTCAACGCGCTCAGCATGTACGTGATTACGCGCGACCTGGCCTCCGCGCAGCCGGAAATATGGGCCGCGGGTTTTGACGACGACGACGAAGCCAGCGAAAAACTGGCGCAGTTGAGGCGCCGCTGCGCACGCCTGGAAGCGGCGGCACGCTATTCGATAGAGCGCGCGCTCACCCAGGCAAAGGCGCAGCGCAAGATCGATCTTTGGGCGGAAGTCAGTCTGGCCGACCTGCGCTGTATTACCTCCAGGCGCCCGGCATCGGTTGCCCGCGCCTACAACAATGCCTTGTCGGATGCGTCGGATTTCGGCTTCGAGTCAGTCACGCGCCAACTGGACATACTGGCCACGCTGGGCATCGCGCCCGACAACGTCAATGCCGCGCTGACGGCGCTGGAACAAATGGCCAGGCGCGCGCAACGCTCCGCCCCGGCGGCGGCAAAAATACCGGTAGCGCGGGTACTACTGTTTGCCGCCACCGGAGACGCCGCACTGTCTGCGCCCGAACAGGAAAGCAAGTTGCGCGATGCATTGCGCGCCGCGATAGAAAGCGAAAAAGCGCGCTATCCCGGCCGCCTGGTCGGCATGGCTGGCGCGGCAGCCGGCGGCGAACTGCTGTTTCACGAAGTGTGCGCGGAGCTGGGCGTGGAATCCCGGGCCATGCTGGCACTGCCCACCGCCGCGTATGCAGCCCAATTCGTGCAACAGGCCGGCCCGGCCTGGGTGGAGCGCTATCAAGCACTGCTCGAACGAAGCGCGCCCCGCGTACTCGCCGACAGCACGGAGTTGCCGCGCTGGTTGCGCGGCCGCAAGAATTATCCGGCCTGGCAGCGCGCCAATCTGTGGCTGCTGTGCAATGCCTGCGCATTGGGCGCGGGCGGCAAAGTAACGGTATTCACTTTGGCCCAGCCCGACGCAGATGCGGAACCCGATCCCGCCGCCCACCTGCTTACCCTATGCCAGCAGCGCGGCCTCGTGATCAAGGAACTGAAGCTGACCGAGGACTAAAGTCCGGACCGCGTTTCGCTCGCCAAACGACTTGCTTTATCCGCCGCGTTGCGGCCTTTCAATAATTTGTGGGCGTAGAGCCCCAGCGCCGCACCGGCCAGTTCGGCGGCGATGAATGGGCCTGTGCTGGCGGGCGCGATGCCGGCGAAACTATCGCTCAGCATGCGGCCGAATACCGCCGCCGGATTGGCGAAGGAAGTGGAGGCGGTAAACCAGTAAGCCGCGCCTATATAAGCCGCCACCATGCTGGATGCGCGTCCCGCCGGCGCGCGCAGGATGACCAGTATCAATCCTGCCGTAGCGATCGCCTCGGCGATCCACTGTCCGGTACCGGTACGCAATTTGCCGGACCATTGCAGGATGCTCATGTCGAACATGGCATGCGCAATCCAGGCGCCGCACACCGCACCGAATAGTTGCGCGAGCACATAGGCCGGCAATAGGGACCTGGGCAATTCCCCGCGAACGGCCATCACCAGGGACACGGCCGGGTTGAAGTGGGCGCCGCTCACGGGCGCGAATATTTCGATCAGCACGTACAGGCCGCACACCGTCGCCAAAGTGTTGGCGAGCAGTGCCAGCGCGACATTGCCGCCCGCCAGGCGTTCGCCCATGATGCCCGAGCCGATCACGATGGCCAGCAATAGCGCGGTGCCCAGCCATTCGGCAAATAGTTTTGCGTTCATGCGCGGACTAATCAGCAACGGCCGATATTTTCCAGAGCCACACGTAATTGCGCGTCGCTCAGGGTTTCCAGGGGTAAGGCCAGCACTTGCAATACCCGGTAGCCGATAGCCTGGCGCGTCAGTTCGAATGCCGCGCGCCTTGCCTCGTCGCTGCCGGGCGCGCCGGAAGGATCCGGGTAGCCCCAGTGCACCCGCAGCGGACCGCCGGGCCACACCGGACAGCTTTCCGCCGCCGCGCTGTCGCATACGGTAATCACGACGCGCATGGGCGGCGCCGCGGCGTCTGCGAATTCGTCCCAGCTTTTGCTGCGATAGCCGGCACCATCCACGCCAGCCGCCTGCAGCACTTCCAGCGCCAGCGGATTGACCCGCCCGCTCGGCGCGCTACCGGCGCTGAAGGCGCGCACGTCCTTGTCCAATAGCCGCGCCCAATGATTGAACATGGCTTCGGCCAGCACGCTGCGCGCGGAATTGTGTGTGCAAAGAATCAGGATATTGCAGGTCATGGTCCGACCTGCTAACAACACTTTTTCGTGATGACCGCAGCGCCGCGCCACACCGGCACGGCGGCAGCCGGTTGCGGCGCACAGCAGGCCGAGCCCTGCCCGCCTTGAGCGCTTTCAACGGCCGCTTCCTGTTCGTTGAATACCGGAATGTTCTGCAAGGTATGGAAATGTTCCCAGGGCAGGCCGTCGGGATCGACGATCCAGTGCTTGTCGCTGCGCGCGTAACAACAGGTGGTTTCGCCATCATCTTGCAAGTCGAACTCTGCGCTCTGCGCAGCCGCCTTGAGTGCCCCCAGTTCTTCCGCCGTTTCGACCTGTATCCCCAGGTGATCCACGCCGGCGCGCGCACCGCGTGTGGAAATGGCGAAATTGATGCGCGGATCGTCCAGCATCCATTTCGCGTAGTCGGATTCGACCCGCGTCGGTTCCGCGGCGAACAGGCGCGAATAAAAGGCCACACTGGCCGCAAGATCGCGCACCTGGACGTGTATGTGAAAGCGCTTCATGAATATCCTTTCAGCCTTGGCAACACGCTGCCGGGGTATCGGCGCAGGGTGCGCCCTGGCAGCAATTTTCGGTGAGGTAAGCCAGCACTTCGTTCATGCGCCCGAAGTCGGCCCGGTATATCAGATTGCGCCCGCTGCGCTCCTGGCTCACCAGGCCGGCATGCAATAGTTCTTTCAGGTGGAAAGACAGCGTCGCCGCCGGCACGCCCAGCGCTTCCGCGATTGCGCCGGGCAACAAACCGCTCGGCCCAGCAACCACCAGCAGTCGAAAAATCTGCAGGCGATTGGGCTGGGCCAGTGCAGCCAGTGCACTGATCACGTGTTTTTCTTCCATGTTTCGATAATATTGGAAATGAAAAACTGATGCAAGCCCGCAGTCGCCAAACTCGTCGCGGATGTTCCAGCCGGGCGCAACCGCCGCGGCGCAGGTCTGCGCTCCAAGCCGCAGAGTGGGTGAGTGGCTGCTACCGGCGCCAATAATCCGCCGAACCCTGGCGGCAAATGCCTGACAAAATCAGTCAGGCAAGGGAGTAAAAAGGAAGGCGCCAGTGACGGCCCCGGTCAGAAATTGGTGAGGGGCGCAAAGTACCTCACTCTGACCCCGATTTCACCCCTGACCCCGATTTCCCCCCATAGCAAAATGCGGGGAAACCTCAGGGTCTGTCCCCGATTTCACCCCCGCCCGGGCCGCGTGGATGCCGAGCGCAACTGCATTTCCAACGTGAGGCCGGAAGGCTTGAGTTACGCGCAGGCCGCGCATACGCTCAAATTCCTGCTGGCCGGAGCGCGCCGCTTGGGCTTGTCCGGCATAGGACTAAAGGACCAGAGCGGCCTCGCCGCACCGCACCGCCCGCGCCCACGCAACTGAACGCGGAGCCGGGCGGGACGGCGGCTTGATCCGATGGATCGCGGCCCGCCTGCGAAGCCGCGATGTAATTCCCGCGTTCATTCGCCCCGTTCGCCCCCTCCGTTCGCCTTGAGCCTGTCGAAGGGCGGTCGCAAGGCGCCGCGGGTCGAATACCTACAGCCGGGAAGGCCGGATCGAACGGTCGCGCACGGGGCAACATGCCTCGTCCGGCGCTTGGGGGCGGGTGCCCCGCCGAACAAGGCCGTCGGGGCAACTCGCTTACTCCTTGACCTCAAAGCACAGGTAATCAGCGAGGCGTTTCGCCTCGTTGATTTCATCGTGGGGCACCAGCAGGTATTTCCAGGGCTTGGCGCCGACGTTCGCCGCGTGATCGGAAGCGTGCGTGCACCAGCGCGTGGCGGCAGCGGCCTTGGCTTGAACCTTCAGGGTATCGATGTCGGCGCGCGCTTTCGTTTCCACCATGAAAATGATCGTATCGTTATCGGCCACGAAGTCGGGGACATATTCCGGCTGCTCTGTGCCGAGCTTGTAGTAAATCTGGAACTGCCCCTTCGCGGGCTTGAACCACTTCCGAGCGTCGCGCTCCAGGATGATGGCGAAGCGCCGCTCGGTGTCAGAATCGAACTTCTGCAGCGGGTACAGACAACGCGTGAAGCCGCCGAACAGCATCTGCTTGATGTGGCTGGTTTCGGTGACGGTCTCGCGGAAGTGATGGGCCGTCTGGCCTGCCGTGGCGGTGTAGTTGCACGGCTTCAGTTCGGTGTAGCTGCGACTGACCTGCACCTCATATTCGGTCGCATTTTCCCAAAAGTGGGCCATCATCTGGGCGTGGATTTCCCGCGCAATCAAGCGGCGGTCTCGATCCAGCACGCTGACGGCATCAATTTCGGACAGGTAGCCGCGCAGGTGTTCCACCATCTGTCCCGCAAGGTCGTAGAGAAGATCGGCGTGGGTGAAGTAGTCGATGTCGTCGAAATCCACCAGGGCGTGGACGATGTAGTCCGCAGCGCGCTGTTCCTTCAGTCCGACCTCGGCGGCCAAGGTGAATTGCTCGTTCGTGCGCAGCATCTGACCGACGATCTCGCGCTGGCCCGGCTGGAGATGGAGTTGGCTCACATCCAGCTTGAAGGCACGAAAGCCTGTCGTGATCTCTCCAGTCGGCACCACGGCGATCCGCGGGATGTCGATGGTTTGCTGCACCACGATCTCGGTGGTCTTCGCCACTACGGCGGACAAATCAAGTGCGGGGACTGATTCATCCACGCCCGCCAGCAATTCGCCTTGCAGCGGCTTCAAGCGCTGTGCCACCTCCGCGAGGATTTCCTTCTGCACTTCTGGTTTCAGCAGCGCGCTGCTGGTGGGCACCAGATCGCGCATGACCTCGTACTTGCCGATGACGTCCATGACCACGCGCGCGGCCTGCTTCTCCGCCTCCGTAGTGAACACCGGCCCGCGCGCGGGCACCTCCGCTCCACTGCCCGTGGCCCACGCCCCCGTCACCACGACCGGCGCTTCCGTCAAACCGAGACGTGCCGCCGCCCCGGACTCGACCTGCACGCTGACCTTCTTGTCGTCGGCGCTGGGCGCATCGAGGATGACCTGATTCAGGCGAATCGGCGAGTCGCCGCGGTTGGCCTCGTCGATGATCTCCTGGAACTTGTCGTGCGCGACGATGTTCAAGCGATCCACCGACGCGACGCCCGTACGCTTGCCGTAAGGCAGACGCAGGCCGCGCCCGATGGACTGCTCGATCAGCGTGCGGGCATTAGCCGCGCGCAGCGGAACGATGGTGTAGAGGTTGGTCACGTCCCAGCCCTCCTTGAGCATGTTGACGTGAATCACGATCTCGGTCGGCTCGTCCACGCTCTCCACGGCCAGCAGGCGCGTGATCATCTCCTCTTCTTCCGCGCCGGTACGGCTGGAGTCGACCTGAATCACCTTGCCCTGGTAGCGCCCCTCGTAGAAGGCTTCCGACTCCAGAAGCGCCAAGAGCTGCCCCGCGTGCGTGGTATCGCGCGCGATGACGAGCATGAAGGGCTTGACCGGTTTGACGCTGTTCTCGCGGGCGTAGGTGAGCAGCTCGACTTTGGTCGTCTCGTGCAGGCGCACGCCGTCTTCCAGCTTCGTCTTCTCGATCTCCTCGGGCGTGTGCGCCTTGGCGTCGAAGTTGCGTTGGGTGACCACGGCAGGCTCCTTGACGAAGCCGTCCTCCATCGCCCGCGCCAGCGGGTAGTCCATCACCACGTTCTTGAACGGCACCGGGCCACGGCTGGACTCTACGAACGGCGTCGCCGTCACCTCCAGACCGAACAGGGGCTTGAGCTCATTGATCGCGCGCACCCCGGCGCTGGCCCGGTAGCGGTGTGACTCGTCCATCAGCAGCACGAGGTCGGGCAGGTTGGCCAGATGGTTGAAGTAGCTGTCGCCCAGCACCTCACGCATCCGCTTGATGCGCGGCTCCTTGCCGCCGCGCACCTCGGAGTTGATCTTCGAGATGTTGAAGATGTTGATGCGCACGTCGTGGGCGAAGCCCATCGATTGCTCGTCCACCGCCGCGCCAGTTTGATCGTAGTTGTCGCCGGTGATGATCAGCGGTGGCTGCTGCGCGAATTCGGCGATACCCTTGAACACATACTTCGGCGTGTTGCGCGTGAAGTCCGTGAACAGCTTGTTGTAGATCGTCAGGTTGGGCGCCAGCACGAAGAAGTTGTTGATGCCGTGCGCCAGATGGAGGTAGGCGATGAAGGCTCCCATCAGGCGCGTCTTGCCCACGCCCGTGGCCAGCGCGAAGCACAGCGATGGAAATTCGCGCTCGAAGTCCTCCAGCGTGCTGAACACGGCCTTCAGCGTGGAGAGAATCGCCGAGACATCGCGCTCGTGGCCCAAGAGTTCGGGCGCGGCCTCGAGCGCGCGAACCAGCTTGACGAGCGATTCCGCCTGGGGCGGACGAAGAGACAGGCGACCGGTGACGGCGTGCAGGACGCGGGCGTTCATTATTCGTTCTCCCCAAACAGGCCGCTCTGTCCCGCGTTGGCGAGGGCCGCTGTTCTGCTCTTAGTGTTCTTGACGCTATTGCCAGGGGCCGCAGGCTCGGCCCTCTCAATCTCCGCCATTGGCAGGTTGGTCACATTCAGGCTGTAGTCGTCACGGCCCCAATGGCAGCGGGCCAGCACCATCTTCGGGATCTTCTTCAGCGTCAGGTTCGGCCAGCGCTCTGCCGCTTTGGCCGCCGTGACTC
>JAEUNM010000077.1 GCA_016791105.1 Rhodocyclaceae bacterium | reverse complement strand
GGGGTCTCTGGCGCGTCCGCGACCGGGTGACAGTGCTGAGGGGGATCCTGGTGCGCGCGGCGGGGCGGGTATTTACCCGGCCCTGAACGATACGCAACGTCGGAGAACAGGCGAATCCGTAAGCTTGACCGTCGCAAATGGTGCGGACGGGGCAAAATGCCCCGTCCGGCATCGGGTGAACGTCCGCCGCAGGGGCCTGGTCCCCTGCGGCGGGGCGGGGTATTTACCCCGCCCTGAACGTTTGGCACCGCCGGCGAACAGGTGAACCCGTGGGTTTGGTCGCCCCGAATCGTGTGGACGGGGCAAAATGCCCCGTCCAGCATCGGGTGGCTCGTCCAGCATCGGGTGGCCCGTCCAGCATCGGGTGGCCCGTCCAGCATCGGGCGGCCGGTCCAACATCGGGTGGCCCGTCCCTCGTTGGGTTATCCGTCCGGCGTGGGGTGATCCGTCCAGCATTGGGTGATCCCCCCGCGGCGGGGCGGGGTATTTACCCCGCCCTGAACGTTTGGCACCGCCGGCGAACAGGCGAACCCGTGGGTTTGGTCGCCCCGAATCGTGTGGACGGACGGGGCAAAATGCCCCGTCCAGCATCGGGTGGCCCGTCCAGCATCGGGCGGCCGGTCCAACATCGGGTGGCCCGTCCCTCGTTGGGTTATCCGTCCGGCGTGGGGTGATCCGTCCAGCATTGGGTGATCCGTCCGGCGCGGGGTCCCAGCCTGCGCTGCCGGCCCGGAGCGGCCGGCCCCAAGCGGTCAGTCCGCGCTACCCGGCAAATCGAAACAGGTGCCGGCCGGCAGCGCGTGCCCGGCCAGAAAGTCGGCCGCGGCAAGGCGACGCCCGCCCGGTAGTTGCAGTTGCGTCACGGCCAGCGCGCCGCTGCCGCAGCCGATCACGATGCCGTCGGTGCCGGCGGCGAGCAGGCGACCGGGTTCGCCTGCCAGCGGCAGGGCGTGCGCGGCGCGGATTTTCAGTGCCAGCGGACCGGCGCTCGCGCTCGCGCCAGGAAATGGATCAAAAGCGCGCACGCGGCGCGCCAGCAAGTCGGCGGATTGCCGGAAATCCAGCACGGCCTCGGATTTGGCGATTTTCTGTGCGTAGGTGACGCCGGCTTCAGGCTGCGCCCGTGCGCTCATAGTGCCATTTTCGATACCGGCCAGCGCTTCCACAACGAGTTGGGCGCCGAGCGCGGCAAGCCGGTCGTGCAGACTGGCTGCGTTGTCGGTTGCGGTAATCGCGATGCTGCGCGCGAGCAGCATGGGGCCGGTATCCAGGCCGGCGTCCATCTGCATGATGGTGATGCCGGTTTCCGCATCGCCTGCTTCAATGGCGCGCTGTATGGGCGCCGCGCCGCGCCAGCGCGGCAGCAGCGAGGCATGGATATTCACGCAGCCCAGCCGCGGCCAGTCCAGCACCACCTGCGGCAGGATCAGTCCGTACGCTGCCACCACCAGCACATCGGCTGTCACGCCTGCGAGCACGGCGCGCTGTTCCGGCGTGCGCAGGCGTTCCGGCTGTGCCACCGCAAGCCCGTGCGCCAGTGCGTACTGTTTGACCGGACTGGCGGTGAGCTTCTGGCCGCGCCCGGCCGGGCGATCCGGCTGCGTGAGCACCAGCGGAACGGGGTAGCCTGCGCTGACTATTGCGGCCAGCGCGCGCGCGGCAAATTCCGGCGTGCCGGCAAACGCGACGGATAGACCGCTCACGCCGTGATGCGCGCCTGCTTGGCGAGCTTGGATTTGATGCGCGTCTGTTTGAGCGGCGACAGATATTCGACGAATACCTTGCCGTCCAGGTGGTCGATTTCGTGCTGTATGCACACCGCCAGCAGGCCGCCGGCGTCGCGTTCGAAAAATTCGCCGTTCACGTTCTGTGCACGCACCTTCACGTGCTCGGCGCGCGTCACCTTGTCATAGATGCCGGGCACCGAAAGACAGCCTTCCTCGCACACCTGTTCGCCGTCGCGCTCGATGATTTGCGGGTTGATGAACACCTGCAGGTTTGATTTATCCTCGCTGGTGTCGATAACGATGAGGCGCTTGTGCACATCCACCTGGGTGGCCGCGAGACCTATGCCCGGCGCTGCGTACATGGTTTCCGCCATGTCGCGCGCAAGCCGCTGTAAAGCCGAGTCGAACTGCGTGACCGGACTGGCGATTTTTTTGAGCCGCGCATCGGGATAGCGCAGTATGGGAAGTAGAGCCATGAAAAAGTCTTGCTGATCTAGTACATTACATGCAGAATTTAATGCAACTTGTGATTTTCCGGGCGCGCGTTACACTTCGCATCAACCCGGAAATTTCCACCGCGGCCCCGCGGCCGCAGCACGAATGCCCGCCGCGCGGGCAAGCGAGGCTGACATGATGCGAAAAATTATAGCTGCGCTGGCGCTCGCTGTAGCGGCAGGCACCACCGTAAATCCCGTCTCTGCGGCTGCCACCAGCCCCATCCAGCTCGCCGATAACGCACCCGATCGACACGTCGTGGTGCGCGGCGACACGCTGTGGGGAATCGCCGCGATGTTCCTGAAAGATCCGTGGCGCTGGCCCGAAGTGTGGCGGCTCAACCAGGAACAGATACGCGATCCGCACTGGATATATCCGGGCCAGGTCGTGTATCTCGACCGCAGCGACGGCACGCCGCGCCTGCGCATCGGCAATCCGGTCGGCAGTACCGTCAAGCTGGACCCGAAAATTTACGAAACGTCCATCGCCGACGCCATTCCCACGATACCGCAACAAGTCATAGAACCATTCCTGCTGCGCCCGCTGGTGGTCGAACCGGATTTCAACACCTCCACGCCCAAAATCGTGGGCACCGATGAAAACCGTGTCTGGCTCAGCGCGGGCGACGCCGCCTTCGTGACCGGGCTGCAGAGCACTCAGCAGCGCTGGCAGGCGTTCCGCCCCGCCACCCCGATCCAGGATCCGCAAACCAAGGAAGTGCTCGGCTACGAGGCGCATTACCTGGGCGAATTGCGCCTGGTGCGCAGTGGCGACCCGGCGGAATTGCAGGTGCTCACGGCCAAGGAAGAAATCGGCCGCAACGACAGACTGGTGCCGGCCGAGCCCAGTCAGGTCATCAATTACGTACCGCACGCACCGGTGGCCAGTCCGGACGGCCATGTGCTGCAAATTCTGGGCGGCGTGTTGCAGGCCGGCCGCTATTCCGTACTCATGATAGATCGCGGCCGCAATGCCGGGGTCGAAGTGGGGCATGTACTCGCCACCTATCGCGACGGCGAAGCCGTGCGCTTCCGCGAAGAGCAGAAAGTCACCAACTACAAGCTGCCGCCACAGCGCACCGGGCTCATATTCGTGTTCCGCGTGTACGACCGCGTGTCCTTCGCGCTGGTCATGAACAGCTACAAGGCGCTGCAGGTGGGTGACAGCGTCGTCAAGCCGGACGTCGAATATCCGGGCCGGTAAGCTGGTCGCGGCGCCCTGATGGCGGATAGCGGCCTGGCGGCCTGGATACGGCTCACCCATACACCGGGCATAGGCGCCGCCAGCCAGCGCGCGCTGCTGGCGCGTTTTGGCCTGCCGGAACAGATTTTCCGCGCCCGTCCGGCTGATCTGGCGGCCACCATAGGCGAACAGCGCGCCCTGGCACTGTGCGCCGGGCGCGACGCGGCGGCCGAAAGCGAGGCGCTGGCCTGGGCTGAACAGGCCGGCAACGCCATCATCACGCTGGCGGATGCGCGCTACCCGCCGCGCCTGCTGGAAACCCCCGATCCTCCCGTTTTGCTGTACGCCAAAGGCCGCAGCGAGTTGCTGGCGGCACCGGCCCTGGCCATCGTCGGCGCGCGCAATGCGACCCAGCAGGGCTGCCAGGACGCGGCCGCCTTTGCGCGTGCCTTTGCCGCCGGCGGGCTTACCGTGGTGAGCGGGCTGGCCCAGGGCGTGGATGCCGCAGCGCACGGCGGCGCGCTGGAAGCGCCCGCGTCTACGGTGGCCGTGATCGGCACCGGCGCCGATCGAATCTATCCGCCGGCCAATGCGGCGCTGGCACGGCGCATCGCCGAAGGCGGCTGCATCATTAGCGAACTGCCGCTGGGCACGCCCGCGCGCAAGGAAAATTTTCCGCGCCGCAACCGCATCATCGCCGGGCTTGCGCTGGGGGTGCTGGTGGTCGAAGCCGCAAAAACCAGCGGTGCGCTCATCACGGCCAAACAGGCCGGCGAGTACGGGCGCGAAGTGTTCGCGCTGCCCGGCTCCATCCATTCGCCGCTGTCCAAAGGCTGCCATGCCCTCATCCGGCAGGGTGCCAAACTGGTCGAGTCGGCGCGCGACGTGCTGGAAGAATTGCGCTTGCCGCCACCGGCCACGCCGCCCGCAGACGCGGCGCCGGATGCGCCCGTGGCCAGCGCGGACGACAGCCTGCTAGCGGCGCTGGGGCACGGACCGGTGGGCATGGACGAACTGGCCGGCCGCAGCGGGCTGCCGGCGGCACAATTGCTCGCGCGGCTCACCGAACTGGAAATGGCCGGCCTGGTGGAACAACTGCCGGGCGGGCGTCTGCAGCGCGTGGTGCGGGCCGGAGAATGACTTGATGCGAGCGCTACGCTGGTGCGATATTGCAGGCGGCAAGACGATTTTCGGCGCCGGACCATGCGATTTGGCTAGGTGCAGACGGCACAATGCGACAGTAGCGGGGTATCGCCGCTACCGCGGGCACGCCGCGCTGCTTGCGCGCTGCGCGGAATTGTCACTATCATGCCGCGCTTGCGGGCCCCGCGTTTGCGATGGGCCTAACCCGTTACAGGCTCCCTCATGGGCAAAACACTGATCATCGCCGAAAAACCGTCCGTCGCACAGGACATCGCGCGCGCGCTGGGCGGCTTCGCGCGCAGCGGCGAATACTTCGAATCGGAACAGTTCGTGCTGTCCTCGGCCATAGGCCACCTGCTCGAACTGGCTGTGCCGGACGAATACGAAGTGAAACGCGGCAAGTGGTCCTTCGCCCACCTGCCGGTCATTCCGCCGCAATTCACGCTGGCGCCTATCGAAAAAACCGAAGATCGGCTGAAACTGCTCACCCGCCTCATCAAGCGCAAGGACGTGGATGGCATCGTGAATGCCTGCGACGCCGGGCGCGAAGGCGAACTCATCTTCAATTACATCGTCGAGCACGCCCGTGCGACCAAGGGCGTGCAGCGGCTGTGGTTGCAGTCCATGACGGGCGACGCGATACGCGATGGCTTCGCCCGCCTGCGCGCTGCCAACGAAGTGGAAGGCCTGCGTCAGGCCGCCATTTCGCGCGCCGAAAGCGACTGGCTGATCGGCATCAACGGCACCCGCGCGATGACCGCGTTCAATTCCAAAACCGGCGGATTTCACCTCACCACGGTGGGGCGGGTGCAAACCCCGACGCTGGCCATCGTGGTGGATCGCGAAGAGCGCATCAAACATTTCGTGCCGCGCGACTACTGGGAACTGGAAGCCAGTTTCGAAGTGGCGGCGGGCCACTACAGCGGGCGCTGGTTCGACGAAAAATTCAAAAAGCCGGACGACGACGAACACGCCCGCCCCGAACGCCTGTGGGATGCCGCGCGCGCGGCCGCCATACGCGCCAAATGCCTGGGCCAGCCCGGCCATGTGGTCGAAGAAGCCAAACCCAGCACGCAACTGTCGCCGCTGTTGTACGACCTCACATCGCTGCAGCGCGAAGCCAACGGGCGCTTCGGATTTTCGGCGCGCACCACGCTGCAGATCGCCCAGGCCCTGTACGAAAAGCACAAGGTGCTCACCTATCCGCGTACCGACGCGCGTGCCCTGCCGGAAGATTACCTGCCCACCGTACGCGGCGTACTGGGTCACCTGGCCGAGCCCTACGACAGTTTCGCCGGCCACATCCTGCAGCAGGGCTGGGTGAAACCCAACAAGCGCATATTCAATAACGCCAAAATTTCGGATCACTTTGCCATCGTGCCGACCGGCACGGCGCCCAAACATCTGTCCGAGGCCGAACAGAAAATTTACGATCTGGTCACGCGGCGCTTTCTGGCGGTGTTCTACCCGGCAGCGGAATACATGGTCACCACGCGCATTACGCGGGTGGCCGGCGAGCCGTACAAGACGGAAGGCAAGGTGCTGGTCAATGCCGGCTGGCTGGCCGTGTACGGCAAGGAAGCTGCGCAGGACGACAGCACGCCCTCGCTGGTGGCGGTCAAAAAGGGCGAAATTGCAAAAACCCTGGACGTGGTCGTCAAACCGAACCAGACCCGCCCACCGCCGCGCTACAACGAAGCCACCCTGCTCACCGCCATGGAAGGCGCCGGCAAAACCATAGAAGACGAAGAATTGCGCGCCGCCATGGCCGGCCGTGGCCTGGGCACGCCGGCCACGCGCGCGCAAATCATCGAAAACCTGATCAACGAAACTTACCTGCATCGCGAAGGGCGCGAACTGTCGCCCACCGCCAAGGCATTCCAGCTCATGATCGCGCTGCGCGGCCTCAAGATCGACGAACTGACTTCGCCGGAACTGACCGGCGAGTGGGAATACAAGCTCGCCCAGATGGAACACGGCAGCCTGTCGCGCGACGAATTCATGAAAGAAATTCGCGAAATGGCGCGCCACATCGTGCTGCAGGCGAAAACGTTCGAATCCGACACGGTGCCGGGCGATTTCGACGAATTGAGCACGCCCTGTCCGCGCTGCGGCGGCGTGGTGAAAGAAAACTACAAAAAATTCCAGTGCCAGAAATGCGAATTCGCGCTCTGGAAAATCGTTGCCGGGCGCCAGTTCGAAACCAGCGAAATCGAAACTTTGTTGTCGGCGCGCGCGGTCGGGCCGCTGATGGGCTTTCGCAACAAGATGGGGCGGCCGTTCAATGCGCTCATCAAGCTGAACGACAAGCTGGAGCCGGAATTCGATTTCGGCCAGCCGCGCGGCGAGGAAGAAGGCGGTGAAAGTGTCGATTTCACCGACCAGACGCCGGTCGGTCCTTGCCCCAAGTGCGCCGCCAATGTGTTCGAGCATGGCCTGGCCTATGTGTGCGAAAAGAGCGTGCAAAGCCCGCGTGGCTGCGATTTCCGTTCCGGCAAGGTGATCCTGCAGCAAGCCGTGGAGCGCGAACAGATGCAGAAACTGCTCGCCACCGGCCGCACCGATCTGCTCAAAAATTTCGTGTCGGCGCGCACGCGGCGCAAATTTTCGGCCTTTCTGGTGCGCCAGCCGGACGGCAAGGTGGGTTTCGAATTCGAGAAAAAAGCCGCCGCGCCCAAAGCGGCGGCCGGCGATGGCGCGGCTGCCAAAAAAACCCCGGCCGGGCGTGCGAAAGCCGGCGCCGATGCAGCCGTGGCGGCCGCCGAGGCTGCCCCCCCGGCGACCAAAAAACGCGTCACCAAAACGGCGGCCGCGGACGCCAAACCGGCTGCCAGCACGCGCAAGCGCAAAACCGAGTCATGAGCAAAAGCCGGGCAGAGCACAGCGCGGTCCAGGCAGTGCTGGATTTCTGGTTCATGCCCGCCGGCCATACGCAATACGGCCAGCCGCGGCGCGAGTGGTTCTACAAGGATCCGGCATTCGACGCTGCCGTGCGCGCACAATTTGAACCGCTGTGCGTGCGCGCGCTGGCCGGCGGCCTGCTCGATTGGGAGCGCACGCCGCTCGGCCGGCTGGCGCGGGTTATCGTGCTGGACCAGTTTCCGCGCAATCTTTACCGCGGCGATGCACGCGCCTTTTCCGGCGATCCGCTGGCGCTGGCAGCGGCCCAGCGCGCCCTGCATACCGACGAGGACCGCGGGCTGCTGCCGGTACAGCGGCAATTTCTGTACATGCCCTACCAGCACAGCGAAAACATCGCCATGCAGGAAATTTCGGTGGCGCTGTTTCTCGCCCTGCTGGACCGCTATCCGACCCAGGACATGGCCTCCGCCTACGACTACGCGCTACGGCACGAAGCCATCGTGCGGCGCTTCGGGCGCTTTCCGCACCGCAATGAAATACTGGGCCGAGAATCCACCGCCGAAGAAGTGGAATTCCTGCGCCAACCCGGCTCGCACTTCTGACCCCGCTTCGCGGCCGTCCCTGAGCTTTCGACCCCGCCTGCCCTGGGGCGCGGGCGTCGTGCCGGCGGCACACACGCCAAACTCCCGCCTGCCCTGGGGGCGCGGGCGTCCCGCCCGCGATGCTTCCGCCCGAAGCGGGCTACACCCACCCCCAGCGCGCCCGCGAATGTCACGTGTGAGGCGGGCGAGACGCCCGCCCCCCCAGGGTGGGGCGAAATTCCAGGCGCGGGCGCGGAACTTTCCCGCGTAAGCGCAGGCGCCGTGCCGGCCGCACAGATGCAAAACTCCCGCCTGCCCTGGGGGCGCGGGCGTCCCGCCCGCGATGCTCGCGCCCGAAGCGGACTACAGCCACCCCCAGCGCGCCCGCGAATGTCACGTGTGAGGCGGGCGGGACGCCCGCCCCCCCCAGGGTGGGGCGAAATTCCAGGCGCGGGCGCGGAAATTTTCCGCGTAAGCGTAAGCGTAAGCGCAGGCGCCGTGCCGGCCGCACACATGCCAAACTCCCGCCTGCCCTGGGGGCGCGGGCGTCTCGCCCGCGATGCTTCCGCCCGAAGCGGGCTACATCTACCGCCCGCGCGCCCGCGGCCTCCCCATCCCGGCTGCGCTAAACTTGCCGCCCCCATCGCTTGCGCCCGGAGATTTGCCCATGAGCGACCTGCTGCAACTTAGCCCCGTCGAATGTCGCGTGCTCGGGGTGTTGATAGAAAAAGAAGCGACCACGCCGGATGCCTATCCGCTTACCTTGAATGCGCTGGTGACCGGCTGCAACCAGAAAACCAGCCGCGATCCGGTGCTCACCCTGTCCGACACCGAAGTGCAGGCGGCGCTGGACGCGTTACGCGGCCATACCCTGGTGACGGAATCTTCCGGCGGGCGCACCTGGCGCTATGCGCACAATGCCGCCAAGGGGCTGCGGCTCAATAGCGGGGAAATCGCGCTGGTTGCCATGCTGTGGCTGCGCGGGCCGCAAACGCCGGGGGAATTGCGCATCCATTGCGAGCGGCTGTACAAATTTGCCGACGTGGGCGCTTTGGAGGGCTATCTGGAGCGGCTCGCGCTGCGCGAACCGCCTGCCGTGGTGCAACTAGCGCGCCAGCACGGTGCGCGCGAATCGCGCTGGGCCCATTGTTACAGCGGCACTCCGGCCGAACCGGTGTTCGAATCTGCTGCCCCGGCACCCTCTGGCGGCGCGCGTGCGGACCGGCTGGCCGAACTTGAAGCGCGCGTGGCCCAACTCGAGCGCGCCGTGAGCGATCTGTGTGCCCAGTTGGGCATAGCCGGCGACTGAGCGGCCCCGGCGCCGGCCGGAATGGGGGCTGCGTGTCAGGTGGCGGCGCGGGTGACCGCCACCACCACATTGCCCCGGCCCTGGTATTGCAGGCGGTCGAAACTCATGAGCCGCGCCATGGCGATGCCGCGTCCGTGCGGATCGAAAGCACGTGCCGGGTCGAATTCGAGATAGCGCTGCCAGTCGAATCCTTCGCCTTCGTCGCGTATCGTGAAACAAATATTCGGTCCTTCTCGCATCACCTGAATTTCGACGCGGCGCTCGCGAAATTCCGGCAAGGCGAGGCGGCGTGCCACCTCGTCCTGCCAGTTGCCGGCCAGCACCAGTTGCGTCTTGTCGGCGTAGCGTATGCCCAGATTGCCATGTTCGACGGCATTGACCAGCAGTTCCTGCAGGCCGTGGGCGGCTTTTTCCGGTTCCGCGCAGGCTCGCGCGCACAGGCGCGCGAGCAGGCTGGCTTCGGTGACGCTGCGGAAACATAGCCGGCCCTGTTCCAGAAAGGTGTAGGCGCGCTCGGCTTCGCCCATGCTCTGGCGCATGTCGCGCCGCTGATTGAATTGCTCCACCGCGGCGCGCACGATGGTTTGCAGCAATTCGATCTGCAAGGGCTTGGTGAGGTAGTAATAGGCCCCCGCATCCAGGCCTTCGCGCACGCTGGCGGCATCCGACGTACCGGTTTCGATCACCACCGGCACATCGGCGATGGCTGGCGTGGCCTTGATGTTGCGCAACAAGGTTATGCCGTTCATGCGCGGCATTTCGCGGTCCAGGATGATGGTCGCGAAATTCGTATCGCCGCCGCTCAAGCGCTCCCAGGCGGCTTGCCCGTCCGGCTCGGTATGGACTTCGTACCCTTGCTCGGACAGCGCGTTATCAATGATGAAACTGAGGATTTCTTCATCCTCGACCAATAGCAGTCGCTGATTTTTCATGACGGTGCCAATTCGTGGGAAGTACTTTCGGGCGTGTCGGCAAATTGCCGGCGGATTTCTTCGACCTGCGGCAGCAAATCCATAAACAGGCGCACCAGCGCCGGGTCGAAGCTCTGGCCGGCTTCTTTTTCGATGAAGGCGGCGGCCTCTGCGGCCGGCCATGCCTTTTTGTAGGGGCGCACGCTGGTCAGCGCGTCATACACGTCGGCGATGGTCACGATGCGCGCTTCGAGCGGAATCGCCTCGCCGACGAGGCGGTTCGGATAGCCTTCGCCATTCCATTTTTCGTGGTGGGACAGGGCCACTACACGTGCCATGTCCAGTAGCGGCGAGCCGTCCTTGCCTATGATTTCGGCGCCTATCACGGTATGGCGCTGCATGGTGGCCCACTCGTCGGGGTCGAGTTTGCCGGGCTTCAGCAAGATCGCGTCGGGTATGCCTATTTTTCCCACGTCGTGCATGGGCGCCGCATTGAGCAGCAATTCCGCTTCGGGCTCCGGCACCCCGGCCGCCACCGCCAGCAGGTGAGAAGATTTGCTCATGCGGATGACGTGCATGCCGGTTTCGTTGTCGCGATATTCGGCCGCGCGGCCGAGCCGGCGCACGATTTCCAGCCGTGTTTCTTCCAGTTCGCGCGTGCGTGCCGCCACCTTGCGTTCCAGCGCCCGGTTCTGCTGGAACAACTCCAGGTGTATGCGCACTCGGTTCAATACGACAGCTGGCGCGCAGGGTTTGTGCAGGTAGTCCACGGCGCCCAGTTCCAGGCCGCGCTGTTCGTCGTGCGGGTCGGTCATGGCGGTGACGAACAGCACCGGAATATGCCGCGTGCGCAGGTCCGACTTGAGACGGCGGCAGGTTTCGTAGCCATCCATGTGCGGCATCATCACGTCCAGCATGATCAGGTCCGGCATGTGGTGGTGGGTGATGGCGATGGCCTGCGCGCCACTGGTGGCAAACAGCACGCGGTAGCGCGGACGTAGCGTGGCGCCCAGTACGTCGAGGTTTTCCGGCACGTCGTCCACGATCAATAGCGTGGCTTTGTCGGCAGCAATCATGTGTGCTCCAGTGCGGCCGCGCCGCGCGCGGCGATTTCGGCCAGCAGGGTTTGTGTCATGGCGGCGGCCTCTTCGTAGCGGTAGGCGTCCACGGCGCGCATGAGCGCCGCGATGCGCGCGCGCATGTCGCCGTCGCCCGGCATGGCTTCCAGTTCGTGCGCCAGTTCGCCGGCTTCGGTATCGAACTGGCTGAGCAAGGATTGCAGGCGTTCCAGCAGGCTGCGCCAGCGTTCGGCGCCGCGGTCGGCGGATTCTTCCAGGCGTTCCTGCGGCAAATTTGCCAGCGCACGCTGCAGGTTGTGCATGTGCGCCACCAGAGCAGCCAGGGCCGAGGCCATGGCGACACGGTCTTCCGCGCGTGCCGCGCGTTCCACCGCCAGCGCCAGATCGCCCAGCGCAAAGGCGCCCAGGGTGCGTGCCACGCCTTTGAGCGAATGGGCCTGCCGCACCGCCGCCGGCCAGTCCGGCAGATCGAGCGCGGCGCGGATTCTGGACTCGAATTCCGCGCAATGGGTGGCGCGGAATTTTTCCAGCAGCTTGCGGTAGAGCGCCATTTTTCCGCCCACCTGGGCGAGGCCGGCACGCAGATCCAGATCGGCGATGGACGGCAGGTCGCCCGCCTGGGCGGCAGCCGGCGCGCTGCTCGGCACGCGCGTGGCGCTACCCGCGAGCGCGTGCGGGCGCACCCACCTGACCAGGGCTTCGAGCAGGTCGGGCAGATTCACGGGTTTGGTGAGCCAGGCATTCATGCCGGCTGCGAGGCAGCGGTCGCGCCCCGACGCGAGCGCATTGGCGGTAATCGCGATGATGGGCAGGTCGGCCAGATGCGGCTCGGCGCGCAGCCGGCGGGTGGCTTCGTAACCATCCATGACGGGCATCTGGCAGTCCATCAGAACCACGTCCGGACGCCGTTCTTCGATGGCCTGCAGCGCTTCGGCGCCATTGGTGGCGATGCGCGCATCCAGGCCCACGCTTTGCAGCAGGCCCAGCATGACTTCGCGGTTGATATCCACGTCTTCCACCAGCAGTATGTCGGTGCCGCGCAAATGCACCACGGCTTGTGACGGCGTGGTGTCGAACACGCTCGCACGCTGTTTTGGTTGCGCCACGCCCAACAGCGGCGCCAGTTCGGCAAACAGGGTGCGCAGGCCGAGCGGCTTGGCGATGAAGCCGTCGAGTTTTTCGTCGATCTGGCGCAGCGCCTCGGCGTGCCCGAAGGCGGTCATCAGGATGGCTGGCGGCGCGGCGGCCGGCGCGTAATGGGCGCGCAGGCGGCGTATGGTTTGTACGCCATCCAGTTCCGGCATGCGCCAGTCCACCAGCAGGCACAGATAATGCGGTGCATCCGCCTGCGCTACGCGCGCCAGCGCTTCCGCGCCGCTCGCACAGGGATCGGCGATCAAGCCCATCTGGTCGAGCAGCGAGGCGGCGATGCGGCGCACGATAGGATTGTCATCGACCACCAGCACGTGCCGCGCGCCGGTTTCCGGCAGACGCACGGCCATCGCTTCCGGTTCGCGCCGGCTCAGGTCGCGCGCCAGCGGCAGTTCGAAACGGAAGGTGCTGCCGCGGCCGGGCGCGCTTTCCACCCCGATGCGCCCGCCCATCAGATCGACCAGGCGCTTGCAGATGGCGAGCCCTAGACCGGTTCCGCCGTAGCGCCGCGTGGTACTGGTATCGGCCTGGCTGAAGGACTGGAACAGCCGTCCCTGTTGTTCCGGGCTGATGCCTATGCCTTCGTCGCTGACGGAAAATTCCAGCCCGGCGTCCGTGGCCGACAGCGCCAGCGCGCGCACGCTCACCACCACGTTGCCGCCGAGCGAAAATTTGATCGCATTGCTCACCAGATTGGTGAGCACCTGACCAATGCGCAGGGGGTCTCCGCACAGGTTTTGCGGCAGCCCCGGCTCCAGATCGAACAGCAGTTCTATGCCTTTGGATTCGGCGCTGGGACCAAGCAGGGCGGCCAGGCTGTCGAGCACGCTGTCGAGATCGAAAGGCGTGCTTTCTATGCTGAGCTTGCCGGCTTCGATCTTGGAAAAATCCAGGATGTCATTGACGATGCGCAGCAGCGAGGTGGCGGCGTAACGGATTTTGGTCAGGTAATTGCGCTGTTTGCCGTTCAGATCGGTGCCCATGCACAAATCTGCCATGCCCAGGACGGCATTCATGGGGGTGCGGATTTCGTGGCTCATGTTGGCCAGGAAATTCGATTTGGCCTCGCTTGCCAGTTCCGCCCCGACGCGCGCCTTTTCGAGTTCCCTGACCAGACGTTTGTGATCGGTAATGTCGCGCACGATGCCTTGCACGATGTTGCAGCCATCGCGGGTGTAGCCGGTGAGGCTGACTTCGGCGTCGAATTCGCGGCCGTCGGCGCGGCGGTGGCGCCACTCGAAATGCAGCGGCGTGCCGCCTGCCGCCACGGCGTCGTATTCGCGCGCGAGCTGGATGGATGGGCGGCCGTCCGGCTGCCGTTCCGGTGCCAGCGTGGAGAGCCGGCGGCCGATCAGTTCGGCACGCGTGCCGCAGCCAAATACTTCCAGCGCGCGCCAGTTGCAATCCATGATTTCGCCGTCGTGCGCGATCAGGATGGCGTCGCCGGCCTGGTCGAACAGGCTGCGATAGCGCGCTTCGCTAGTTTGCAGCGCGTGTTCCATGGCCTTGCGATCGGTCATGTCGCGGCTCACGCCCAACACGCCGATAATGCTGCCGTCGGCTGCGTAAAGCGGGGATTTGAGGGTTTCGAACAGGCGCCGCTCGCCGCGCGCCGAACTGAGCCATTGTTCCAGCACCTGCGGGCGACTTTGCTGCGCGTTGCGGTCGCAGGCAGTGAACGCTTGCGCCAGTTCCGGCGGCAGGGAAGCGAAATCGCTACTGCTCGCGACCTGCAGTTCCTTCCCGCCGAAAAACTTCTCGCTGGCGCGGTTCCAGCCCAGCAGATTGCCTTTGCAATCCATGTAGAACACCAGGTCGGGCAGTGAATGCAGCACCGCCTGCAGGCGCTCGTCCAGCACGCGGATGGCGTCGGCGCGTTCGCGCAGGCTGGCGGAGGCGGCATTGAGCGCGGCGCGCAGCCGCGTCGCTTCAAAGGAAGTTGCGTTCTCCGGCAACAGGATGCCGGGCGTTTGCGCCATCTGGGTGGCGAACCGGGCCGCCGCCTCGATGTCCTGTACCGGCCGCCGCAATAACAGCGCGAATAGCAGCGCGCACAGCGGCAGGGCGACCAGCATGGCGTAGAGCGCGTTCCTGCGGATATTTGCCTGCCCCTCCTGCGCAGCACCCAGGCCATGCACCAGGTTGAGCCACGCGGTTTCATGCGCATGCTGCATGGGTAGCCATATTTCGATCTGGCCGGGGTGGCGCAGGATGTGCATGGCGCCGGGTGGCGGCAGCTGCGGCGGCGGCTCATCCGCGCTGGCGACGCGTATGGCGCCGCTGCGATCGCGCAGCACGTCGGCGATTACCGCGCCGCTCGCGTCGAGCACGCGGATGCGGTCGATGTGCGGCATTTGCGCGAGTTGCGTCAATTGCCGCGCCAGGGCGTCGCGGTCGCGCAGCATTTGCCGGCCGGCGATGATTTCGCCCAGGGCGGTGGTGATCGCGCGCGCATCCTCTTCGATTTCGGTTTCGATCTGGGTTTTCGCTTCGGCGATCAGGTGCGCCGAATACAGCCCCAGGGTGAGCATGATCAACGCGCAGCCCGCCAGCACCAGGCGGGTCATGAGCCGCTGCGGCAGCAGGGCGCGTATCAAGCTTTTGCCTCCGCCCGCACACCGCGCCGCGCGACGGTGCGGTGGAGCATGGGCTGGCGCTGCGGGCAGTTGTGCATCATGGCTTGGGGTGGCGCTGGATTTTTAGCGTCCGGCATGTTTGGCAGCGGCGTGCGGGCTTGCCTCGCCGCTCTGCGCTAAGCATGCTAATCGGCAGCCCGCGCGCAAGATTGAGGGGCGCGCGGCGGCGGCGCAGGGCTGCACCAGGGCTGCACGCGCGCGCACCAGCTCGGCGCCCGCTCTGGCCGCGTGCCGCGCCGCTGCGGCCGGAAAAGCCCGATTTCCGGCCGGCATTCCCAGCGGCGGTGCAAAATCCGCCCAAAACCTGCATGCTTTTGGTGCGGAATTGCCGATTTGTGCGATTCGACCCGATTGGCACAAGGGTTGCTTAAAGCCACCGAAGGAGCATTTCCCCCATGACCGACATGTCTGAACTACCCACCCGGACCACGCGCGCAACCTGCTGCTATTGCGGCGTTGGTTGCGGTGTGCTGATAGACCACGAGGGCTCGCGCATCGTCAACGTGCGTGGCGACCCGGACCATCCGGCCAATTTCGGCCGCCTGTGCACCAAAGGTGCCACCCTGCATTTGTCGGCACAGCCGCAATCGCGCGCGCTCTACCCGGAATTGCGCAGCAGCAAGGAGGCCGCGCGCCAGCGCGTGAGCTGGGATGCTGCGCTCGATCATGCCGCCGAGCGCTTCGCCGCCACCATACGCGAGCATGGTCCGGACTCTGTGGCGTTCTACATTTCCGGCCAGTTGCTCACCGAGGACTATTACGTCTTCAACAAGCTCGCCAAAGGCCTGGTCGGCACCAATAATGTCGATACCAATTCGCGCCTGTGCATGAGTTCGGCCGTGGTGGCCTACAAGCAGACGCTGGGGGCGGACGCGCCGCCCTGTTCTTACGAGGACATCGGGCTGACCGACTGCCTGCTCATCGCCGGCTCGAATACCGCCTATGCGCACCCCATCGTGTTCCGGCGCGTGGAAGACGCACGCAGCGCACGGCCGCACATGAAAATGATCGTGGTCGACCCGCGCCGCACCGACACCGCGGCCGGCGCCGACCTGCATCTGGCGATTCTGCCCGGCACCGACATCTGGCTCTACAACGCCATACTGAACGTGCTGCTATGGGAAGGTTATTGCGACAACGCCTTCATACGCGATCACACCGAAGGCTTCGACGCCCTGCGCGAGCACGTGCGCGAAGTCACCCCGGCGGTGGCGGCGCGGGTGTGCGGCGTGAAAGCCGAGGACATCCTCACCGCCGCGCGCTGGTGGGGCGAGGCGCCGGCTGCCATGTCCATGTGGTGCCAGGGGCTCAACCAATCCACGCACGGCACGCACAATGGCGCCGCGCTGATTGCGCTGTCGCTCGCCACCGGCAAGATCGGCAAACCCGGCAGCGGACCGTTCTCGCTCACCGGCCAGCCGAATGCCATGGGCGGCCGCGAGGTGGGCGGCCTGGCGAATTTGCTGTCCGCCCACCGTGACATGGCCAACCCCGCGCACCGCGCCGAAGTGGCAGCGCTCTGGGGCGTCGATACGGTGCCCGACAAGCCTGGCTTCACCGCGGTCGAATTGTTCCAGGCCGTGCGCGCCGGCAAGGTGCGCGCGCTGTGGGTGGCCTGTACCAATCCGGCCCACTCGCTGCCGGAACAGAGCGCCGTGCGCGAGGCGCTCGCCGCCTGTGATTTCGTCGTGGTGCAGGATGCCTATACCAATGTCGAAACCGCCGCCTATGCCGACCTGCTGCTGCCGGTGGCCACCTGGGGCGAAAAGGAAGGCACGGTCACCAATTCCGAACGCCGCATCACGCACGTGCTGCCGGCGCTCGATGCACCCGGCGAAGCTCGCGCCGACTGGCGCATCGGGCGCGATTTCGCGCTGGCGCTGGGGCCGCGCATAGGCCGGCCCGAGGCGGCGCGCATGTTCGACTACCCGACGCCGGAAGCGGTTTTTGCCGAGCACGCCGAAAGCACACGCGGGCGCGACCTCGACATTACCGGCCTCACCTACGCGGTACTGGACGAACAAGGTCCGCAGCAATGGCCCTTCCCGGCCGGTGCGGAACGCGGGCGCGCGCGCCTGTATGAAAATTTCCGCTTCGAAACCCCCAGCGGCCGCGCGCGCTTCGTCGTGCCCACCCAGGCCATCACGGCAGAAGCCGTGGACGCCAAATTTCCGCTCCACCTGACCAGCGGACGCCTGCGCGACCAGTGGCACACCATGAGCCGCACCGGCAAGGTGCCACAGCTCTACAACCACGTCGAAGAAGCGCGCATCGACATGCATCCGGAGGACATGGAGCGGCGCGGCCTCAAGGACGGCCAGCTGGTGCGGGTCAAAAGCCGGCGCGGCGCGGTCGTCCTGCGCGCGCGCGCCACCGACGAGGTGCGCGCCGGCCAGTGCTTCGTGTCCATGCACTGGAGTTCCACGGTACTGAACAGCCCCGGCGTGAACATGCTCACGCCCTCGAATTTCGATCCGTTCTCCAAACAGCCGGAGCTGAAGCACGCGGCCGTGAATGTCGAAAAGGTCGATCTGCCCTATCAGGCGCTCATGCTGCGCAGCGAAAACGACGACGCCGCCGCCACCGCGCGCGCGCTCGAACGCCTGGAATCGCTGGCGGCCTGGCTGCCGCGTTTCGCCTACGCGTCGCTGGCCATGGCCGGGCGCGAACATCCTGCCGTGGTGCTGCGCATCGCGCACGACAGCCCTATCGAACAGGAATTGCTCGACCAGCTGGACCGCATCATGGGCCTTGATGACGAGCGCTGTTCGTTCTATAGCGACGCCGCGCGCGGCATCACCAAGCGTGCGCTGATCGACGGCGAAGTGCTGGTGGGCATACGTCTCACCGGCGAAACGGCGGCTTCCGGCTGGCTGCGCGACGCCATCGTGGACCGCCTGCCGGCGGAAGAACTGCGCCGCTGGCTGTTCGCCCCGCTGGCGCAGCCGCCGGCTTCGGCGAAATCGCGCGGCCGCGTGGTGTGCAACTGCCTCAACGTGTCGGAAAACGAAATACTGGCCGAAATAAAGCCCGGCTGTACTTTCGAATTGCTGCAGGACAAGCTCAAGTGCGGCACCTCCTGCGGCTCCTGCGTGCCGGAAGTCCGTCGCATGCTGGCGGCCGGTCGCGCCGCCGCCTGAGCATTTTTCGAGCGCCCGCAAGGCGCAGCCTATTGCCGGCCGGGCGCGGCCGGCAATAGGCTAGACTGCGCCTTTTTCCGCCGCCCGGCGGCCCGGCCCTGCTGGCCCGGCGGCCGCCGGCCTGCATGGGCGGAAGGTGCGCGGCCTTGGAAAATTTCGCTTTCGTCCTGAAAAAAATCCTCAGCACGGCGCTGTTGCCGCCGGCTGCGCCCATTCTGCTGGGCATGGCCGGATTGCTGCTGGCGCGGCGCCGGCGCCGCCTCGGCCTGGGTATGGCCTGGGCGGCGCTGCTGTCGCTATTCCTGTTGTCCCTGCCGGTGGTGGCGGATTACCTCGAACGCTCGGCCAGTTGGCCGCTGCCGGCCGACCTGGCGGCTTTGCGCGGCACCCAGGCGGTGGTCATTCTGGGCGGCGGCGCCTATCGCCGCCTGCTCGACTACGAGGGCGAAAACGTCAATGCCTACTCGCTCGAGCGGGTACGCGCCGGCGCACGCCTGGCGCGCGAGTTGCAATTACCTATCCTCGTGAGCGGCGGCGTGGTATGGGAGGGCAGGCCGGAAGCGGAACTGATGCAGCTTGCCCTGGCCGATTTCGGCAGCCGCGCGCGCTGGCTGGAAACGCAGTCGCGCGATACGCACGACAACGCGGTGGAATCCGCGCGCATCCTGAAACAAGCCGGCATCGTGCGGGTTGCGCTGGTAACCCACGCCTTCCACATGCTGCGGGCGATGCGGGAATTTCGCCTGGCCGGTCTGGAGCCGGTCGCCGCGCCGACCATCGTGCGTCGCGACAACGCCTTGCAGGCGCGCGATTTTGCCCCCAGCGCGGGTGCCCTGTCGCGCAGCGAAGTCGCCCTGCACGAATTGCTCGGGCAGTGGGCGGCGCGCTTGCGCGGGGTGTTCCCCGGTTGATATGCGCGCTTGACGGCGCGCCGCGGGAAATTCTTACGGCGCTGCCCGGCCGGCTGGCACGGGTGCTGCATGGCTGTCCCGATCTGACACAGGATGTGTCAAAATTGAATAATAAAAACAATTAGTTATCATGTTATAACTTGATCTGACGCAAAGCGCGCGCAGACCCTCCGGGCGTACCATGCAGACATCCAAATTCGACTGGAGACTGCATATGAAACGCCAGATTATTTATACCTTGATTGCCGCCGCCTGTAGCGCCCAAGTCGCGCTGGCCGCTACACCGCTGACGTCGCCGCGTGCGCAGGATTTGCCCGAACGTGTCGAAGCACGCCAGGCCACTGAATTATTGAACCGCGCCGTCACCTTCCTGCAGCGCGCCGGCGCCGATGTGGCGATGCCCATTTTCAACACCAAGGGCGGCCCCTTCACCGACGGCGATCTGTACGTATTCGTGCTGCGCAAGGACGGCGTGGTAACGGCGGATGGCTCGGAGCCGACCGCCCTGGTCGGCAAGAACGCGAAAGATTTGCGCGATGCCGGCGGGCGGCCGTTTGTTGCCAACATGCTCGAAGGTGCGGCCAAAAGCGGTGAAGGCCAGGTCGAATTCGAGTGGCTGAACCGTGTGGACAACCGCCTGGAACTGAAGCACCTGAGCTATCGCCTGGTGGGCGATTACATCGTGTCGGTCGGCTATTACATACCGCACGGAACCGCCGAGCAGGCCAAGGCCCTGCTGGAACGCGCCGTCGAAGCGCTGCGCCGCGACGGCCCCGGCCGCGCTTTCACGCAGTTCAACAACCCCCACGGCGCTTATGTGAAGGACGACCTATACGTATTCGTGGTTGGTGTGGATGACGGCATTTTCTATTCCAGCCCCATGTCGCCCGGCTATGTGGGCACCAATGCCACCGATCTGCGCGATGCGGCCGGCAAACCCATCATCCGCGAAATGGTGGATCAGGCCAAGGAAAAGGGCCTGGGCAGCATAGATTACGTGTGGCGCAACCCGGTCAGCAACAAGGTGGAAAACAAGCACACGCTGTATCAGCGCGTGGACCGCTGGTTGCTCGGCGTGGGGTATTACACGCGCTGAACGCTACTGCGGAACGGGCGGTGAGGGTGGGTGGTGGTGCCCTGCCGGGCATTGTGGCTGGCTTTTCGCTCTGAGCCGGCCGGCGGCACGGCTTGCCGGCGAGACGCCAGCCCCCCTCGAAAACTCGGCCCAAATCACAAGGCCGGTCCCTGTGGCCGGCTTGTTCCATGCAGCGCCGCCACACGCACACACTGCAGGCCGAACTGCAACAAGGCCGGCAATGCGAGCCACAACGCCGCCGGCCAGCCGCAAGCTGCCAGTGTTCCTGCGGCCAGAAAGGCGGCCGCCCGCGCCGGCGCGCCGCGCGCGAGCAGGGCGCGGACCTGCAGTGCGCATTCGCCCTGCGGCCCGGGCCGCAGCCACACCGGCGCAAGTTCGCCCACGGAGCCGGTCACCAGCGGCAGCAGCACGGCCGGCACGAAGGCTTGTACCTCGGTGCGGCCGGACATTAGGCCCTGGCCGTGGGCGATGCCCAGCAGCAGTAGCGCGAAAAATCCGCAGGCGCCGGCCGCAAGGCCGATCGCGTTGCCATGCGCGCGCAGCGCCTGCCAGCCGGCTGCATGGCACCATGCCCGCCCCAGGCGCAACAAAGGCCAGGCCAGGGCCAGTGTGCCGAGCAGCGCCAAGGAATGCCACCATGCGGCGCCCGCGGCGATTGCCAGCACGCCACCGGCGGCCGGCCACAAATCTGCGCGCAGCCGCAGCGCCGCCTGCGCATCGGGCAGGCGCAGCGCGGTGGGCAGCAGCACGGCCAGCGTGCCGAGCGCGGTCAGGCCCACGAAGCCGAGCAAATTCAGGTGCAGATGCAGCAGGCGCAAGGCGGCGCGTGCGGCCGGCCACCAGGGCATGAGGGCAGCAGCGGCCAGGGCCAGGCACAGGCAGGCCAGCGCGGCCACGTACCAGGCCAGTCCGGCATGGGCGCCGCCCAGGGCGCGGCGCGCACAGGCCACGGTCCAGCCCAGTTGCAGCAGCGCGGCCAGCAGCGCCAGCGCCGGCATGAGGATTTGCGCCCAGGGCAGCGCCGCCGGCCACAGGAAAGCGGCACCGATGCCGGCGCCCGCCAGCAGGGCCAGTGCCGGCAACAGGCGCAGGGCCGGCGTGGGCGGGCCGCAGCGCGCCAGTACCGGCACGAAATACTGCTGCGCGGCCAGAATGAGCGGAAGGATGCCGGCAGCAAACGCGATGTGTGCGGCCGCCTGCGGTGCCACACGACCACTGGCCCAACCCCATAGCCCGGCCAGAAACGCCGGCAATGCCAGCGCCGCATAGCGCAGGGCTGCGACCGGGCGCGCTGGCGGCAATGGTTTCAGCGGAGCGGGGATGGGCATGATGGGCGCGTTCGTGCGTGCGGTGCCGTGCGGGCCGAATGCGGTGGCCGCAGCGCCAGGCCCGCAGGCATGGGGAAAGAGGACCATAACACATGCCGCAGCCGGCCCGCCGGGCGGCAGCGCGCACGGCCGCGCGGCATTTTCCCGGCCGGCCGGCGGCTGCGGCAAAATGCGTTTCCATGCACTTCGATTCGACCCGCATCGCGCTCATGCGCGCGGTCCTTGGCGGCACCTGGCGGCGGCCCGGGCGCATCCTGCTGGCGGTGCTGGCAATCGCTGCCGGTGTGGCGCTGGGCTTGGGCGTGGCGCTGGTCAATCAGTCCGCGCTGGCCGAATTCGAACACGGCATGCGCACCCTGTCCGGCAGCGCGGACCTGGAAATTCGCGCCGGCCGCGAAGGTTTCGATGAAGCGCTCTATCCGCGCCTTGCACGCCTGCCCGGGGTGGAGGTTGCCAGCCCCGGCCTGGAAATTTCTTCGCGCGTGGACGGCCAGCCGGCCACTGCCCCGCCGCTCCTGCTGCTGGGGCTGGACGTATTTCAGCACGCCCGCCTGCAGCCGGCTCTGTTCGCGGCCGGCGCTGCGGCCAATGCGCAAAATTCCACCACGCGCGGCCTGCTCGATGCGGATGTGGTGTATCTGAGCGCGGCCGCGGCCAACTGGCTGCACCTGGCCGCGGGCGATACGCTGCTGCTCAAAAGCGGTCTCGCCGCGGTGCCGCTGCGTGTGGCCGGCATATTGCCGGGCGGCGCGGTGGATGAGCGGCTGGCGGTGGCCGACATCGCCACCGTGCAATGGCGTTTCGGCAAACTCGGCAGTATCAACCGGCTCGATCTGCGCCTGGCCGCGGGCGCCGATGCGGCCAGCCTGCGGGCCGCGATCGCAGCCCTGCTGCCGCCCGGCGTGAGCGTCGCCACGCCGGACGAGGCGGTGGGCCGCGCGGCGGAAATTTCCGCCGCCTATCGCGTCAATCTGGGCATGTTGGCGGCCATCGCCTTGGTGACCGGGGCGTTTCTGGTGTTTTCCACGCAATCTTTGGCCGTCATACGGCGCCGCACGGAATTTGCGCTCCTGCTGGCTTGCGGCCTGACGCGGCGCGAACTGGTCGCCCTGCTGGTGGCCGAAGGCGCGCTGCTGGGCCTGATCGGCGCGCTATTGGGCCTGGCCTGCGGCTACCTGCTGGCGGGCGCGGCGCTGCATTATCTGGGCGGCGATCTGGGCGCCGGCATGTTTGCCGCCGAGCGCGTGCGGCTGCAGGCCGGTGGTGCATCCGCGCTGTTGTACGGGCTGCTGGGCGTGGCCGCAGCGGCGGCCGGCGCCTGGCTGCCGGCGCTGGAAGCGGCCTCGCGCCCGCCCGCGCTGGCCCTCAAAAGCGGGGACGAGGCGCATTTGTTCGCGCGCCTGGAACACGCCCGCGGCGGACTGGTTTGTCTGGCCCTTGCCGCGGCCGCGCTGTGGCTGCCCGGCCACGCCGGCATTGCGGTCGGTGCCTATCTGAGCGTGGCGTTCATGCTGCTGGGGGGTGTGCTGCTGCTGCCGGCCCTGGCGCGGCGCTTGTTCGCACGCCTGCCCAGCCGCGGCGGCGCCTTGATGCAACTGGCCGCGGCGCAGCTTGCCGGCGCGCCCGGCTTCGTTGCCGTGGCCGGCGCCGGAGTGCTGGCGGCGGTGGCCCTGGCGACGGCGATGGCCATCATGGTGGGCAGTTTCCGCACGTCGCTCGCGCACTGGCTGGATCACATGCTGCCGGCGGATGCATACGTGCGCGCCGCGCGCGCTTACGAAGCCGGCGGCATGGATGTCGCCACGCAGGAAGCGCTGCTTGGCACGCCGGGCGTGGCGCGCGCGGTATTCGTGCGCCACCGCCAGATCATGCTGGACGCGGCGCGGCCGCCGGTGGCGCTGATTGCACGCGATCTGCCTGCCGATGCCGGCCAGGCCCTGGTACTGGTGGCGGGCAGCGGCGCGGCGCCGGCCGGGCTGCCGCTGTGGGTGTCGGAGGCCATGGTGGACCTGTACGGCTGGCGGCCCGGGCAAGTGGTGGAACTTCCTCTGGCGGGCCGCGCCGTCACCGCGACCGTGGCCGGCGTGTGGCGCGATTACGCGCGCCAGCAGGGCGCCATCATGATGCGGCTGGCCGATTACCGCGCGCTCACGGGTGACACGGCCATCAACGAGGCCGGGCTGTGGCTCGCGCCGGGGGCACAGCTTGCCGCCACTGCGGCGGCGCTGCGCGCCCGCATCAGCGGCGGCGAAAGGCTGGACATCGTGTCGCCCGGCGCCATACGTGGCCTGAGTCTGGCGATTTTTGACCGCACTTTCGCCGTCACCTACGCGCTGGAAGCGGTGGCCATCGTGATCGGACTGGCCGGCATCGCCGCCAGTTTTGCCGCGCTGGCGGCGGCGCGCCGGCGTGAATTTGGCGTGCTGCGGCATCTGGGCCTCACGCGGCGCGACATTGGCCGCCTGCTGGCACTGGAAGGCCTGCTCGGCAGTGCGCTGGCGGTCGGGCTGGGCCTCGTGCTGGGGGGTGCGATAGGCTGGGTGCTGGTGGCGGTGATCAATCGCGAATCTTTCCATTGGAGCATGGATTTCGCGCCGGACTGGCTGCCGCTGGCGGGCTTTGCCCTGGCCATGATCGCCGCCGGCACGGCCGCTGCGCGTTACGCCGGCCGTCAGGCTGCCAGCGCGGATGCCGTACAGGCGGTGAAGGACGACTGGTAACACGCCGCCGTCAAATGCCTCCAACCCGTCGCCCGGGCCGACGACAAGCAATTGCCCGGACGCGCTCAAACGCGCTGCGCCAAGCCCATTTCCGGCAGTATCATCACCCCCGCAGGGCGCCCTCGCGCACGCTGCGTTCACCCCAGGAGACAGCCATGTTCATAAACGATAGCTGCTGCACCCTCGTACCGTATTTCGAAATCCATCCGGGAAAAATGGATCAATTCAAGGCGCTGCTGAGCCAGTTCGTCGAACTGACGAAAACCGAACCGGCCTGCGTGCATTACGCTTTTTCGATAGACGGCAATGTCGTGCATTGCCGCGAAGGTTACGACAACGCGGAAGGCTTGCTGGGCCACCTGAAGAACGTCGGTGCGCCGCTGGCCGAAGCGCTCAAGATATCCAACATCCTGCGCCTGGAAATTCACGGCCCGGCCGCGGAAGTGGACAAGCTGCGCGCGCCGCTGGCCGGGTTGAAGCCGCAATTTTTCGTGCTCGAACCGGGCGGCATACGCCGCGCCTGAGGCGCCGGCCGCTGGCCCGGCATCAGTCGGCCGCGCGCGGCGGCGCGGCCGGCGCCGCATGCCACTCCGCTTGCGGCACGATTTTGGGCGCCTCCGGATCGCGGCAATAGTGCGGCGACATGATCTGTACGCCGTGGCGGTTGAAAGCGTCCTGAATGGCGGCGTGCAGATCGCTCGCCACCTTTACGCGCAGGGCCGGCACTTCCGTATCGACGTAAGTCACCAGTTTGTATTCCACGTAAAAATCCGACAGGGCGGTCTGCACCACGAAAGGTGCCGGCTGCCCGGATATTTCGCTCACTTCGCGCGCGGCTTCCAGCAATAGCGCATGCACCTGCCGCCACGGCGTGTCATAACCTATGGTGACGCCGGTTTCCAGCACGAAGCCGTGCCCGCGCGAATTGCGCGAATAATTGCGCGTTACGTTGGCCAGTACCAGCGCATTGGGCAGCGATATTTCTTCGCCCAGGCCGGTGCGCATGCGCGTCACGAACAGCCCCAATTCGATTACCGTGCCTTCGCAATCCTGGATGCGCACGTATTCGCCCGCCCGCAGTCCGCGCGTATAAACCAATATCATGCCGCTGGCGATCTGTCCGACCAGACCCGAAGCGCCAATGGATGCCATCAGGCCCAAAATGACGGTGAGGCCCTGGAAGGCCTGGGTGTGCGCGCCGGGCAGATAGGGGTAGGCCATGGCGGCAGAAAACAGCCATACTGCGCCATTCACGATGCGGCGCGTGGCTGGCGCGGTGTGGCTATCCAGCAGGCCCATTTGCAGTTTGCGGCTAGCCACGTGGTCGAACAGTTCCACCGATGCTTGCGTGACGGCCCAGGCCGCCAGAAAGATACAGGCCGCCACAAACATGCCTGGCAAGGCCCCGGCTACCGAACCCAGAATCTGTATGAACAGACTGGTGAGACTATGCGTCAGGCTTTCCGCAGCCGGGCGCGTATAGACGAACTGACGCAAACTGTAAGTGAAATATAAGAACACTGCGACCAGCGCCAGCAGCCATGCCGCGAGCAGGCAGGCGCTGGAAATCCAGCGCGGCAACAGGGCCAGCACGCGGGAATGGCGCAAATGCCCGTCCAGCGCCGCCAGCCGTTGTGCAAGCTGCGCCGCAAGTGCGGCACGCGCCATATGCGTCAGTCTGAATAGTGCGGCGAGTGCGAGCGCCAGCAAAGCCAGTGCCGCCGCAGCCTTGCCGGCACCACGCAGGGCCGCGCCGGGGTCGCGGTTTTCGCGCGCTTCGGCCCATACTTTCTGCAAGCCGCGCGAGGCGGTATTGGCCATATCTTCCACCGTTTCGCCGGCTGCTTCGCGCGCATCGCCGGGCACGATGAGGAACATGGTTTTGCCATCCAGTTCCACCAGTACGCCCTGCGACGTGGATTTCACGGAGGTCCAGCCATCGCCCGGCTGTTCCAGCGCGCGGGCGATGCGCAAGCGCGCCGCTTCGGCACGCTCGGCCGGCGAAAACGCTCCCACTGGCGCACGGAATTCGGCGATTTTGCGGTTGCCGATCACCAGCGCCGCCTCGTCTGCCGCCAATGCAGACAACATGTGGGCGTAAAACAGGCATAGCGCTGCGAGGTAGCGGCCGATCCAGCGGCTGCATGCCACGCCTTGGGCTTTCGTCATGGGTATCAAGCGGTTCTCCCCGCGGGCGACAGGCCCGAGACGGAAGTATCCACGCGCGCCACCCGAAGTCAATTTTCTGCGTGGCGCTTAGTTGCGGCGCCCCGTGCATCGCGCGCAAGCTGTGGCGATTCCGCCCGGCGAGCGCAAATGCCGGGCCATACATCGGCTGGCCACGGCTTGCCGGTTCAATCGCCAGGCTTGAACTTGCCCGGCCCGATAAAGCGCTTTGCAATCACCAGATTGGACATATAGACCGTCATGGGCGATTGCGCGGCGGTACGTCCGCCGTGGTAAAAATTGAGCCAGGAAGCATAAATCCGGATATTGTCGGCGCCATCGAAATTGCCCGGCCAGTTGCGCATGCGCAGGGTATTCACCTGAAACGCCAGGCGCCCGTCTATCCAGGTTCTGAGTACGCCGTCGCGATTGCCGGACCCATCCGCATTGAGCGTATTGAGTTTTACGTACTGATCTATGCACACCCAGGTGTTTTTCGGAATCAGCCCCAGCAGGCCGTCGCGCCAGCCCATTTCGGTGCCGAAAAAATCCGCCTGATCGGCATGGTAAGTGTAATAGTGCAGCGGTCGATAGTTGCTTTTGAACAAGGCACTGCTGGCCTCCGGCAGGCAGCCGGAGGCGTCGCAGGGCTGCGCCACGAATCCGCCGCGGGCCGACCAGCCGTTATTGCCCTTCGAGCGTCCACCGCCATTGCCTGCCGCTGCCGGCCGGTCGGGCCGGCTCCATGGCCGGCCGGTGACGGGATTGTTAGTCAGCACCTTGCCAGAAGAGCTACGCAAAGTCTGATACGCGGTATAGGTGCCGTCCCAACCGAGTGGAAATTTGCCGGCCATGGAATCGAAATCATCGGCTATGAACACATAGGCGCGCTGATACATTTGTTCCGGCTCGTGGCCCAGGTTGCTCCAGAACAGCCAGCGGCCGAAATCGCCGCCGTACTTGCCCGTGCCTATGCTCATCCTGTAGGCCTTGACGTCGGGTGCGAGCGGCTTGTACGCGCGATTGTCCGGGTCCTGGCTGCCAACGATGCGGCGATCCAGATCGACCGCATACACCCAGCCGTGCTGTTCCATGTCCAGGCTGGCGAAATTTTCGAATAGCAGCACGGCCGGATCGGACGCTATCCCGGCGTCCTTGTCGTAGTGCGCGGCGATCCCGCTTTCGACGGCGATCGGCGCAAATCTGTCGGATAGATCGACCGGCAGCACACCTATGCTGCCGTAGCGGCCGCCAAATTGCGCGTCGGTGGTGGTGAGTTGCAGCACTGCGCTGGTGACGGGCTTGAGCAGGCCGGTCAGGTCGAAATAAATTGCCACCTTGGTATTGCTGCCGGCCGTGTAGCTGGCGGCGACCGATTGCGAAGGAATGACCGAACTGCTCGCAATCTGTATGTCGTCCTGCGGGCTCAAGCGCTGTTCTGTGGGCAAGCCCTCGTCGATCACCAGCAGCGGCCGTTTTGCCGCGTCCGCGCTGTCTTTTGAATGCAGCCCGCTGGTGGCTGCGTTATCCACGGCATGAATGAACCAGCCGCGGTTTTCGATCGCGCCTGCAATGTGCTCATTCACGAGTTTCGTGAGGTTCAGTGCCAGCGGCTGTTCCTGCTTGGTGTTGGTAAAGTTCGCCGTTGCCCAGGCGGCCGTCCCCTGTTTTTGGCGTTTGGCGTCGAGCCAGTCGCCGCCGGCATGGCGCCAGGCGATGTCGGTCATGCCGGATGCCAGCTTGGTCCAGGTCGTACCGTCTTTCGGGTTTTCCGACACGTGCAGCGCGGCAGGCGGAATCCGCGGCTGGGTCGCGGCCACCGCCGGCACGGCGGCAACAAGCAAAACGAGCAGGGCGTAATTCATGATCGCGATGCGGACGGGCGGGCGAAGCGGCATATCATAAGCGCAGGCCTTGACGGGCCGCTTGCATGGGCGAGTGGCGCAGGCCGGGCATGGTGTGGAATACGAGTTATCTTTTGCCTTTGCGGCAGGATAAAGGAGCGGTGCAGTGTGGGATGAACGATACAGTGCGGAACAATATGCCTATGGCACCGAGCCCAACGATTTTCTGGCACAGAATTACCGTTCGATACCCAAAGGGCGGGTGCTTAGTCTGGCCGAGGGCGAAGGCCGCAATGCGGTGTTCCTGGCGCGGCAGGGCTATGCCGTAACGGCCGTCGATGCGTCCGCCGTGGGGCTGGAAAAGGCGCGCAAACTGGCGGCAAAGCACGGCGTGGACGTGGAGCTGATCCATGCCGATCTGGCCAACTATGACTTGGGCGACAACGCCTGGGATGGCATCATTTCGATTTTTTGCCCGCTGCCGCCGGCCGTGCGGCGCACGCTGTACGCCCGCCTCGCGGGCGCACTCAAGCCGGGCGGCGTTTTTCTGCTCGAAGCCTATACGCCGGACCAAATCCGCTACGGCACCGGCGGCGGTAATTCGGCCGAGGTGATGCAAACCCGGCATAGCCTTGCCGACGAACTGGCCGGCCTGCGCTTCATGCATCTGGCCGAAATGGAGCGCAGCGTGGTGGAGGGCATATACCATACCGGGCTCGCCGCGGTGGTGCAGGCGATCGCCGTGCGCGACTGCAACACGGCCGGCTAAAGCGCCGCAATTACGCACGAAACGGCCATGAGAGAGCAGGAATGGATCCTGATTTAGCGATCGCCATCGCGGTATTCGTGAGCATATTGCTCGTGGTTCAGTGGCAGCGCAGGCGTGCGCTGCAGCGCCTGGAATATATCCGCACCTGCGAGCTGCCGCGCGGCCTGTTCGAGCGCCTGCGCAAACGCCGCCCCACGCTTGGTTTGAAAGATTGCCAACTGGTGGGACACGCCATGCGGCAGTTTTTTCTTGCCCATGCCATGAGCGGCCGCAAGTACGTTTCCATGCCCTC
>JAEUNM010000070.1 GCA_016791105.1 Rhodocyclaceae bacterium | reverse complement strand
TTCGTCGTATTTCTTCGCGGTTCCGCCGAACTTGGTCGACAGCACCGTGGTAATCGCCGCCGTCAGCGTGGTTTTGCCGTGGTCGACGTGACCGATGGTGCCCACATTCACGTGCGGCTTCTTGCGATCGAATTTTTCCTTGGCCATTGCGATTACCTCTTACTTCTTATTGATGACTGCGTCGGCGACGTTTTTCGGCGCTTCCGCGTAGTGTTTGAATTCCATCGAGTACGTTGCGCGGCCCTGCGACAGCGAACGCATGGTGGTCGAATAACCGAACATTTCCGCGAGCGGCACCTCGGCCTTGATCACCTTGATGTTGCCGGCCTGATCTTCCATGCCCTGCACGATGCCGCGCCGGCCGGACAGATCGCCCATCACGTTGCCCATGAATTCTTCCGGCGTTTCGACTTCCACCGCCATCATGGGCTCCAGCAGCACCGGCGAAGCGGCGCGGCAGCCATCCTTGAAAGCCATGGAGGCGGCCATCTTGAAGGCGTTTTCGTTCGAATCGACTTCGTGGTAAGAACCGAAAGTCAGCGTGACCTTCACGTCCACCACCGGGAAGCCGGCCAGCACACCATTGGACAAGGTGTCCTGCACGCCTTTGTCTACCGCCGGGATGTATTCGCGCGGTACCACGCCACCCTTGATGGCGTCGACGAATTCGTAGCCCTTGCCGGCTTCGTTCGGCTCGACCTTCAGCACCACGTGGCCATACTGGCCGCGGCCGCCGGACTGCTTGACGAACTTGCCTTCGATGTTCTCGACCGGCTTGCGTATGGTTTCGCGGTAAGCCACCTGCGGCGCGCCGACATTGGCCTCGACGCCGAATTCACGCTTCATGCGGTCGACGATGATTTCGAGGTGCAGTTCGCCCATGCCGGAAATGATGGTCTGGCCGGATTCTTCGTCAGTACGCACGCGGAAGGACGGATCTTCCTGCGCCAGACGGCCCAGCGCGACACCCATCTTTTCCTGGTCGCTCTTGGTTTTCGGCTCCACCGCGACGTGAATCACCGGCTCCGGAAATTCCATCTTTTCCAGAATGATGAGCTTGTTCGGGTCGCACAGGGTTTCGCCGGTGGTCGCTTCTTTCAAACCCACCGCCGCGGCGATGTCGCCAGCGCGCACTTCTTTCACTTCTTCGCGCTGGTTGGCGTGCATCTGCAGCAGGCGCCCGACGCGTTCCTTGCGGTTCTTGAGCGGGTTGTAAATCGTGTCGCCGGAATTCACCACGCCGGAATAGACGCGGAAGAACGTGAGCTGGCCCACATAGGGGTCGGTCATGATCTTGAATGCCAGCGCGGCGAAGGGCTCTTCGTCGGCGGCGCGGCGGCTTTCTTCCTTGTCGTCGTCGTTGGTGCCGGTAACCGGCGGGATGTCCGTCGGCGCCGGCAGGAAGTCGATGACGGCATCCAGCATGGCCTGCACGCCCTTGTTCTTGAACGCGGAGCCGCACAGCATGGGCACGATTTCGCCGGCGATGGTGCGCAGGCGCAGGCCGCGCTTGATTTCCTCGGCCGACAGTTCGCCGTCGCCAAGGTATTTGTCCATCAGCTCTTCGTTGGCTTCGGCAGCCGCTTCGACCATTTTTTCGCGCCACTCGTCGACCATTTCCTGCAGGTCTTCGGGAATGTCCACGAGGTCGAATTTCATGCCCTGGGACGCTTCGTCCCACAGGATGGCCTTCTGGCGGATCAGGTCGACCACGCCCTTGAAGCCTTCTTCGGCACCGATAGGCACCTGCACGGGAATCGGGTTGGCCTTCAGGCGCTGACGCATCTGGTCATGCACCTTGAAGAAATTAGCGCCGGTGCGGTCCATCTTGTTCACGAAGGCCAGACGCGGCACGCCGTATTTATTGGCTTGACGCCATACGGTTTCCGACTGCGGCTGCACGCCGCCCACGGCGCAATACACCATGCAGGCGCCGTCGAGCACGCGCATGGAACGCTCGACTTCAATCGTGAAGTCCACGTGTCCAGGCGTATCGATGATGTTGATGCGATGTTCCGGATAGGACAGGTCCATGCCCTTCCAGAAACAGGTGGTGGCGGCAGACGTAATCGTGATGCCGCGTTCCTGTTCCTGCTCCATCCAGTCCATGGTGGCGGCGCCGTCATGCACTTCACCGATCTTATGGTTCACACCCGTGTAAAACAGGATGCGTTCGGTGGTAGTCGTCTTGCCGGCATCGATGTGAGCGGAAATACCGATGTTACGGTAGCGCTCGATCGGGGTCTTGCGGGCCACAGCGAAATCCTTAAATAAGCACTGGGCCGCCCGCGGTGGGGCGGCCTGTTGGGGTCAATCTGGCGGGGTCAGAAGCGATAGTGCGAGAACGCCTTGTTGGCTTCTGCCATGCGGTGTACTTCGTCGCGCTTCTTCATTGCAGCGCCGCGGCCTTCCGAGGCCTCCAGCAGTTCGCCGGCCAGACGCAGACCCATGGACTTTTCCGAACGCTTGCGCGCGGCTTCGCGCAGCCAGCGCATGGAAAGCGCCATGCGGCGTACCGGTCGCACTTCGACCGGCACCTGATAGTTGGCACCGCCGACACGGCGGCTTTTGACTTCCACCACCGGCTTGACGTTATTGATGGCCAGCGAGAACACCTCGACCGGATCTTTGCCGGTCTTGTTCTTGATGGCATCGAACGCGCCGTACAGCGTGCGCTCGGCAACCGACTTCTTGCCGCGCGTCATGAGCACATTGACAAATTTGGCGACATCGACCGAGCCGAATTTGGGGTCGGGCAGAATATCGCGCTTGGGAACTTCCCTACGACGTGGCATGGCAACCTCTCAAACCTTGATGGCCGTTCAGGCCTTTTTCGGACGCTTGGCGCCGTACTTGGAACGCGACTGCTTGCGATCCTTGACGCCCTGCAAATCGAGCGAACCGCGCACGATGTGGTAACGCACACCGGGCAAGTCCTTCACACGGCCGCCGCGGATCAGCACGACCGAGTGCTCCTGGAGGTTGTGGCCTTCGCCGCCGATGTAGGAAATGACCTCGAAGCCGTTCGTGAGGCGCACTTTGGCAACCTTACGCAAAGCGGAATTCGGCTTTTTCGGGGTGGTGGTATAGACGCGGGTGCATACGCCGCGCTTTTGCGGGCATGCGTCGAGCGCCGGCACTTTCGACTTGGTGACCGGCGACACGCGAGGGCGGCGCACGAGCTGATTGATTGTTGGCATGGTTCCGAAATCCAAAAGAGCCCGCAGCCGAACGCCGGCTGCTGGCCCTGTTTGCGGGCCCAGACCGGCTACGATTGGCCGGTCCACGTAAAGAGGCGCGATTCTAGCGGGATTTTTTGCTGTGCGTCAAGCAGGGGGACAGACAAAGCGATGCGCCGCTGCGCTTGTTCCCTTCGGGCGCAACACTGCAGCGCGAATCCAGGCTGAAGCTACCTAGGGTACCTACGGGGTACCGGCGCGCATTATATATGAGCGGCAGGCCGTGCCTAGCGCTTTTCGTCGTAAGGGCGGCGGGTGCGAAACGGCTCGAGCCGTGGCGGGTCGCGCCGCGGTTGGCGTGTGTGGCTTATGGCTTAGGCTGGTAGGCAACGCTGCACTGCGGCAAAGCGGGTTTGGGCTGAGCGAAAACGGTACAAGGGCGACGTTTTGCGCCGGCCGACGAGCGGGGGTGAGGAAAATTGGGCACCAATATCGCCGCACGATCGGGTCTTGACGGCATGGTGACCGTCCTGCGCTACACTCCGGCAGGTTTGTTATATGCCCACACTCGCCCGCGCGGGGCAGTGTCAAGCGCTCCAACCATGCCGCCCAGCGAAATCAGCCGCACCCGCCCCACGCTGAATCTGATCGGCCCCGGCCGCCTGGGGCAAACGCTGGCGCGCCTATGGGTGAATGCCGGACTGGCAGACCTGCGGCAAATCGTGGGGCGATCCGACACCAGCGTCAGCACGGCGAGCGCTTTTATCGGCGCCGGTTCGGGCGCACGCATGGCCACCCTGCAGCCGGCCGATCTGACCCTGGTCGCCGTGCCGGACGATCAACTTGAAGCCATCGCCGCAGAACTGGCGCAGTGCCCCCGCCTCGCGCCCGGCGCGGTGGTGTTTCACTGCAGCGGTTCGCGCCCGAGCGAACTTCTGGCGGCATCGCGCCAGCGCGGCGCGGCGATCGCCTCGGTACATCCGCTCAAATCTTTCGCGCGGCCGGAACTGGCCGTACAAAATTTCGCCGGCACCTGGTGCGGCTGCGAAGGCGACGCCGCCGCCCTGGCCGTACTGCGGCCCTTGTTCACGGCCGTGGGGGGTATTTGTTTCGATCTGGACGGCAGCCGCAAAACCCTCTACCACGCCGGCGCCGTGCTGGCCTGCAATCACTTGGCGGCTTTGATGGAGGCTGCATTGCGCGCCATGGAAGCGGCCGGCGTGGCGCGCGAGCAGGCCTGGCCGGCGCTGCGCCCGCTCATCGCGGGCAGCCTGGACAACATCGACCGGCTCGGCACGGCGGGCGCCCTCACCGGCCCCATCGCGCGCGGCGACGCCGCCACCGTCACGCGCCACATTCAGGCGCTAAGCGCGCTCGCCCCCTTGCTGGCCGCCAACTATCGCGAACTAAGCAAAATTGCCCTGCAACTTGCGGGCGGACTTGCGCCGGAGCGGCGCGACGCGCTAGCCGCCTGTCTGGACGCGGATTTGGGACCAGCCGGCAAGTAAGGCGGCGTGCGGGGGCCGACCGGCGGTAGCGGCCATTAGCGTGACCGGGGCACGAGAAAAAGTCCAAAGTTCCTGGCCGCACGGCCGGCGCCAAATCCAATTGCCAGGCGCCACGCGGCCGCCCGCGCCTTGGGGGAGTGGGCGTCTCGCGCGCACGATCTGGCCGCAGCAACCGCAGGCGGGCGAGACGCCCGCCCCCCAATTCAGAAGGCCATCGCCACCCGCTTGACAGGTGCATCGCCGTTTCTATAATCCCCTGGCAACAAAGCAACGCGAAATACGGATTTCACGCCCCGCCCCCAGACATGCGCGCCAACCAGCCTGAACGGCCATCGCGCGACACTATCGCTTGCGCCACCGGGCAATAACATTGCGCAGCCTGGCGCGAGCAGCAATCCGGCCCGGCTTGCCATCGCCGCCCCTACCCGAAAGGAATATTCATGTACGAGCCCTTTGTCGGAGAAATTGCCTACGTCGCCTTCAACTTTGCGCCACCTGGATGGCTGGTGGCCGACGGTCGCTCGCTTTCGATAAGGGATTACCAAATGCTGTTCGCGCTGGTGGGCACCACCTACGGCGGCAACGGCGTGACGGCATTCAACTTGCCCGATCTGCGCGAAACTGACGGCGCCGGCAACAAACAGCCTGGCTATCAAGTTGGAAAACCTACCGCTCTGATCGCGTACCAGGGCGTGTTTCCGACGCGGCCATAGCCAATTTCAAGACCGGCGCGCGCAAATGCAGCGCCGGGCGGTACCTGCTCGATCACCCCGCGATAAGGCGATCCGGGCCGCGTGCCTGTGCTGTATGTTCTGGGCCTTGTGGCCGAATGTGCAGCGCGCGTATCGTTCAAACGGCTCCCTGGCCGGCTGGCGCACCGCTGTTCCCAGCCCTGAAGCCACACCGCGGCACACCATTCAGCCCGGCGGCAGGGGAATGTGCCCCCAGGAACAACAAGTAATTTTGTGCAGGCGGCGCCTGAACCGGCGCCGGTAAAACGGAGCTTTCACAAGGACGAAACGCCCCGGATCGGGCAGGCAGGCGCGCCGGCCGGGTGCCGCACACTGCGGGCAACCCGGCAGCGCGACTACTTCATTTCTGCGAGCCCACCATATCTTTGCTGTCGCGCGCCCACAGTTCTGCCAGTGGCCCCACCTTGCTGCATAGCAACACACGCGCACGCGCCGCCGTGACCGGCTGTTCGAATACGGCCATATGCGCGTATTTCTGTCCAGCCAGCCGGTAGGCCCAGGTTCGCCGTCTTACGATCATGCCCGCCTCCCCACTGGCCGCCCGATGGGGCGGCTTGGCTCTACTGTACTCCTGCCGCGCCATATAAGGTCAATTCAGCAGGCTTTAAACGTGACAGTTTTGTGCCACATCGTAGTTCGAACCGCAGCAGTGTGCGCGCGTGGCTCGCTCGGACCGGACTGCGCGGCTCGGACTTGCACCATCCAGGGGGTGGCTCGCCGCAGGCCTGACGAGCTGCGCCGACCACTACGCGGCTGGGCTAAACTGTCCGACAGCGGCAATACGCGCGCATACGCCGGCGCCGCCGCGCAGGAGACGCCAGCCGATGAGCTACCGACTTAGCCTGGGCAGCCACCGCTACCATTGGCACGACCTCAAAATTTTGCTCGCCCGAGCCAGCCCGCCGCGCTCCGGCGATTTTCTGGCCGGCGTGGCCGCCGCCACGATGGAAGAACGTGTGGCCGCACGCCTCGCGCTGGCCGACCTGCCGCTCGCGCGCTTCCTCGACGAGGCGCTGGTTCCCTACGAAAGCGACGAAATCACGCGGCTCATCGTCGATACCCACGATGCCGCGGCTTTCGCCGAAATTTCGGCGCTCACGGTAGGCGAATTCCGCAACTGGCTGCTCGCCGACACCACCGGCGAGGCCGCGCTGTGCCGCGTCGCGCCGGGCATCACGCCGGAAATGGCCGCTGCCGTCAGCAAACTGATGCGCAATCAGGATTTGGTGCTGGCGGCAAGCAAATGTCGCGTCGTAACGCGCTTCCGCAATACCCTGGGCTTACCCGGCCGCCTCGCCGTGCGCTTGCAGCCCAACCATCCGACCGACGACGCGCGCGGCATCGCGGCCGCCATTCTGGACGGCTTGTTGTACGGCTGCGGCGACGCCGTGATCGGCATCAATCCGGCGTCCGACAATTTGCCGGCCATCACGCGCCTGCTGGTGCTGGTGGAAGAGTTGCGCCTGCGCTACGAGGTGCCGACCCAGTCCTGCGTGCTCACGCGCGTCACCAATACCCTGCGCGCCATCGAACAGGGCGCGCCGGTCGATCTGGTATTCCAGTCCATCGCCGGTACCCAGGCCGCCAACGCCGCATTCGGCATCGATCTGGCGCTGCTGGCCGAAGCGCGCGCCGCTGCCTTGTCGCTCGGCCGCGGCACCCTGGGCGACAACGTGATGTATTTCGAAACCGGCCAGGGCAGCGCGCTGTCGGCCGCCGCCCACCACGGACTCGACCAGCAGACCTGCGAAGCGCGCGCATATGGGGTGGCGCGCCACTTCAGACCGCTGCTCACGAACACCGTCGTGGGCTTCATCGGCCCGGAATACCTGTACGACGGCAAGGAAATCATCCGTGCCGGGCTGGAAGACCATTTTTGCGGCAAGCTGCTGGGCGTGCCCATGGGTTGCGATGTGTGCTACACCAATCACGCCGAAGCCGATCAGGACGACATGGACAATCTGCTCACCCTGCTGGGCGTGGCCGGGGTCAATTTCATCATGGGCGTGCCGGGTGCAGACGACATCATGCTCAATTACCAGAGCACTTCGTTCCACGACGCACTGTACCTGCGCGCCGCGCTGGGCCTGCGCCGCGCGCCGGAATTCGAAGACTGGCTGGCGCGCATGAATCTGATCGACGCCACCGGCCGCCTGTTGCGCCCGGCCCCCGGCCAGCCCCTGCTGGCCCACGCAGCCAGTCTGGCGACACCCGGCTGACGCCCTTCCGCCACCGCACAGTCTGGAGCAAACCGTGAGCGACCCCGTACAGAGCGACGCCTGGAGCGAATTGCGCCGCTACACGCGCGCCCGCATCGCGCTGGGGCGCGCCGGCAACAGTCTGCCGACGGCCGAAGTGCTGAAGTTCAGCCTGGCCCACGCACAGGCGCGCGATGCCGTGCATCTGGCCTTGCCGCGCGACCAATTGCTCGCCGCGCTGGCGGCGGCGGGGCATGCCGCACTGGCCGTGCATAGTGCCGCCGCCGACCGCGCCCAATACCTGCGCCGGCCCGACTGGGGCCGCAAACTTGACGACGCCAGCCGCGCCAGCCTGCTCGCCGCGCGTCCGGCCGAGCCGCCGGACGTGGTATTCGTGATCGCCGACGGCTTGTCCGCCACCGCCAGCGCGCACGCCGAGCCCCTGTTGCAGATTTTGCTGACGCGCCTGCAGGGCTGGCGCGTCGGCCCCATCGTGGTCGCGGAACAGGCGCGCGTCGCCCTCGGCGATGACATAGGCGCCCTGCTGGGCGCACGGCAGGTGGTCATGCTGATAGGCGAACGTCCGGGACTAAGTTCGCCCGACAGCCTGGGAATTTATTTGACTTACGCGCCGCGGCCGGGGCGCACGGACGCCGAGCGCAACTGCATTTCCAACGTGCGCCCGGAAGGCCTTGGTTATGAGCACGCAGCGCACACCCTGCATTTTTTGCTGGCGGGAGCGAGGCGCCTGGGGCTGTCCGGCATAGGACTCAAGGACGACAGCGGGCTGACCGCGCCGCTGGCATCTGCTGCATTGCCCGAGTAACCAACCTCCGGGCCTTGGTGCCCGCTGGCGAAGAGCCTCGCAGCGCGATCGGTCCTGTTGGCCGCGGAACGGCGATGGCGCACCGCGAGCGCTGGTAAATCAAGCCGAGCCGAGGCGCGTAATATGCCTTCAGACGGATGGGCGTCTCGCGCGGCTGCCGGTGCGAGTGCGAAGTCGTGCGGGCGAGACGCCCGCACCCCCAGGGAGCGCGCCGTGCGGCACCGCGTCGTCACGCTTTGGAATTTTCCGAGCGCGCTCGCCATTGTTCGCAGGCAGCGATGGCGAACTCAGGCGCCCGCGCCAAAGCAGCACTGCGCTTTTCGCTGCCAGGCGAGATGGCATTGGGTGCGCGGCGCGACCGCGCACCGCCCTCAGAACTTGCCGGCGATCTGTTTGCCTGCCGCGACCGCCCCCGCAGCGGGCGCCGCATCCTTGCGCCAGGCCTGGATTTGCACGGCATGGGCGCCTTTCACGAAGCGCAGGGTGGCAATCTGCACGCCCGCGATATCCGATTGTTCCAGGCTCGCCTCCGGCCCCAAATCCTTTACCGGCGTAAATTTCGAGCCGCCAGGCATCATTTTGGCGATTTCGCGCGCCCCTTCGTTGGAGGCGTCATGCAGTCCTTTCGCGGCGGCTGCGCTTTTCATCGCATGCACGGTCAGCTGAATGGCCCGCTCGGGCGGACCGTCCGCCGTGGCGAGTTTGTAGCCTTTGGGAAACCAGCCGCACACCATGGTGTGGTCGTCGCCGTTCTGCGCCGTCGGCGGTGTATCGGATTTCAGATTTTCCGGCAGCGCCGCCCCCATCAATTTGGCGGCGTCCTGTTCCGTAAGCAAGTCGCAGGCCGTGCCGGCATGGGCGGCGCCTGAAACAGCGAGCGCGCCAGCCACGGCGACCGCCAAGGCTTTTATGTGCTTGGGCATGTGACGATTCTCCTGTTTGCGGCAGGTCTGCGCATTTGCGCGCTGCGAAAAATACCGGCTTGCGCCGTGAGCCATCCCACGGACGGCAGCGGCCATGCTGCCAGGATTTCCTGCCCATCGTTGCGGAAATACGGCACGAATCAGCTTTCGCCGCTGCCGCCTTGCGGCTTGGGCTTGCGCCTGCGGGCCGCTGCAATGCCGACCAGGACGGTCACCAGGGCCGCCCCCGCGGCGCTCAGTTTGACGTAATAATTTCCGCCGACCGCAGCGGCGAGCGGCGCGTCCTGTGCGGCTT
>JAEUNM010000046.1 GCA_016791105.1 Rhodocyclaceae bacterium | reverse complement strand
GACGGCACCCGCAAGGAGCGCATTCGCGCGACGCGCATGCAATGTATCCACGGCGCCATACGGCGGATTTCGCCTGCGGCTCATCCGCCCTACGATCGGCGGCGGACCTCCGCGCCGCGCCAGTCAGGTAGCTGGTAGGGCGGAAAAGCGGAGCGCATTCCGCCGTATGGAGGCGTATCCGCACCAACCGGGCTGTGCGCATCCGCGCCCACCGGATTGTGTGCACCGACGGCACCCGCAAGGAGCGCATTCGCGCGGCGCGCATGCAATGTATCCACGGCGCCATACGGCGGATTTCGCCTGCGGCTCATCCGCCCTACGATCGGCGGCGGACCTCCGCGCCGCACCAGTCAGGTAGCTGGTAGGGCGGAAAAGCGGAGCGCATTCCGCCGTATGGAGGCGTATCCGTACCAACCGGGCTGTGCGCATCCGCGCCCACCGGATTGTGTGCATCGACGGCACCCGCAAGGAGCGCATTCGCGCGACGCGCATGCAATGTATCCACGGCGCCATACGGCGGATTTCGCCTGCGGCTCATCCGCCCGACGATCGGCGGTGAACCACCGCGCCACGCCGTAGCACGCGTTAATTCGCGGTTAAGTTTGCCGCGTCAGACTGATGCCAGCTTGAACAAGGAGCACAGTCATGATGCAGCGCATATTGGTTTGGGATTATCCGCAACGATTGGGACACTGGCTGCTGGCGGGCAGTTTTGCCATCGCCTACGTGAGCGGCGAGGCGGAAGCTTGGCAGGCCGTGCATGTCGCGGCCGGCGCGTGCTTCGCCGCGCTACTGGCATTTCGCCTGGTATGGGGTGTGGCCGGCAGCCGCTACGCGCGCTTTGCCGAATTCGTGCGCCCGCCGCGTGTTGCGGTGGATTACCTGCGCGCGCTGGCGCAGGGACACCCGCCGCACTCGACCGGCCACAACCCGGCCGGCGCTTACGCCATCCTGGCCTTGCTGGGTTTCGGCGTGCTGCTGGTCGCAGCCGGCTTTGCGGCATGGCAGGAATGGGGCGGCCGTGCGCTATCCCATGCATTCGGGGAAGTGCACGAAGGCATCGCCGGGGTTTTGCTGGCGGTGGTGGCCGTGCATGTGGCAGGCGTCATCACCGGCAGCATTCTGCATCGGGAAAATCTCGTTACCGCGATGTTTACCGGCCGCAAATGCGGCCCGTCGGGCGCCGGGCTGGCCGGCCCGCGGCCGCTCGCCGGCGCCGCGGTGCTCGTGCTGGCCGCCTTCGCCGTGGTGTGGGGGTTTAGCGCTTAGCGCCGGCTGCGGCGGCGGGCAGCATGCAGGACGCCGCTCCAAATCGACAGCGCGCCGCACGATGCGGGCGGCGCGCCCTGGCCGGACATTCAGGCCGGCAGATTTGCAAATGCCGCCACCACATCGGGCGGTGCCTGTACCAGTTCGATCAACACGCCTTCGCCCGCGATGGGAAACTGATCGTTGGCTTTGGGGTGCAGGAAAGTAATGTCGTAACCGGCCGCGCCGCGGCGTATGCCGCCCGGCGCGAAGCGCACGCCCTGCGCAGACAGCCATTCCACGGCCAGCGCCAGGTTGTCCACCCAAAGTCCGACGTGATTGAGCGGCGGCTCATGCACGGCCGGCTTTTTGGCGGCGTCCAGCGGTTGCATCAGATCGACTTCCACCTTGAACGGACCGCTGCCCATGGCGGTAATGTCTTCATCCACGTTTTCGCGTTCGGATACGAAATTACCGGTTACGGTCAGGCCGAACATATCCACCCACAGTTTGCGCAGCCGCTGTTTGTCCGGGCCGCCGATGGCGATCTGCTGTATGCCCAGTACGCGAAATGGCCTGTCACTCATGGTTTCTCCCCTGTGTTTGCGGGCAGGCGCGCCCGTTTGCGTGCGGGTTCCTGGCGAACCCGGCCAAACCCCAATTGTGTCTTAGTCGCTCCGGCCTGGGCATGGCCGGTGTTGGTTTTTTTGCCCGCGGCGCCAGGCAATCTGAATCGCCGGGCGGCGCAGGTGCGCCGTACCGCAGCGTCGACAAAACCTGCGTCGGCGTGTCAGGGTTTGCGTTCCGGCCAATGCAATTCGGATAAACTGCGCCTCCGCACGCCGCGCTTTCATACGCAGGCGCAAGGTGCCCGAGGGGTCTGGCACCAGATAGAAGAAGGAGAAAAACACATGCGGGTGCTCGAATTGCGGCGCCATTTCGAGGCGTCGCCGGAGCGCATTTTTACGGCGTTTACCGATGCGCGACAGTTGGCGGACTGGTATGGCCCGACCGGTGTGCGCGTGCCCTCCTGCAGTACCGACGTCCGTCCGGGCGGCCATTACCGCATCGAAATGCACTCGCTGCATGGCGACGGCCTGGTCGTGAGCGGCCAGTTCCGCGGCTTGCACCGGCCGCGCTGGCTCAGCTTTACGCTGGCGCGCCACACCGGCTGCCACTGCGGCGTGGAAACCCTGGTCACGCTCGAATTTTCCGCACAGGATGGCGGCACCCTGGTCACGCTGCGCCATTCCGGTCTGAGCGGTGCTTACGACAGCAGCTTGCACGAAAGTGTCTGGCGGGCCGGTTTTGCCCGTCTCGACGGCACGCTGGCGGGCCGGCGGCGCAGCACGGAACCGGCGCCGCTGTTGTTGGGGCCGCCAAGCTCCAGCCATGTGCATACCGCCTGCCTGGCGTTTGCGGAAAAAGGCGTGGCATACCGCCACGATCCGCAATTGCCGCGCACGCCGGGATGCGATACCACCCACGTGTGGTGCCGCATGCCCTGTCTGGAAAGCGGGACAACCCGCCTGTTCGAAACCCTGGCCATCGTGGATTTCGTGGATGCCGCATTTGCGGGTCCGCCGCTCATGCCTGGCGACAAGTTCCGCCGTGCCATGGCACGGCGCTGGATCAGCGCCATCAACAGCTATTTTTACGATGCAATCATCGTGCGCCACGTGCTGCCGCAGGTGGTCGCGCGCGCCGCCGGCAGCGCACCCGACGCGAACCTGATCAGCGGAGCCGTACCGGACATCCAGCGCTGCCTGGGGGCGGTGGATGCGGCGTACGGTCTCGCACCCTGGCTGGCCGGCGAGCACATGAGCGCTGCCGATCTGTTGCTGGCGCCACTGGTGCAACGGCTGCTGGCCGTGCCCGGCGGCGCCGATCTGGTGGCGCCCTTCGTGGCCCTGCGCCGCGCCTACGGCGTGCTGGCGGAACGGCCCGCATTCGCGGCGACTTCGCCTGATCTGTCCCTGCTACACTGAAGTGCTTCAGCACATGCGCGGGCCCGCCCGCGCGGCCATTTCTGATCCAGAGGAACATTCATGACCTACCTGCCGGGAAAATTCGTGTGGTACGAACACATGTCGAGCGATGTCGAACGCGCGCGCAGCTTTTATGGCGCGCTATTCGGCTGGACCTCGGACCCGATCGACATGGCCGGCACGCCTTATCACATGATCCAGAACGACGCCCGTGGCATAGGCGGGTTTCGCCCGGCCGAGGCAGGCGGAGCGGCCATGTGGATGTCCTACATGTCGGTCGAGGACGTGGATGCCGCAGTGGCGCGCGCCGCGGCGCTGGGCGCGCAGGTATTGCTGCCGCCCACCGAATTTCCGCCCGTGGGGCGCGGCGCCATGCTGGCCGATCCGCAGGGCGCGGTATTTTCCGTCTGGCGCTCGGCCGAGGGCGATCCGCCGGCCTGTGGCGGCCAGCCCGGCGACTGGTGCTGGAACGAACTTGTGACGCCGGACGACCTCGCCGCGCTGAGCTTTTACGAACAGGCTTTCGGCTATGGCCACAGCAGCCGCGACATGGGCGATTTCGTATATCACCTGCTCACGCGCGAGGGGGGCGCCATGTGTGGCGGGCTCATGCGCACGCCGCCGGGGGCGCCGCCGCAGCCCTACTGGACGCCTTACGTGGCGGTGCAAAATGCCGACATGGTCGCCGCGCGTGCCGCCGAATTGGGGGGCATGGTGTGTTTCGGCCCGGAAGACATTCCGGATGTGGGCCGCTTCGCCGTGCTGGCGGACCCGCTGCGGGTGGTATTCGCGATTCTGCAGCCCATGATGCCGCCGCCGGCCGCGGGCGCCTGATCATGTCCGACTGGCAGTCGCCCGACACAGCGCTGGTCGCGCGCTTTTCCGCTGCCCTGCCGGCTGGTGTCGAGCCGCGCCGCATGTTCGGCTGCCCTTGCGCTTTCGCGCAAGGAAAAATGTGCGCGGGTGTGTATGGCGATGCCGTGGTGCTGCGCCTGCCGGAGGCCCGCCGCACCGAACTGCTGGCCCACGGCGGCGCGCAGCCTTTCACCGTGATGGGCCGCACCATGCGCGAATACCTGCTGTTGCCGGCCGATCGGCTGGCGGACGCGGCCGCGCTTGCCGCGGCGATTGCCGAAGCCGCGGCGTTTGCCGTCTCCTTGCCCGACAAACCCAAGCGGGCGCCCAGAAAAGCCCGCCCCGCCGCCGCGAAGTAGCGTGGCCTCGCTGCCGCGGGGCCAGCCGGCGCCTGTCCAACCTTTCACGCATTCTGGGTAAAGTTTTCGCTGCACCGGTTCGATAGCTAGGCGGAAAGGCGCGAGCGCCACGGCAGGGCGCCGTGGTGCGACGCGCAGTCCTCTGTCCCCGGACCCGCCCGCATCGATGCAGAAACTTGCCCTGCCATTGCCGGAAAATGTTGCAGCCGAAGGCACCCGTGCCGCGTTTTGGCTGCCGCAGCGCAGCGCTGCGCGCACCCGCCCATTGATCGCTGCGCTGGGCGGGGTAGCGCTGGTACTGGCGATCTGTGCCGGCTTCATCGCAAGCAAATTTGCCGATCAGCGCGCACGCGCGCATTTCGAGCGCCTGGTCCAGGCCCAGGCCGCCCACCTGCAGGCCGATATCGACGCCTCGGTGCGTGTTGCCAGCTATGCCGCCAGCGCCGACCTGGCTGTGCCCGATGCGCCTGGCCGTAGCGCGGCACGCCGCCTGATGGAATTTGCGCCGGCATTGCAGCGGGTCGTCGCGCTCGATGCCGGCGGCCGTCCGCTGTGGCAGGAAGGCACGCCGGACGTCGCGGCTGTGCAGGAACTGCTGGCAGCCTGGCCGCGCGCCAAGGGCCTGCCCCAGGTCGGCGCACAGGTCGCAATCATCCCCGCGCGGCCGGGCGTGGCCGGCGCGCGGCTGCTGGTACTGGTGCAAGCTCCCGTGGCAAATCCGCATTCCGTACTGTTTGTATTCGATGCGAAAAATTTGTTCGGCGTCGCCCTGGCAGACAGTGATCCCGGACTGGGGCTGGCGTTGGCCACTGCGGACGGACAGGCGTTGCTCGCAACAGGGGAGGCCGGCTCGGCCCCCGCCCTGGTCGTCACGGCGCCCGTGCAAGGCGCCCAGGGCGTCTGGCAACTGCGTCTGGCGGCTCAGCCTGCCGCGCTCGCCGCGGTGCGCGGCCATGCGCCTGTGCTCGCCGCGCTGGCGATATTTTTCGCCGCCGCCCTGCTGGGAGCCGCCTGGTACGCCGCAGGCACGCGGAACTTGCGGCGTGTGCGCATGGCACGCCGCGATGCCCTGCTGCGCGCGCAGGTGGCGCAGCGCCGCCGGGCCGAACGGAAGGTGCAGGACAGGGATCATCTGGTCGCAATACTGGTGGCGAATTTTCCCGGCGGCGTGTTATGGGTCGATGCGACGCAGCAGGTGACGGCCTGTAACGATGCCTACAAGCGCATGCTCGATCTGCCGGCCGAGCTGTTCGCGCAAACGCCGCTGGAGGCGCGGCGCATCGTGCAGTATTTGGCCGAGCGCGGCGAATTCGGGCCCGGCGACCCGGACTATCTGGCCGCCTGGTGGCTGGATCCCGAGCGCATTGCACGCGCGCAGGCGGTGGAACACGTGCGTCCTGACGGCACCATCCTGAATTTGCGCTGCATTTTGCTGCCCGGTGGTGGCGCCCTGGGGCTGTTGGTCGAATGCCCCGACCAGCGCCAGGCCGAACAAGCGGCACGGGCCATGCAGGAAAGTTTCGATACGGCATTGCGTGAGCGTACTGCCGGCTTGTTGCGCGCAAAAGAAAATGCGGAACGCGCACACCGGGCAAAAGCAGAATTTCTGGCTACCCTGGCGCACGAATTGCGCACGCCGGTGCACGGTATCGTTTCGTTCGCGCGCGTGGGCGGCGAAAAAGCCGCGCAGGGTGCGGCCGACAAATGTGTGGAATTTTTCGAACGCATCGCCGCGGCCGGCGCGCGGCAATTGCACCTCATCAACAACATGCTCGATCTGGCGCGGCTGGAAGCCGGTAAACAGCCGCTGGAGCGCAGCGTCTGCGATCTGGCCGCCCTGTGCCGCGACGTGTTGCACGAATGCGAAGGTCTAATCGACGCCCGCTGCCTGCAAGTCGATATTCCCGCAGCGGCCTGCGACACCCAACTGCAGGCTGACAGCATGCGCTGCGTACAGGTGTTGCGCAACCTGGTGTCGAATGCGATCAAATTTTCCCCGCCCGGCAAAACGATACGCATAGAATTTGCCGAATCCGACCTGCCGGCCGGGCGCCGCGCCGAAGACGTGGGGCGCGTTCCGGCGCTTGCCATGCGTGTTCTGGATGCGGGACCGGGCATACCGGAAGGCGAAACCGAAACCATATTTGCGCCTTACGTACAGAGCAGCCGCACCGGCGTGGCCGGCGGCAGCGGCCTCGGCCTGGCCATTTGCCGCGAAATCGTGAGCGCACACCGCGGCCGCATCGTGGCGCGCAACCGCCCGACCGGCGGCGCCGAATTCGAGGTGATATTGCCGCGCACTTGAAGTGCGCGCGAGCGCCGGGCGGCAGCCCTCAGCGCGGCGTGACGGCCGCCACGCTGCGGAAGACCTGCGCGAGCGCCTGCAGGTCGGCGCCGCGCGAAGTGGAGCGCCGCGCCACCAGCGCAATCGTGCGGTGCGGGGCGGGCGCGACCAGGGAGCGCAGCACCAGCGTGCTGCCGTCGAGCAGTCCACCATAGGCGGCCATGCTGGGCAGCAGGCCCAGACCCAGGCCGGATTCCACCATCTGCACCAGGGTGAGCAAACTGGTTGCCGCGGCGCTTTCGCCGGTCGGCGGCGGTGCCGGACCGCAGGCGATCAAGGTATGTTCGCGCAGACAATGACCTTCTTCCAGCAGCAGCAGGCGTTCCAGCGGCGGCACGCGCAGCGGGGCGGTGGCCTGCAATTCGGCGTCCTGCGGCCGGCCGACCAGGCAAAAAGGATCATCAAACAGCGGTTCGACGAGCAGATTGCCGGTTTGGAAGGGCAGTGCGATGAGGGCAAAATCGAGCAGCCCGTCTTCGATGCGCGGCAGCAGGTTGAGCGATACATCCTCGCGCAGCGCGAGTTTCAAGTCGGCATGGTTGCTGCGCAAAAGGCGCATCGCGCGCGGTAGCAGGAAAGGCGCCACGGTGGGAATCACGCCCAGGCGCAGCAGACTGGCCATGGGCGCACGCGCAGCGGCGGTCAATTCGACCAGGTCGCGCGTGGCGGACAGAATGCTGCGTGCGCGTTCCGCTACCTCCTGCCCCAGCGGCGTCATGAGCACGTTCTGCCGGTCGCGCTCGACCAGACGCGCGTCAAGCAGGGCTTCCAGTTCCTTGAGGCCGGCACTCAGGGTCGATTGGCTGACGAAACAGCATTGCGCGGCGCGCGTGAAATTCAGTTCGTCGGCCAGCGCAACCAGGTAGTGCAGTTGTTTGAGCGAAGGCAGGGCAGACATGGCTAGGCCAGGTTGATCGACTGAATCGATGGTATATCAGAATATTATTTGTTTCTCCCCAGCGCTGGCCCGGCCGTTGGCGTCTGTAGCCCGGGCGGTATCGCGCTACGGCGCTCAGTTTCGTACACTTGTAGTTTCGTGCCGGCCGGCGCGGAAAGACTTGGCGCATTGCGGGTCCAAACCAGCGTGACGGCCGCCAGGCAGCAGCGCCGATCGCAGCGTGCGGCTTGCGCGGCACGCAATTTCGAGGAAGGGATAAACCATGTGTAGCGTATGCGGATGTGGCCAGGGCGAGGTCAAGCTGGAGGGCGATGCGCCCGAGCATGCGCAGCGGCATACCCACGCCGACGGCACCACGCACAGCCATATGCACGATCACGATCATGTGCATGCACACGGCGGCGCGGCGCACAGTCACGAGCATGACCACGACCACGACCACGACCATGACCATGACCATGACCATGACCATGAGCACGAACATGGCCACGACCATGCCGGCCTGCGCTACCGCCCGCGCGCGCCGCGGGGTGACCTCGATTTTGGCGCCGGTCCTGCGCGCGCCCACGCGCCCGGCATGAGCCAGGCGCGCATGGTGAGCATAGAGCAGGACATCCTGTCGAAAAACGACGCCTATGCCGCCGCCAACCGCCAGTGGTTCGACGCGCGCGGCATATTCGCGCTGAATCTGGTGTCCAGCCCCGGCTCGGGCAAAACCACTTTGCTGGTCAAAACCATAGAACGGCTGCTGGGCGAATGTGCCATCAACGTGGTGGAGGGCGACCAGCAGACCGCCAACGACGCCGAGCGCATCCGTGCCACCGGCGTACCGGCGCTGCAAATCAATACCGGCAAGGGCTGCCATCTGGATGGCGACATGGTGGGCCGCGCCATCGCGCGCCTGCAGCCGGCCGAACAATCGCTGTTCCTGATCGAAAACGTGGGCAATCTGGTATGTCCGGCTGCATTCGCGCTGGGCGAACACCACAAGGTGGCGATCCTGTCGGTCACCGAAGGCGAGGACAAGCCGCTCAAATATCCGGACATGTTCGCCGCCGCCGACGTGATGCTGCTGAACAAGTGTGATCTGTTGCCCTATCTGGAATTCGACGCCGATCTGGCCGAAGCCAATGCGCGCCGCGTCAATCCGCGGCTTGCGATATTCCGCGTATCGGCCACGCGCGGCGCCGGCATGGATGCCTGGCTGGCCTGGATACGCGACGGGCTGCAGGCCCAGCGCGCGCGCCGCGCGAACAGCGTGGATGCACTGCAGGCGCGCATCGCCGAACTGGAACGCGAACTGGCCGGGCGCGCGGCGGGCTGAAGCTCAGTCTTCCGCGCGCAGGTTGAATTCCAGTTTCCAGCGCTGTTCGCTCTGGGTGTGTTGCATCCACAATTCCAGCGTGCCGACTTCCGTAACGCCGGGGTGTAGCGTGACCGGCACCACCTGAGCATCGGCGCCTTCGGCGGCCGGCAGCGTGAGCGTGAGGCCCGCCAGCTCGTCCAGCGCCTTGCCGGCGTTATTGACCAGCGTGCCGACGCGGTCGCCCGCCCGCACGCTGGAACTGAAAAAGCGGAAATCCACCGTTTCGCCCGTCACCAGGCCGAATTCGCGGCCCGCCAGTTCCAGTTCCGTGCCTTCTTCCGTGCCCTGCGGGACGATGCATATGCCTTTGACGGGCGGCACGTAGCCGGGCACGGCCGGGGCCGGACTTTCCAGACCCAGGTAGAACGAACGCGAGGTGCCGGCGCGGATTTTGATGCCGCGGCCGCAGGCCTGCACCGCGCCGTAATAGGCCGCACCGCGCGACACCGCGACATCCAGGCCGGCGCTCTGCAGTACTTTCAAGGGCGTATCGACGCCCAGCCAGTTTTGCAGCAGTTCGACGATGCGGCGGCGGAAAGGCTCGGCTTCGAACACCCCGCCATTGAACAGCACGGCGGTCGGCTTGAGGATTTCCGCGCTGCCGGCCGCTGCGGCCGGCCCCAGCGTGGCCGCCAGGGCCGCATCCGAGCGCACGTTTTCCAGCGCCCGGCGCAGGAAGCGCGCCAGGTGTTTGCTGATCGCCGCTTCGGTCGCATAGGCCAGCCCGTATTCCTGCAGGCCGACCGATTTGCGCGCGGCTGGCAAATCGCCCGGCGCGGTCAGCGGGAAATAGCCTTCGACCAGAATTTGCATCACCTCGTCGCGGGTGAGCGTGGTGGATAAGGTTTTCGCGAACAGCTTGCTGCCGCGCGAGGCGACCGCGATGGGCAGTTCTTCCAGCGCCGCATCGGCCAGAAGCTTTTCTTTCGCTGCGCGCGCGCCCTGCACCAGACCCTGGAACTGCCAGTCGTCCAGTTCCGTGCCGGTTTCCTCGATCTTGCCTTTCAGCATGTAGGCGAGCGCCAGATCCATGTTGTCGCCGCCCAGCAGAATGTGCTCGCCGACGGCAATGCGGTGCAGTTCCAGCGCCTTCGATAAGCCATCCGCAGATTCGGCCACGGCGATCAGGCTGAAGTCGGTAGTGCCGCCGCCTACGTCGCATACCAGCACCAGGTCGCCGGCCGTCACCTGGTCGTTCCAGGCGCGCTGGTCCGGGTTGGCCAGCGCGTGCGCGATCCAGGCGTAGAACGCGGCCTGCGGTTCTTCCAGCAGCGTCACGTTGCCCAGGCCGGCGGCGCGCGCGGCATCGTGCGTGAGCGTGCGCGCCACTTCGTCGAACGAGGCCGGCACCGTGAGCACTACCTGGCAATCTTCCGCCCGCACGCTCTCGCCGCGCTGCGCGAAATGCTGGGCGACGGCGGCGCGCAAATGCTCGAGGTACAGGCGGGACGCGTCGAAAGGCGACACCTTGCCGCTGTCCACATCCGATTGCCAGGGCAGGATGGGTGCGCGCCGGTCCACGTGCGGATTGCACAGCCAGGATTTGGCGGAATTGACGACGCGGTCGGGCACCAGCGCCGCGCGTTCACGCGCGAAATAACCCGCCACGCGGCCGGCATCGCCGCCCCAGGGCAAGGCCAGTGCGCCTTCGGCATATTCGCCTGCGGCGGGCAGATACAGCACCGAAGGCAGCAGCGGCTTTTCGGCAATCACGCCGGGGCCGAGCGACTGCGTGATCGGTACCGCTTCGGCGGCGCTGCCGTCGGTGCGGCACAGGCTGACACAGGAATTCGAGGTGCCCAGGTCTATGCCCAGGCTGTAGAGAACATTCATGGCGAGGCTTTCCATCCAAATCCGGGCGCCGCGGCAGCGCGGGCGCGCTGCCGCCATGCGGCGCCGTCAGGCCGGAAAGTGTCCGGCCGCGGTGTTGCGTTTCAGTGAACTTCCACTTCCACGGGCGTGATGAGATTTTCGCCCTTGGGGTCTATCGGGCGGGTGTGGCGCGGCAGGGCCAGTTTCGAGGTTTTCCAGCCGCGATGGACGATCACACCGGAAAAGGGCGGTTCGCCCGCCAGTTTGCCTATCATGCGGTAGCGGTTGGGGTCGGCATCCTTATCCACGCTGATGCGTTCGCCCTCCTTGCCGCCGTGCGCCGGTTCGACCGCCAGGTATTCGCGTATCACCGCGGCACAGCCCTGATGCACCACGCGCGATGCGGCGGCCACCTGGGCGTCGCCATAGGCACTGATGTCTTCCATGACGTAGTCGAGGAAACGGCCCTTGTCCTGCAACAAGGCCAGCAGCATGAGCGCTTCGCCGGTCTGCACGGGTTCCTGGCGCGGCGGCGGGGGCGGCGGCGCTGCGACCACCTGCGGCTTGGGTTCGGGCGGAGGTGGAGGTGGCGGGGGCGGCGGCGGTGTGGCCGGCGCGCGCCGCGCCGCGAAAGCCTGCACGGCCATCAAAGCACACAACAAGGCCAGCGCGATATCGCGCACCAGCCAGAAATTGGCCGGGACGGCGTCTGCCGGCAGCGGCAACAGGCGCAACACTGCAAGCAGCAGCGCCAGGATGGCGGTAATCGTCAATCCCATGATTGGTCCGGAAGTTGGTCGGGGAAAGCGGCGCGGGCGGCGGCACTGGATGCCGCCGTACCGGCCCGGTTTGCGCTGGGGCCGAATTTTCACCCAGAGCGCGCTGCTCTGCACGTACTACGCCATTTTTCGCTGGCCTGCAGGGCGCGGGCTGCGCTGCGGGGGGCGGCCGGGCCGGTTCGCGGCAAAGCTCATGCTAGCATTTTTTGCTGCACTGCCGCAAAAAATCCGGCGTGGGCAGGCAGGTGGGGACTTTTGGCCGCAACTCTGGCAAACTGTCGGCCTGTTCGAATTGGTTCAATTTCGGAACCAATTCAGTGCTTTAGTCATCTACGTCGGCTTCGGCGCACGCACTGTGTCGGTGCGCAGCCGGCTGGCCCCCAGGCGCTGCCGAGCGGTGGAAATTCATTACCGTGGGACGTCTCGAGTTCCCGTCATCAAATAAAACACGATGCAAAATCAATTGCCTGACGAACTAGCCCCGTTCGATGCGGCGGTTCGTGCCCACGACGCGGCTTTGCGCGCGAAAGGGCTGGATATCTGGGTGGGCAGCGAGCCCACCTTTACCAACCGCCATTCCACCATGCCCGAGTGGATGAGCGCGGCCTTGGGCGAGGACAAGCAGGAACGCGCTGAGCGTCTGGCTGCGTTGCTGGCCCGGCGCACCCCCGGTGCGGTATTGCTGCGCTCGGTGGGACGCTGCTACCCGGGCGAAAAAGTACCGCGCTGGAGTTACGGCGTGTTGCGCGAGCGCGACGGCAGCATGCTGTGGGATGGGCCGCCGGACCCGCTCATGCTGGACGAGGTGCCGCCTACGCCAGACCTGGCCGCCTTGGTCGAGGCATTCATGACCGCCGCCGCGGCGGCCGGCCTGTACGCCACGCCGGTCACCGACTGTGCGGACGACGAAATGCGCGTGCTGCTGTCGGAACAGACGGTGGCGCGGCGTCCGCCCCCGGCCGAGGCCTTGCTGCGCCCCTCCATACACAGTTACTGCAGCCCGGACGGCGCGGTGCCGGACGAACTGGCGGCAGCCGGCCATTTTCTGTTTCAGTTCGGTCTGGAAACTTGCCGTGAAGTGCCGGTTGCCCGCGTCGAACTGCCCGACCTGCGCACGCCGGCGCGGCTGCGCGCGCTATTGCCCATGCTGGCGGATGCGGCGCAGGCGGCTCAATTGAAGGCCTTGGTGCTGGCCGGCTACGCGCCGCCGGTGGACGCGCGGCTGGCCTGGACCACGGTGACGCCCGATCCGGCGGTGATCGAAGTGAATATGGCGCCCTTCGGCAGCGTGAGCGCCATGCTGGTGGCCACGCGCCGGCTGTACGACAGCGCCGCCAGCATGGGGCTGGATCCGTTCCGGCTGTGGTTCAACGGCGACGTGGCGGATTCCGGCGGCGCCGGGCAGATTACGCTGGGTGGGCCGAGCGCGCTGGAAAGCCCCTTCCTCAAGGCGCCCAAACTGCTGCCGCGCCTGGTGCGCTATGTCAATCGGCATCCCAGCCTGTCCTACCTGTTTGCGCACGACTACATCGGCGCCTGCGGTCAATCCGCCCGCGCCGACGAGCGCAACCGCGAGCACGTGGACGAACTGGAACTGGCGCTGGAACTGATTACGCGCGAGGACGACGCCGAACCCGAACAGATTTGGCGCAGCCTGTCGCCCTTCCTGGCCGATATTGCCGGCAACACGCATCGCGCCGAGATCAATATCGAAAAGCTCTGGAATCCCTACCTGCCGGGTCGTGGCTGCCTGGGGCTGGTGGAATTTCGCGCCCTGCGCATGTCGAAAAGCGCGGAACAACTGGCGGCGCTGGCGGCCCTGTTCCGCAGCGTGGCGGCGCGCCTCGCCTTGCGCGAATTCGATGAACCGCTCGCCTATTGGGGCGCCGAACTGCACGACCGCTACGCGCTGCCGTTTTTCTTGCAGCGCGATCTGCAATCGGTATTCGACGATCTGGCCGCGGCCGGCGTGGGGCTGGATGGGCCGCTGCGCGACATGCTGGTGGAGGACCAGTTCCGCGTCTATGGCCACGTCGAAATTGGCGGTGTCCAACTGGTGATTCGCCGCGCGCTGGAATTTTGGCCGCTGGTGGGCGACGCCGCGAGTCAGGAGTCCGGCACTTCGCGCCTGGTCGATTCGAGCAATGCGCGGCTGGAACTATGCCTGCGCCCGCTGCCCGGCGCGGATGCCGCCGAACTTGCCGCCTGGCGCGTGGCTGCGCATGGCGTGGCCCTGCCCATGCAAAGCGGCAGCGATGCCAGCGGTCCGGCGCGCGTATTCGGGCTGCGCTACCGTCGCTATCAACCTTCACTGGGCCTGCATCCCAGCCTGCCGGCGCATGGCCCTATCGAACTGACGCTATGGCACCCGGTGAGCGGCAAGGCCCTGGCGATTTCGCTGCACGAATGGCGTACCGACAACCTGCCTTACGACGGTTTGCCCAAGGGCCACGGCGACGCCGGCGAACGTCGCGCTGCGCGCGTGCTGGGCGTTGAATCGGCGGCGCCGGAACGCCTGCGCGTGCCGCCGCGCGCGGCGATGAGCCGTTGCTGTCTCGATTTGCGCTGGCTCTAGCGCGGCGCAGCCGGCGTGCCAATACCCGCAGGAAAGTTTGAAACATGGCCGATCTGATCCTGTTTGCCCATGGCGCGCGCGACCCTGATTGGGCGCGGCCCATTCTTGCGGTCGCCGAGCAGGTGAAAAGCGTGCTCGGCAGCGGTCGCGTCGAAGTGGCGTTTCTGGAACTGATGCAGCCTGATCTCGACACCGCCGCGGCGCGCCTGATTGCCGCGGGCAGCCAGAGCGTGCTGGTGGTGCCCATGTTCATCGCCCAGGGCGGCCATCTGAAGCGCGATCTGCCGCAACAGATCGATCGCTTGCGCGCGCGCTATGGTGGCGTTACGTTCGAGCTGGCGCCGCCCGTCGGCGAGGTGGCAGCGGTGCAGCAGGCCATCGCGCAATGGGTTGCCGATCTGTCCAGCCTGCGCTGAACAGAACTGACCGCCCTCTGCATTCCCGCGTCGGCGGCGTATGGCGCGGCGTTGCCTCCGGCCGCAGCCCACGCGGCCGCCTTGTCCTGGGCATTGTCTGCCGGGCACCAGGTTGCGATCACACTGACTTGTCCGCTCAAGTTTTCGCGCCGCGCGACGTTAGCAAGGTTTGCACTGCATTCTTCGCGTCGCTCGCATGTTTGATGATCACGTCAAAATTGCCGTCACACCCCATGCCCTGGTACTGAGCGAAGATACCGGCCTGCTCGCATCCGTGGGGACGGACCTTGCCGCTGCCGGCTGGACGGTATCGGCTCAGCCTGTGGCCATGGTGTGGCGCAGTGTTGCGGGCGCCGCCAATCGGCCACAACTGGTGGTGGTCGATGCCACGCAACTGGACATGCGCGCGGTCGAATTTCTGCAGATGATTGCCGCCAACGTGCAGGGACCGGCCACTGCGCTGCTGTTTCTGCTACCGCCCGGTGCGGATTGTTCGGTATTGCGCACCATCTGCACCGGCACCACCTGTTATGTGCTGGGCTGTCCGTTTGACTCCGGCCAATTGCGTTGTCTGGCCGCCAGCGCGCTGGAAAGCTGCCGCTGGCGCGAAGAATTGCGCCGCTCGCTGGGCCAGTTCGGCCCCCCGCTGCCGGATGCGCGCGCGCTCACCCTGAGGGTGCGCACGCTCCCCGAAGCGACCCAGGCCTCACAATTTCTGGCGGCTTTCGGGCCGGAGCCGGACATGCTGGTGATCGGCCTCATGGAATTGATCGCCAACGGTATCGAACACGGCAATCTGGGCATCAGTTATCGCGAAAAGACAGAATTGCTGCTTGCCGGTGCCTGGAGTGACGAAGTTGATCGACGGCTCAAGGAGCCGGCTTATCGCGACCTGTTCGTGAGCGTGGAAATGCGGCGCGAGCGGGACCGCCTGCAGTTCGCGGTGACGGATCAGGGCAAAGGATTCGATCCGCGTCCCTATCTTGCGCTCGACCCACAGCGCGCCTTCGATCCCAATGGCCGTGGCATTGCCATGGCGCGCACCATCAGTTTTTCCGAACTTGACTATATCGGCCGTGGCAATCGCGTGCTGGCCACGGTAAAAATCTGAAGCGCCGGGCGCCCCGCGGCGCCTGCTTTCCGATCGTCCCTTGAATATTTCGCGCGGCGCATCGCGCCGGCTGTCGCAGATACCCGGTTCAGGCTTCGCGGCGGCTGGGTGCCGCAGGCGCGGGCGCGTCGTTGGCGGCAGTGCCGCTGCGGCCGGATACCGGCATGCCCTGCGGGCGGCTAAATACGGCGACCAGGGTGGCGCCATATCCGGGCGCGGCATGTACGATGATTTCGCCACCCGCCTCGCGCACTTCTTCGACCACCTTGCGCAAATTTTGCGCCACGCCGCAATCGTTCGGGTCGAAGCCGGGACCGTCGTCACTGATCGCGAGGCGAATTTCAAACGGCCCCTGTTCAAGCTCGACCACTATGGGTTCATGCGAGGCGTGCTGCATCGCATTGAACAACGCTTCCGCGCCGAAATGCAGCAAAGCCGTTTCGACCGGGGGCGGCAGCTTGGGAAAGCCAGCCGAAACTTCGAATACCACGTGCGTCCCGCGTGTAATCGCGGCGTGTTTGACCACTTCTGCGAGTGAGGCGGGAAGGCCGTTGCTGTCGGCAGGCAAATACGAGAGGGCATGAGCGTGCATGACGAGCAATCGAAGAAGTGAATGCATGCGTTAGCGGCAATTTGGCGGCTGTCTTGAGCGGCTTTCGAATTCGGCGCGGATGTGCGCCCGAGGCCGTTCCGCAGCGATCGAATTGGCGCCGAATCCGGCTTCTAATCGGGCGCCGGACGAGGCCGGCGGCGGGATATATTAGTTTCGCCCCGACAATCGACCAGCGCGCATAGCAAGAGCGACCGCCATGAATCCGAGTCAGAGATTCGCGGGCCCAGGCCAGATTGCGGCACGGGCGTGCGGTGCTGGCCGGGCCACCCACCGCTTCCGGCGCGTGATCGCGACGCTGGTGTGTGCGATATTGCCACTTGCGGGCAGCGCCGGTGCGGCGGTCGATGCGCCGGCTCTTGTGGTCCAGCCGGGTGCGGCAGGCGCTGCCGGTCAGGCCGTGCCCGCCGTGCCGGCGGCCACGGCGACAGGCCGTGGCGGCGCGCACCCTGACTGTGTCGACCCGCCCGCCGCGCCCGCTGCCATGTGGCTTGGCGGTTTGCTGGGGGCGGCCGCGTTGGCGATCGCCTTCTTTGTGGGCCGTGCTTTCCGGCGCCTGCGCACCCGCCTCTCGGCATTGCAGCAGCAAGTCGCGGCGGCACGGCCTTACGAATTTGCTGCGCGCTGCGCTTGCGATGCGATCTGGGAATACGACCTGGCGACGCGCCGCTTCGTCCTCACGCCGCAGCGCGCCAGCCCCGCCATCCTTGCCCTGACCCCGGCGAGCTTGCACAAAACCTTGCGCCGCGTGCGCGGGGAACACCGCCGCCGGCTATTTGAAGCGCTGGCCGCTTTAAGTCCCGCGCAGCCGGAATTCACGCTCGATCTGCAACTTGCCGCGGCCGCTTCGGGGCCGGTATGGGCCTGCGTGCGCGGCCTGGCGCGCTTCGATGCGGCGGGGCGCATGACGGCGCTGGGGGGGGCACTGAGCGACGTCGGCGCAGAGCGGCTGGCGGGCGTGCAGGCCACGCAATACCAGGCCTTTCTGTCGCACCTGATCGACGAATTGCCGCTCGCGCTGGCGGTGCGCGACGCGAGCGGGCAGGTGGTACTGGCGAATCGCGCGCATACCGAATTGCAGGCGGTCGTGGCCGCGCATATGGTTGGGGGCGAGCCCGAAGGGGCCGGTGGCACGCACTTGAATCTCGACGATCCCGCCGCGGATCGCGCCGTGATCGAAACCGACAAGCCCGCGGAAAGCGAAGTCGAATTCCAGGGCGAGGCCGCACGCTGCCTGACTTTCCTGGTGCGCAAGGTGCCGGTGCGAGACGGTTCCGGCGCGCCTTCGGTGCTCACCTTGCTGTTGAACATCAGCGAGTTGCGCGACCAGTCGCGCCGCGTGCAGCGCTACCAGAACTTCCTCGAACGTCTGTTCGAGGCCTTGCCGCACCCGGCCTGGGTGAAAGATGCGGATAGCCGCTTCCGCATGGTCAATCGGGCTTTTTGCGCCATGCTGCGCGCCCCCCCCGAAGCGGTGCTGGGGCGCAGCACCGCGGATCTGTTTGCCGCGCAGGAAGCCGGCCAGTATCTGGTGCAGGAAAGGCTGGCATTGGGTTTGGGCAGCCACAATGTCGAGCACCTGTTCACCGACGCCCGTGGCGGGCGCCGGCGCGTGCTTACCCACATCGTGGCTTGCGAAGATGCGGAAGGCGAGCCGGTGCTGCTGGGGCTCATTACCGACCTGTCGGTGCTGCGCGCAACCGAGGCCGAATTGCGCGCCTCGCTGGAAAAACTGAGCTTGCTGTTCCAGCATGCCAGGCACGGCCTGTTTCTATGCACGATGGAAGGCGATTTCATCGACGCCAACCCCTACTGCCGCGAATTGCTTGGCCATACCATCGAACAGTTGCGCCGCCGCAGTTTGCGCAGCATAGGCGTCGATGCCTTGCCACTGGGTTCCGACCCGTTCGCGCGCGACGCGCCCGTGAGCTGGGAGTGCGAGCTGCAAGGCCGCGGCGGCAAGTGCATACCGGTATTGCTGGCGCTGCACCCGGTGAGCGGGTCGGACGGCACGCCTTATCTGTGGGGAATTTTCGAAGATTTGACGGAACGCCGACGCGCCACTACGGCCTTGGCGGAAAGCGAGGCGCGCTACCGCGCCCTGGTGGAACAGACCAGTGTGGTGGTGTGGGAAATGGATGCTGCCAGCGATACCTGCACCTACGTCAGTCCGCAAGCCGAACTCCTGCTCGGGTTTCCGCTCGCCAGCTGGAGCGTGCCGGGCTTCTGGCGCGCCCACATCTTTCCGGAGGACCTTGAAGCAGCGCAGAACTATCGTGCCCAGGCGGCTACAGATTCCGATTTTCGAGCCGAATATCGGATGCGGCGCGCCGATGGCAACGTGATCTGGGTGGAGGACGTGGTGCGCGTGCATCGTGATGGTGGCGGCAATGCAGTGCGCCTATCCGGGATATTCATGGACGTAACGGAGCGTAAACGTACCGAGCAGGCGTTGGCAACGAGCGAGCGTCAGTTGCGCCGCATGCGCGACGAAATTCTGGCCGAACGGCAGGTATTCATGGCCGGCCCTACGGTTGCCCTGCGTTGGCGCGCCGAATCGGGCTGGCCGGTCGATTACGTGTCGCCCAATGCGGAAACCGTGCTCGGCTATGCAGCGGGGGAATTCGTGAGCGGCCGCCTCCGCTTCGGCGAACTGGTGAGTGCCGCGGCGCGCGCCGAATTCGGCCGCCTGTTGCGCAGCATGCGCACTTCGCAGCTGCCCTATTTCGAAACCGAATTCGGATTTCGCCACGGCAACGGCCACGCCCTCTGGGTGTACCTGTACGCCATTGCGTTGCGCGAAAAGGACGGCCGCGCGACGGCTTTCCACGGCTATGTGCTCGACATTACCGACCGCAAGCGCGCCGAGGCGGAGTTGCAGCGTCACCGCGACTCGCTGCAGGAAATCGTGGACGCCCGCACCACCGAACTGCTGCGCGCGTCCAACGACGCGGAACTGGCGCGCGCGCGCGCCGAACAGGCCAGTCAGGCCAAATCGACCTTTCTGGCCAATATGTCGCACGAATTGCGCACGCCCATGCACGCCGTACTGAGCTATGCAAAATTGGGCGAGGCGCGGGTGGAACAATTGCCGTCGGCCAAATTGCGCGAATATTTCCAGCGCATCAATCAGTCCGGTGCGCGCCTGCTGCATTTGCTGAACGACTTGCTCGATCTGTCCAAGCTCGAAGCCGGCAAAATGCTCATGAATCGTTCGCAGTGCGACATCGTTGCGCTGGCCCGTGCGACGTTGCGCGAATTCGAGTCGCTGGCCACGCAGCGCCAGCTCGCCTTGCTCATCAGTTGTGACCGGCCGGTACTTGAACTGCCTGCCGATCCGCAGCGGCTGGCGCAGGTGCTGTCCAACCTGCTGTCCAATGCAGTGAAATTCAGTGCGCCCGGTGGCACGGTCGATCTGTCGATTACGGCAAACGACCAGGTGGTGACCATCGCCGTGTCCGACGAAGGGGTGGGCATACCCGAGGGCGAGCTGGATAGCGTGTTCGATAAATTCGTGCAAAGTTCGAAAACCCGTTCCAGCGCCGGCGGCACCGGGCTGGGGCTGGCCATTTGCCGCGAAATCGTGCAAGGCCACCGCGGTCGTATCCTGGCGCGCAATCGACCCAGCGGCGGTGCCCAATTCATCGTCGAACTGCCGCGCGACGGCGGTGCGGAATGGCCGTGAAAGCTTTGATATTGGCGCTGGCCTACGCCGTTTCCGGCTGGGCGGCGCTTTTTCTGGCCGTGCCGCCCGGCTTTGCCAGCCCGGTCTGGCCGGCTGCCGGCATCGCGCTGGTGCTGGTGCTTTGTTGGGGTTGGCGCGTGTTGCCCGGCGTCTGGCTGGGTTCGTTTTGCGTCAATCTTTGGGTGAGCTACCAGGTCGGCAGCGGCCTCAATGGCTTTTCCGTCGCGCTTGCCGCCGGCATTGCGCTCGGTGCATTGCTGCAGGCCGGCGCCGGCGCCTGGCTGGTGCGCCGCCATGTGGGTTGGCCGGCGCCGCTCGACGACATCGGTCAGGTGGTGCGCTTCATCGTGCTGGCTGGACCCGTGTCCTGCCTTTTCAACGCCACGGTCGGTAATGTCGCCCTGTACTGGGGCGGATTGTTGCCGGCATCCGAATTTGCGCTCAGCTGGGGCCTGTGGTGGGTGGGCGATATGCTGGGTGCCGTGGTATTCGGCATCCTGACGCTGCTACTCATGGGGCAACCGCGTGCCCTGTGGGCGAGCCGGCGCCTGGTGGTCGGATTGCCGCTCGCCGCAGCATTTGCCGGCATCGTGCAATTATTCGTGCTGGCCAACCAGGCCGAGCTGATTGCCCAGAAGCGCGACTTCAGTCAACGCGCCGGCATTTTCGACGCCGCGCTTGCCAGCCGTCTGAATTTTGCGCTCGAAATGCCGCACGTGCTGGCCGCTTTCCTGCGTGCGGAGGGTGGCGTGGACCGCGCGCGTTTCGACCTTTTTGCCGGCGCCATGAGTGCCAGTGGTGATGCCATACGCACGCTGGAATGGGTGCCGCGCGTGGCCAGGGCGGAGCGCGCCCAGTTCGAGCGCGACGCCGCCAGATCCTCCGCCGCCGGCTACCGTATTTTCGAGCGCGATGCGGATAGCGGGCGAAATCTGAATGCGCAGCCGCGTGCGGAATATTTCCCCGTATTGTGGGCGGTGCCGGCCGCCGATAACGAGGCGGCACTGGGCTATGACCTGGCGTCCGAGCCTGTGCGGGAAGCCGCCATACGCGCCTCGATTGCCGCCCGCGCGCCGGTTTTGAGCGCACCGATCCGACTGGTGCAGAAACGAGGCGCGCACCTGAGCATGCTGGCGCTCAATCCCGTCATGCGCGGCAATGGGACGGCCGCGGAACAGTTGCTCGGGCTGGCCGTATGCGTGATCGATCTGGACCGGCTATTGGCAGCGGCATGGCAGGATCTCGATCGCGGCGGGTTTTTTCTGCGCCTGGAAGATCTCGGCGACCCGGAGCGGCCGCGCGTGCTGCACGAAAGCGGCGCGTCCGGTGGGGTAGGCGCTCTATCCACCACCTTCCACTACGACGCCGGTGGGCGCGGCTGGCGCCTGACCGTACAACCGTCGGCGGCCAACCTGCACCGCTACCGCTCATTGGGGCCCTGGGCCATGTTTGCCAGTGCGCTCAGTCTGGTGGTGCTGCTGGGCGCTTTCCTGCTGCTCACGACCGGCCGCGAAGCCCGCACCGAGCGCCTGGTGGCACAGCGCACAGGCGAGTTGCGCGACGCCAACGGAAAACTGCAACTCGAAATCGAAGAGCGCCGTAACGCCGAAGCCGCACTGGTGCAGAACCAGCGCGTGCTGGCTGAAATTCGCGCCGTGCAGGAAGCGTTTATCGCCGCACCGCTGGACCCGCGCGGGTTTGAAGCGCTCCTTGGCGTGGCGATCGACGTGACCGGTAGTCGTGCCGGCCTGATCGCTGCCATGCCCCTCGCACAGGACGACAATGCGCTACAAGTTCTGGCTGCCAAGGGGGGCTTGGTTACCCCGGGTGGTGCAACGCGCCCGGCGTCCGATCTGACGGAGGTAGTGCGCGCGACTGCGCTCCCGCCGGGAAGTTGGGTGGCTCCGTTAGAGCAGGCCGAGGTGTATGGCTTGCGCAGCCTGGCGAGCTTCAGTCTGGGCAGCCGCGGCTCGGTTCAAGGCGTATTGCTGTTGGCCGACGCGGCCGCGGGCTATGCAACGGATAATGTGCTGCGGGTGGAATCCGTGGCCGCTGTGTGCGGCAATCTGTTGCTTGCCCGGCAGGCCGAAATTTTGCGCCGCGGCGCGGAACTTGAAGTGCGGACCAACCGGGATGAGTTATCGGCCCGCGTTGCCAGCCGCACGGCCGAATTGCAGCGTGCCAAGGACGAAGCCGAACAGGCGCGCCGCGCGGCGGAACACGCCAATCAGGCCAAATCGATGTTTCTCGCCAACATGTCGCACGAATTGCGCACGCCCATGCATTCGGTGCTTAGTTTCGCGCGCTTCGGGCTCGAGCGCTGGGCCGCGGCACGGCCGGAAAAGCTGCGCGAGTATTTCGACCGCATCCGCGTATCGGGCGAACGCCTGCTGGCGCTGCTGGACGATTTGCTGGACCTGTCCAAGCTTGAAGCCGGCCGCATGTATTTCGATCCGCATCCGCTCGATCTGGTGCAGGTGGTGCGCGACGTGAGCGCGGAATTCGAGCGCATGCTGGCGCAAAAGCGGCTGCGCTGCAAACTCGAAGTGGCAGGGCCTAGTCAGGTGCGCGCCGACCCTCTGCGCATGTTGCAGGTAACGCGCAACCTGCTGTCCAACGCGGTGAAATATTCGCCGCCCGATGCGGTGATCGAAATCTGCATCCAGAACGAAACCAGTGCCAGCGGTTCCTCTCAAGTTTTGCTCATTGTGTCCGACGAAGGAGTAGGAATCCCGGAAGCTGAACTTGAAGCGGTTTTTGACAAATTCGTGCAAAGTTCGCTTACTCGCTCCGGCGCAGGAGGTACCGGCCTGGGTTTGCCGATTTGCCGTGAAATAATCGCGGCCCACGGAGGGACCATACATGCGCGGGCAAATACGCGCGGCGGCGCCGATATCGTTGTGAGTTTGCCGGCCTGCGCAGAGTGCCCTGCGGCAGCAGAGACCCGTGCCGAAGCGCGCACGGGATGACCGAATATTTGGAGATGCTTGGCGGCTATGGGGAATGAGCGAATACTGGTTGTCGACGATGAGCCGTTCAATCTGCAGATCATCGCGGAATGTCTGGATGGTTGCGGTTATCGCCTGAGCTTTGCCGAAACCGGCGAACAGGCCTGGGGCATGTTGCTGGATACCCGGGGCGGCTTCGATCTGGTGGTGCTGGACCGCATGATGCCCGGCATGGACGGCATGCAGGTGCTGCGCAACATGAAGCAGGATCAATATCTGGCCGACATTCCGGTCATCATGCAGACCGCGGCGGCAGCGCCGGATCAGGTGCGCGAAGGGCTGGAGGCGGGTGCTTATTATTATTTGACCAAGCCCTTCGACCCGCAGGCGCTGGTGACCATCGTGCGCGCGGCGCTTTCCGACGCCTTGCAGCGTAATGAACTGGTGCATCAGGTGGAACGTCAGGCCGAAGCCATGCGGCTCATCATGGCCGGCGAGTTCCGCTTTCGCACCCTGCAGGACGCGCAGAACCTTGCCGCCCTGGCGGCTTTATGTGCACCCGTGCCGGAATGTGCGGTGATGGGGCTGGCCGAACTAATGGTGAATGCCGTCGAGCACGGCAATCTGTGCATCTCCTACCAGGAAAAGTCGCGTCTCAAGCGCGAAGACCGCTGGCGAGACGAAATCGAAGATCGGCTCAGGCAACCGCAGTATGCAGACCGCTGGGCAACCCTTTCCATCGAATGCCGGCCCGACGAAATCGTGTATCGCGTCGAAGATCAGGGCGACGGCTTCGATGCCGCGGGCTATCTGGAATTCGACCCTTCGCGGGCCTTCGATCCTAATGGCCGTGGCATCGCCATCGCACAGCAATTATCGTTTCAGCGGCTCGAATACCTCGGCAAAGGCAACGTGGCGGTCGCGGTCGTAATACGGCCGCAGGCGGAGTAAATCGTGCAGGAAACCGAAATTTCGCCGACTTCCACGGCTGAACAGAAACGCACGCTGCGTGTGCTGGTGGTGGATGACACGCGCGCCAATCGCATGGTGCTGGTGGCTTTCCTGCGCCGCATGGGACACATTCCGCTGGAAGCCGAAAATGGCGGCGTGGGGGTCGAAATATTCGCGCGCGAACAGCCCGACGTGGTGCTCATGGACGTCATGATGCCGGTCATGGACGGACTTGAAGCCACGCGCCGCATCAAGAATTTGTGCACCGACCGCTGGGTGCCGGTGATATTCCTGTCCGCCCTGGGTGCCGACAATGATGTCGTTGCCGGGCTGGAAGCCGGGGGCGACGACTATCTGGTGAAACCCGTCAATTTCACCATCATGACCGCCAAGCTGCGCGCGATAGAGCGCACGATAGAACTGCGCGAGCGTGGCGATGCGGCGCGCCGGCGCGTGGAGGCCATTTCCAATACCGTTCTGGACGCCATCATCACGATAGATCGGGTCGGCACGATACAGACCTGCAATCGCGCCGCCACGCGCATTTTCGGCTACCTGCCGGACGCCATGCTGGGCAAGAACGTGCGCATGCTCATGCCGGATACCGAAGCGGGGCGGCACGACTCCAACATCCGGCGCTTCCTCGAAACCCGCGTGGCGCGCAAGGTCGGAACCGTGCGCGAGCTGACCGGACGTCGCGCCGACGGCCAGCAGTTTCCGATCGAAGTTGCGCTGAACGAAATGGTGCTGGACGGTGAGCCGCATTTCGTCGGCACCATACGCGACATCAGCGCGCGCAAACAGGCTGAGGACGAATTGCGGCGCCAGGCGGAAAGGCTGCAGCGCTTTCACGACGCGCAGCAGGAAGAAACCCGCTTGGCGCGCGACATCATGGAGCGGCAGACGCACCAGCCCTCGCTCAACGATCCCAAGGTGCAATATGCGCTGCAGGCGGCGGAGCATTTTTCCGGCGACGTGGTGGCCTGCGCCCGCTCGTCCTCCGGCCGTCTGTATGCCATGCTGGCGGATGCTACCGGCCATGGGTTGTCCGCGGCGATCAGCGTGCTGCCGGTGCTGGCTGTGTTTTACGGCATGACGCGGCGCGGCTTGCCGATGACGCAAATTTTGTCGGAAATGAACAAGAAGTTGCGCGTTACCCTGCCGGTCGGCCGCTTCGTTGCCTTGAGCCTGCTTTGTGTCGATGAACAGGAGCGCTGCGCGGATATCTGGCTGGGCGGCATGCCCGACCTATTATGGCTGGACCGCGCCGGGAGCGGCATGCAGCGCTTCAAATCGACCCACCTGCCGCTGGGCATCACGGATTGGGACGAAAGCGAAGGCCAGCCGCTGCGTTTCGAATGGAAAGAGCCCGGCTTGTTTGCGCTCTATTCGGACGGCGTGGTCGAATCGGCCGACCCGCGCGGCAGCATGTTTGGTGAGGCCAGCCTGATCAGTATTTTGCGCGCCGCACCGCGCAATGAGCGCATCGCCGCCGTGGCCGGTGCGATCGCGAGCCATCTGGAGGGCTACCCCGCGCAGGACGACCAGTCGCTGCTCGTCGTCGAATGCGACTAGACACGCCGCTTGGGCGCGGGGTAGACCGCCGTTAAACCGCGAGGTGTTCGAACAGCACGGTGGACAGATAGCGTTCGCCGAACGAAGGAATCACTACCACGGTCAGTTTGCCGCGATGTTCCGGCCGGCGCGCCACCTGCAGCGCGGCCGACACCGCCGCACCGGACGAAATGCCCACCAGCAGCCCTTCTTCGCGCGCCATGCGGCGCGCAGTAGCGAGCGCATCCTGATTCGTGACGCGCACGATTTCGTCGTAAATCTGCGTATTCAGAATGGCCGGGACAAAGCCTGCGCCTATGCCTTGTATCGGATGCGGTCCGCGTTGCCCGCCCGATAGCACGGGCGAGGCGTCCGGCTCCACGGCGACGATATGCACGCCGGGCCGGCGCGCTTTCAATACTTCGCCGACGCCGGTAATGGTGCCGCCGGTGCCTATGCCGGACACGAAAATGTCTACTTTTCCGTCCGTGTCGCGCCACACTTCTTCGGCCGTCGTGCTGCGGTGTATGGCCGGGTTGGCGGGATTTTCGAATTGCTGCGGAATGAAATAGCGCGCATCCGCGGCCGCCATCTGTTCGGCCTTGCGCACCGCCCCCGGCATGCCTTCGGGGCCGGGCGTGAGCACCAGGTCTGCACCATAGGCTTTGAGGATGAGGCGGCGCTCGCGGCTCATGGTTTCAGGCATCACGAAAGCACAGGCGATGCCGCGCGCGGCGCACACCATGGCCAGCCCTATGCCGGTGTTGCCGGAGGTGGGCTCCAGCACGATGGTGTCGGGGCCAATTTTTCCTTGCGCCTGGGCCGCATCGAGCATCGATACCGCGATGCGGTCCTTTACACTATGCGCGGGGTTGAAAAATTCGAGTTTCGCGGCGATCATGCCGTCCACTTCGCGAGCCAGTGCATTGAGCTTCACAAGTGGCGTGTTGCCGATCAGTTCGGAAACGTTGGCGGCTATTTTCATGCGTGTCGTTCCTGGGTTGGTCGTGGTCAAAGCGTTTTTGGCGCCGGGGGTTGGATGGCGCGGCAAAATTACAATAGACAACCATGCTCATCATGCTGATTTTGTTGCAGCGCGCCCGCAACGGGGTGTGCGACCGGGGCGGCCAGCGTAGCGTGCCGCATGATAGCAAAGGCAGTGCGCGCGTCCGGGTGCCGGAATGGATGGCTTGAGCTCCAATTCCGCCAGCGTCGGTCCCAGCCTCGCGCAGCGCCTGCGCGGCTTGCTCGAAACCCACGCGGCCAGCCCGGAATTCGCATGGTATGTGGCGACCATTTCGCTATTTACCACCCTCACGGCCAGTTTCCCGTTCGGGGTAGTGCTTGCCGCCGCGGTGCTGCTGAACCGGCGCCGCTGGCTGCGCGTCAGTTTGCTGTCCAGCCTGACCGCCGCAACCGCCTCGCTCATTCTGTTGCTGTTATTTGGCGAACTGGGCTGGCAGCAGGTTCTCGAGCGCTATCCCGACCTCGCGCAATCCACGCTCTACGCCACGCTACAAGGCTGGTTGCAGCGCTGGGGGGTGTGGACGCTGTTCCTGGTGACCGTGCTGCCGGTGCCGCAAACCGCCAGCATGGCCATTTGTGCCATGGCGTATTACGCGCCGCTGCCGGCATTCCTTGCGCTGCTGGCCGGCAAAACCGTGCGTTATGTGTTTTATGGCTGGCTGGCGGCGAATTTTCCGGCACGGGCCTATGCGCTGGCGCAGCGTTACGGCCTCGCGCTGGAACGCCGCAAACGTGCCCGCACCTGAGTTTGCTGTCCGACCGCGGCGCCGGATTCAGGGGATGAGCACGGCGGCGCCTTGCAGATTGCCGCGGCGCAAATCGTCCAGGGCCTGGTTGGCTTGTTCCAGCGGGTAGCGCTGAATTTCCGTACGTACGGGGATGCGGGCGGCCAGGTCAAGAAATTCCACGCCGTCCTGGCGCGTCAGATTGGCCACCGAGCGCAGGCAGCGTTCACCCCAAAGCAGGGAATACGGAAACGAAGGAATGTCGCTCATGTGGATGCCGCCGCAAACCACGATGCCGCCTTTGCGCACGGCGGCCAATGCGGCCGGCACCAGGCTGCCGACCGGCGCAAACAGAATGGCCGCGTCCAGTTGCTGCGGCGCCGTGTCGGTACAGGCGCCGGCCCATAGTGCGCCGTGTCGCAGCGCAAATTGCTGCGCGGCGGTGTCGCCGGGCCGCGTAAACGCATACAACTCGCGTCCCTCCCAGGCCAGCACCTGCGCCAGTATGTGTGCTGCCGCACCGAAACCGTAAATGCCTATGCGCCGCATCGCCGTGCTGTGCTGGCGTGCGATGACCCAACTGCGGTAGCCGATCAGCCCGGCGCACAGTAGCGGCGCCTGTTCGGCGGCGTCCGCCGATTCCGCGAGCGGGAAGCAATAGCGCGCATCGGCCAGGCAATGGCTGGCATAGCCGCCCTGGATGTGGTGGCCCGTAAAGCGTGCCTGACCACACAGATTTTCCTCGCCGCGCAGGCAATCCGCGCAGTGGCCACAGGTATGGCCCAGCCAGGGTACGCCTACGCGCTGGCCGGGCTGCAGGGTATGAACGCCGGCACCCAGTGCGTCCACCCTGCCGACGATTTCGTGCCCCGGTATGATGGGCAAAGTGCCGCCGGCAAGTTCGCCATCCACGACGTGCAGATCGGTGCGGCACACGCCGCAGGCGCTGATCGCAAGTCGCACCATGCCGGCGCCGGGCGCGGGTAGCGGCAACTCGACCGGCAACAAGCCGGCGCCGCGCTCGGACAACTGCATCGCGCGCAAAATTGGCCGCATTCGCCTACCTCCCGCGCGCAGCATAATCTTCCTGCGCGGCGGTTTGTTGAGCCTGCTCAAGGCGCGTGCGGCGCAGCCGCGGGCATGGCGCGTAAGCCTTGGCACAAGCTCCGAGCGGGCAAAAATTCCGGGTTAGAATGCCCGCCTCGCTTGGAGGAAGGCACCATGCTGCAAGCCGGACAACCCGCTCCTGCATTTGCGCTGCCGGACGCGGATTTGCAGATTTTCGAATTCCGCAATTTGCTGGGCAAGCACCACCTGGTGCTGTACTTCTACCCCAAGGACGATACGGCCGGCTGCACGCGCGAGGCCATGGAATTTTCCGATTTGCAGGAGCAGTTTGAAAGTCACGGTTGTTCCGTGGTCGGCGTGTCTCCGGACGATTGTTTTTCGCACGGCGATTTTCGCGACAAGCACGGCATAACCGTACTGTTACTGTCCGACATGGATCGCGACGTATGCCGTCTGTATGGCGTCTGGCGCGAAGGTGAGGGCGAGGGGGGCACACGCCGCGGTTTGCTGCGCTCGACCTTCGTGATTGACAACAAGGGTATGATTAGGCATGCGCTCTACAACGTGTCCGTGCGCGGTCACGCGGCTGAAGTGCTGGAACTCGTAAAACGCCTGGATGACTGAGGAAGGGTAAATGCAGATTGCACGCAACACCGTGGTTACGCTGGATTACAAGGTTTGGGATCCGGACGGTAACCTGATCGATGGCGGCACCAATCCGCTGGTTTATTTGCACGGCGGCTATGACGGCATTTTCCCCTTGCTGGAAGAAGCCCTGCAGGGCAAGGCCGTGGGCGACGAGCTTGAGGTGAAGCTGCAGCCCGAAGATGCGTTCGGCGAATATGACGCGGAACTGGTGTTCGTCGAGTCGCGCGCCAGTTTTCCCGAAAATATCGAAATCGGCATGCAGTTCGAGCGGGTCGGCGACGACGACGAGGACATGCTGTTCACCGTCACTGAAATCGAAGGCGACAAGGTGGTCGTGGATGGCAATCACCCGCTGGCCGGCACCGCTCTGGTGTTTCGCTGCACCGTCGCCGGCGTGCGCACGGCCACGCAGGAAGAACTGCTGCACGAGCACGTGCACGGCGCAGGCGGCCACCACCACCATTGAGGTTTGAGGGTCCGGCGCGGCCGCGCCGGACCGCCTGCACCAAGCATTACGCGACGGCCGCCTCGATTTGTTGCCGCGCCGCGGCGAGCGACGCGCCGGCCGCTTCTTCGCCCATGGCCAAACCTTCGGCAAACACGAAGCGCACGTCCTGCATCCCCAGAAAGCCCAGCACGTTGCGCAGGTAAGGTTCTACCGTGTCGGCCGGGGTGCCGCGATAAACTCCGCCGCGGGTGGCGGCGACATACACGGTTTTTCCGGTAAGCAGGCCTTGCGGGCCATTTTCCGTATAGCGGAAGGTGACACGCGCCCGCGCGATGGCGTCGATCCAGTTTTTCAATTGCACCGGCACGCCGAAGTTATAAGTGGGCACGCCCAGCACCACCACGTCGGCAGCCTGGATTTCCGCGATCAGGGCGTCATCGAGCGCCACGCGCGCCTGCTGTTCCGGCGTGCGCGCATCTTCCGGCGTGAACAGCGCCTGCAACGCAGCCTCATCGAGTACGGGGTGCGGCGTGCGGCCCAGGTCGCGCAGCACGACTTTTCCGTTTGTCCCCTCGGCGAGCAGTTTTTGCACGATGTCGGCCGCGAGCTGGCTGGAAACGGACGTTGCGCCACGGGCGCTGGAATTGACTTGCAGGATGTTCATGTTCGGACTCCGTCGAGTTGGGTTGACGGTTCTTACTTTAATCATTGCCTGTTTCGAGATAAAGGTGTGAAATGGCAATTGATAGTTCCGTTTATGGAACAGTGCGTGTACGCCCGCGCGGAGGACCCGATGAGTTTGAATCCGGACGACCTGTTGTTATTTGCCCGCGTTGCCGAAAGCGGCAGTTTCACGCGTGCGGCCGAGCGGCTCAAACTGCCCAAATCGACGGTATCGCGGCGTGTTGCCAGCCTGGAGGGCCAGTTGGGCGAGCGCCTATTGCAGCGCACCACGCGCCGCCTGGGGCTGACCGATTTCGGCCAGGCCTTGCTGGAACATGCGCGCCAGGTGGCGGAACAGACCGACGCCGCCTGCGCGCTGGCCCAATACCGGCAGGCCGAACCGAGCGGGCGGCTGCGCATTTCCATGCCGGCCGATTTCGCGTCCTGGCTCATGGCGGACCTGCTGGCGCGCTTCGTGGAGCGCTATCCGCAGGTAAGCATCGATATCGATCTGTCTCCACGACGCGTCGATCTGGTGGCGGAAAACTTCGACCTCGCCGTGCGCATGGGCAATTTGCCCGAAGATTCTGGCCTGGTGGCGCGCCGGCTGTGCGAAATGAGCGCATCCCTGTACGCCGGCACGAGCTATCTGGCCGCGCATGGCACGCCCGCCATTCCCGACGATTTGACCCGCCACAGCGGCTTGCACCTGCTCGATCAGCGCGGCGAGCGCGTGCCCTGGACGCTGGTTAGCGGTGAGCAGCGCTGGAGTGGCATGCCGCGCGGCGGGGTAGGCGTCAATTCGGTCGGCATGCAACTGCGCCTGGCCCAGGCCGGCGCCGGACTGGCCCTGCTTACCGATCGTTACGTGGCGGCAGCGGGATCGCAGACCGGCCTGGTGCGTGTGTTGCCGCAGTGGCAGGCGCCGCCCATCACGGCTTGGGCGGTGCTGCCGGGCCGCCGCCTGATGGCGGCAAAAACCCGCGTGTTCATCGATACCCTGGTGGAATTGTTCGCACACCCGAATTGCGATGCGGACGTGCATGCTTGAGGCGCAGTAGCGTCATTGCGCGAACTGTCGCTGCGGCGCCCAGGGCTGGCCCTGGATGCGAAACACGTCTTCCCGGCGTGCATCCGCTTCGACTTCGACCCAGCCCATCCATGGATGGCCAAAGGTTTCCACACGGCGGAAATTCTGCAGGGGCTGGCGCGTTTGCGGATGCAGCAGAGGGCGGTCGAAGCGAAAACTGTGCGTGTCCCCATGCACAAACAAAACCTGCCCGGCATAGCGCTGGGTTTCATATTGCAGTTGTTCCAGCAGCGGGCGATAGGCCGGCTGCGGAAAGCCGGCGTTGGCTGCTTCGAATCCGGGGTTGGCCTGTATCACCACTACTACGCCGGCCAGGTCGTCGCGCCGTGCCTGGGCAAATGCCGCTTCCATCCAGGCCGTATTGGCGCGCAGGCGATCGAGAAATTCCGCGCCGGGCAGGCTTGCTTTGCCCCAATTGTTACGGCTGCCGGGAATGTTCAGGGTGAAAAACAATATGCCTTCGTGCCGCCAGCGCAGGTTTTCGCGGTAGGCCGGAAAACGCGGGTCGTCGGACTGATGTTCGAGCGAAATTTTATTGCGGCCCAGCGAGCGCGGGTCGGAAAAGAACAGCCGGCGGACGTACCGCAAGCGCTCTGCCGGGTCATAGGCGCCGGCTTTGCTGCGCTGGCAGTCGGTCCAGTCGTTATCGCCCGGTGTGTAAATGAAGGGGTGCCAGGAGGCCTCGAACAGGGTGCGCCGGTCGAGGTATACGGCGGCGTCGCAGCGCGCATCCCCGTCCTTGAAGTCGCCATCGTGAATCACGAAAGCCAGCGCTTCGCGGTCCAGGCTTTCCAGCATTTGCGGGAATAGCTGGCGTTCGCCGGCGGAATAGGGAAGATCGCCGATCAGGGCAAAGCGGAACGCCGCCGCCGCGACCAGCGGCGCCCATAGGCCCGGCACGAGCGCGGCAAGGCTGGCGACGAGCCGGCGCATGCGGGCGCGCGAGCTGGCCGGGTTCAGTCTTTTCAGTCTTCGAAGTGGCGCAGGGACAGATCGACGGCGCGCACGTTTTTGGTCAGTGAGCCGATGGAAATACGGTCCACCCCGGTTTCGGCAATGGCGCGCACGGCGTTCAGATCGACGCCGCCGCTCGCTTCGAGTTCGGCCCGGCCGGCGGTGATCTCCACCGCTTCGCGCATTTGCGCCAAATCCATGTTGTCGAGCAGGATCATGCTTGCGCCCGCCGCCAGTGCTTCGTTCAACTGGGTGAGATTTTCCACTTCGATCTGGATGAATACGTCGGACGCGGCCAGCGCACGGGCGCGCTGCATGGCCGGGGCGATGCCGCCGGCCGCGATGATGTGATTTTCCTTGATCAGAATTCCGTCATAGAGCCCGAAGCGGTGGTTGGCGCCGCCGCCGGTGCGCACCGCGTATTTTTGCGCCAGGCGCAGACCGGGCAGGGTTTTGCGCGTGTCCACGATTTTCGCGCGGGTGCCGGCCACGGCGTCGGCAAAGCGGCGCGTGACGCTGGCGGTGGCGCTCAGAAGCTGCAGGAAATTGAGCGCCGTGCGCTCGGCGGTGAGCAGGGTGCGCGCGTCGGCGTCGACCACACAGAGCAAATCGCCGCTGCCGACACGGTCGCCGTCCTTGCGCGTCCATTCGATGCGGCTTGCCGGATTGAGAATTTTGAATGTTGCGTCGAACCACGCCGTACCGCACAACACGGCGTCTTCGCGCGATACCACGCCGCCGCGTGCGTGGCGGCCGGCGTCTATCAGTTGTGCCGTGAGATCGCCTCGGCCTACGTCCTCTGCCAGCGCCTGGGCCACACTGCGTTGTATCTCGATCGCCAACTGTCCGTTTCCATCCATGCTGCTTCCCCCGCTCAACGAGGCGCGGATTTTAGCACCCGGCCAGTTCGACGATTCGCATGTCGCTGCCGCTGCCGGTGAATTCCAGGCGGCGCGAATGAAAGCGCGCCAGCGCCGGGCGGTGTGCAATCGACATGACTGCGCAATGCGGCAGGCGCCGCGCAAGTTCCTCGTACAGGCGGCTTTCCATGCGCTCTTCCAGCGCGGAAGTGGCTTCGTCCAGAAACAGGAAATCCGGCCGCATGAGCAGCGCGCGTGCGATAGACAGGCGCTGCTGCTCGCCGCCCGACAATTGTTGCGTCCAATGCGCCGATTCATCGAGGCGGGAAATCAGTCCGCCCAGGCCGCAGGCCTGCAATATTTCGACCAGCGTGCTGTCATCGAAGCGGTCGCCGGCCTGTGGGTAACACAGCGCGGCGCGCAGCGTGCCTATGGGCAAATAAGGGCGCTGCGGCAAAAATAGCGCATGCCGGCCAGACGGCAGCTCGACGTATCCCTCGCCAAATGGCCAGATGCCTGCCAGCGCGCGGAACAGGGTGCTTTTTCCACAGCCGGAGGGCCCCGCCACCAGCACCCGCTCGCCCGGGCCAAGCTCGAAATGGTCGAGGCGTGCAATGCGCTGGCCGCCGGGCAGTGCCAGGCATAGTGCCGACACGTTGATTGCCGGCCCATCGCTGCTCGTCACGCGTACGGCATCCTGCGCGGCGACGCGCTGCTTGATTTCGTCGGCCGCGGCATGAAAACTGAGCAGCCGGTCGGTGCTGGCTTTCCAGTCCACGATGGTGCCGTAAGAATTGACGAACCAGGACAGTGCGTTTTGCACCTCACCGAATGCAAACTGGATTTGAGTCAGATCGCCGAGCGTAATTTGTCCGGCGAAATACCGTGGCGCCGCCACCGCGAGCGGAAAGATCGAGGCGATCTGCCCGTAACCGGAACTGAAGGCGGTAAAGCGCTTGGTGAAGGCCATCAGTTTCCACCAGTTTTCGCGTACCGCAGCGATGAGCAGGTCCAGGCCGCGCAATTCGCTGGCTTCTCCGCGCAGGAAGGTGACGCCTTCGGCATTTTCGCGCAGGCGCACCAGCGCAAAGCGCAGGTTGGCCTCGACGCGCTGCTGGTTGAAAGTAAGCGGTATGAGCGGTTGCCCCACCTTGTGCGCGGCAAAGCTGCCCAGCCCGCAATAAATGAATGCCACCCACACCATGTAAATCGGGATCGAATAAGTCTGGCCGCCGGCCGCGAATTCGAGCGGACCAGAAACCGCCGCCAATATGCCCAGAAAGGACAGCAGCGACAGCAGGGCGGATACCAGCCCCAGACCCAGGGCCAGCGTGGCGTCGACGAATAGCCGCAAATCTTCCGCGATGCGCTGGTCCGGATTGTCGGTGCGCGCTTCGTCTCGCTTTGCCAGCAATTCCAGATGGTAAAAGCGGCGGTCACTCAGCCATAGTTGCAGATAAGTGCGCGTGAGCCACAGGCGCCAACGCATCTGCAGGGCCTGGCGCAGGTAAATCTTGTATATGGCGACCAGCATGAATACCACCACCAGCAGCATGAACCAGCCCAATTGTTGCCAGAACAGCGCCGCGTTCTTCTTTTCAATGGCGTCGAATATGTCTTTGTTGAGCGTGGAGGCGAGTACGGTCATGTACACCGCGCCGATTTCCAGCAGCAATACGGCGGCGAGCAGACCGCGTGCCACCCAGCGTTCGTCGCCGCGGAAATAGGGCAGCACCAGTTGCCACGCGCGCGCCACGAAATCGCGCCTGCCGCGGTAGGGATAGTGGCCGCTCAGTGTTTGTGTGGCATCCATGATGGAACAGGCTTGTCGGGACGAGCAAGGGAAGAAATTTCGGTCAGTCGTGCGAGCGCGCCGATAGCGCCGCCAGCAGACCGCCGCAGGCGATTACGATGCCGCCCACTACGGACCAGCGATCGGGCAGATGATCGAACACCAGCCAGCCCAGCAAGGTGGCCCACACCAGTTGTACATAAGCCAGCGGCGCCAGGCTGGAAGCGGGTGCCAGCATGTAGGCGCGCGTGAATAAAAAATGCCCGATGCCGCCCCACAGCCCCAGCGATGCGATGAGCATGGCGTGGCGCGGGTCCGGCAACTGGCCGTCCCACACCAGCGGGACGGCGGGCAGGCTCACCAGCGAGCCGGTCAGGGCGGTATAAAACAAGGTGGTGACGGCGGTTTCGCCCGGCCCCAGCATGCGCGTAATGATCTGATAGGCGGCCAGGAAAAGCGCCGACACCAGGCAAATCAACACGCCCAGCGGCACGATGGAGCCGCCCGGGCGCGCGATGCACAGCACGCCGGCAAAACCGAGCGCACAGGCCACCCATTTGGCCGCCCTGACGCGCTCGCCCAATAGGGGGCCGGCAAGCAGGGTGACGAATACCGGGGACAGGAATACCAGCGCGGTGACTTCTGCCAGCGGCATCATGCGGAATGCGAGGGAATTCAGCGCCGTGACCGCGACCAGAATCAGGCCGCGCGTAATCTGCATGCGCAGCCGTCCTGTGCGCAGCAGTTGGCTGCCCATGCGCGGCGCAAAAATCGCCAGCATGAATAGCGTGTGGGTGGTGTAGCGCGCCCACACCAGCACCGGCAGTGGATATTCTGCAACCAGATATTTGAAGCTGGCGTCCAGCACCGAAAAGCATAACAGCGCGCACATCATCAGCAGCACTGCCGTGCCGGAAGAGTGCGGGGCGGCGTTCACGCGTTGGAGTCGGCGCGCAAATGCTGCGCAATCGCGGCATTAAATTCGGCCCGCGCGGCGTCGATCAGTTCGCCGGCAGTCATGCCGTTCGGCCCGATGCCGGCAGTGCTCAGTCTGTCGCCGGCGCGGCCGTGCAGATGTACGCCGCCTACCAGTGCCGCGTCGGCGGACCAGCCCTGCGCGAGCAGGCCGGTGATCATGCCGGTCAGTACGTCGCCCATGCCGGCCGCGCCCATGCCCGGATTGCCGCTGGTATTGATGAGCCAACTGCCGCCGGGCAAAGCCAGAATGCTGCCGCAGCCTTTCAGTACCACGCGCGCGTTATAGCGGCGGGCAATTTCCAGTGTCGCGGCGGGGCGTGCCGCCTGTACCGTAGCGGTATCGCAGCCGAGCAGACGCGCGGCTTCCATGGGATGCGGTGTAAACAATGTGGGCGCGCTGCGTGCGGCGGCGAGGTCGGCCAGCGCCCGGCTGCCGGCGATCAGATTGAGCGCGTCAGCATCCAGTACCAGCGGCAAAGGCAAAACTAAAGCCTGGCGCAGCAGGGCAGCTGCCGTTTCCGACATGCCGAGGCCGGGGCCTACCGCCAGAACACTTATTTGCGGCTGCGCCAGCAGTTCCAGTGCGGCACGCAGCATCAGTTCCGGCTGTGCCGGATCGACCGGGAAGCCGGTCGTATCCTGCAGCCCTACATAAACGCGCCCGGCGCCGATTTTCAGTGCCGCGCGTGCGGCCAGCAGGGCCGCGCCCAGCATGCCGGGCGCGCCGCCTATGATGGCTACGCTGCCGTGGCTTCCTTTGTGCGTGTTGCGCAGGCGCGGATTCAAATGCCGCGCATAGGCGGCCGGCCCGGCGACATGAGCATCGGGTGGCGCGACGGCGGCGCAATCCAGCCCCAATTCGTGCACGGATATGCTGCCGCAACAGTCCGGGCCGTCCAGCGTGAGCAAACCGGGCTTGAGCGCAATCATGGTGGCAGTGTGCTGCGCGCGCACGGCCACGCCCAGCGTGCGGCCGGTATCCGAATCAAGTCCGCTCGGCACGTCTATGGCCAGTACCGGCAGACCCATGGCATTCATGCGCTTGATCCAGGTCGCGTAAATGCCCTGCACCGGACGCATCAGGCCGATGCCGAATATCGCGTCAATCAACAGTGCGTAGGTGCCGGCGGCGAGATCGGACACAATTTCACCGCCCGTGCTGCGCCAGGCGCTGTAGGCCTGTGCGGCATCGGCGGACAGGCGCGCGGGATCGGCAGCGAACGCCGCCACCACGTCGAAACCGCTCTGGCGCAATTGGCGCGCCACCACGAAACCGTCGCCACCATTATTGCCAGGGCCGCATGCCACCAGCACGCGGCCGCCGCGCCCCGCCAGCATGCGCAGCGCTTCGAAACTGGCGGCCGCGCCGGCGCGGTCCATGAGCTTGGGCGACGCGCCGGGCAGATAGTGTTCCTCCACGCGACGGATGCCGGCGTTTGCATAAATGGGGGCAAGCTGCGTGAAGCTGGAATCGTGCATGGCAGGTCGAGGTTTTGGCGTCGATTCTACCGCTATCGGCCGCGCCGGCAGGTGCGCGCGCTGCCTTACTGGCCCAGTGTGAACGGGTTGAAGTTGGTGTCGCGGTCGTAATAATCTTCGTGCTCGGCGCGTTTCAGGACCGCCACCACTTTATAGGTAAGCGGCGTGGCGAGCGCTTCCCAGCCCGATTTGATCAGGTAATTGGTAATCATGACTTCGATCACCTGGCCGACGGGCCACACGCCGTAAAACGCCAGGGTATAGAAAATCAGCGAATCCACCCATTCGCCAACCAGGGTCGAACCTATGGTGCGCATCCACAGATGGCGCCCGGCAGACCACAACTTCATTTTCGCCAGCACGTACGAATTGACGAATTCGCCGGCCCAGAAGGCCAGCAACGAGGCCATCGCGATGCGCGGCACCTGTCCGAATACGGTTTCGTAGGCGGCCTGATTGGGCCATTCGCGGGCCGGCGGCATGGCGACCACGGCCCAGCTCATGAAGCTTGCGAATCCCAGCGCGGCAAACCCGGCCCACACGACACGACGGGCGCGCGCGTAGCCATACACCTCGGTCAGGATATCGCCAAAAATGTAGGACACCGGAAAAAACAGCACGCCGGCGCCATAGGTCACCAGACCCAGCCCGGGCAGGTCTATCTGCGCGACCTTGCCGGGGCCGATCAAGTTGGAGCACAGCAGCACGGTGACGAATGCCGCCATGACGAAATCGAAATATTTGTAGCGGTGAGGCGCCTGGTTCATGGTTCGAGTGCCTTAGGGGTCGGCGCTATTTTGCACTGCGCAGGCAGCCGTGCTCGGGTATCGGTCAGTCGCTTGGGTCCAGCCGGGCAAATTTCGCCGTTGCGCCGACCGGCTGAACTGCGCTGCATGCAGTCAAGGCGGTTGCCGGGCCGCGCCCGTCTGGCGACCTGCGCAGGTGCACAGTGTGCGGCGCAGCATGGAGGCGAGTGCCGCAATGGCGGCCTCACAAACCGGTTCGATTGCCGCTCCGGCGCTGTTTGCACGAAGTCGGTGCGGTTTTTTGGTGCGGCGCACCAAAAACAGTTGACAGCTACGCCCGACTCCCTATAATGGTGCGCATGTTGCGTTGCACAAATTTCTTGCACAAATAAGTCGATCGGAGAAAACGAATGAAACAAGCTCAGTTGCCCGGCGCCCAGGAAATGCTTGGGTTGGTACAAGCCAATCTTGAATCCGTGCTGGCCATGGCCAAGCTCGGTTTTGCAGGCGCGGAGCGCCTGAGTGCCCTCAATCTGGATGCCGCCCGTGCGGCCCTGGACGAAGCTTCCGCCGGCGTGCGTGCCGCCCTGGCTGCGAAGGATCCGCAGGCCGTTGTTGCGTTGCAACAATCGCTCGGCCGGCCCGGTTTCGAAAAATCTTTGGCCTACGCGCGTAGCGTGCAGGAAGTTTTTGCCCAGACCCAGCACGAAGCCCTGCGTCAGGTCGAAGAGAAGCGTGCCGAAATTGCCAAGTCGGTCGCCGCGGTGCTGGAAAATCTCGCCAAATCCGCGCCGGTCGGTTCCGAAGCTGCAGTTGCAGCCGTGCAGCAGGCGCTGGCGGCGGGCGAAGCGGCCTACGACAATCTGAACCGTGCCTTCAAGCAGGTGACGACGATTGCGGAATCCAATCTGGCCGCCGTGACGCAAACCATGGGTAACGTACCGCAGGCGAAGCCGGCCAAGCGCCCCGTCTGAGCAAAACGTCCCCCAAGACCATCCCCGCCTGTGCGGGGATTTTCATTTGTGCCGCCGCGAGCCCGCTGGAGTAAAGTTGCGGGCTCTGTCTGACTTCCATTGCGGGGGCGCGCGATGCGCTATGTCGAATATGGCCCGGATACGGCGGCGCAGTCCTTGCGCCTTGCCGATGCGCCGCAACCCGTTGCGGGCGCCGGCGAAATATTGATCGAGGTGCATGCCGCCGGCGTCAATCGCCCCGATGTTCTGCAGCGCCAGGGCAAATACCCATTGCCGCCCGGTGCATCGCCCATTTTGGGGCTGGAAGTGGCGGGCCGCGTGGCGGCCGTGGGCGCCGGCGCCGAGTCTTGGCGTATCGGGGATGCAGTGTGTGCGCTCGTGCCGGGCGGCGGATATGCCGATTACTGCGTCGCACCGGCCGGCCACGCTCTCCCGATACCGGCCGGCGTTCCCATGGAATCCGCGGCAGCGCTGCCGGAAACCTGGTTTACTGTCTGGGCCAATCTGGTCGATCTGGGTAAGCTCAAAGCCGGCGAGCGCGTGCTCATTCACGGCGGGTCGAGCGGCATAGGATTGACCGCGATTCAGCTCGCGCGCCATTTGGGCGCCGTTCCCCTCGTGACCGTCGGCAGTGCCGAAAAAGCGGCATTTTGCGTCGCCTTCGGTGCCGAGCACGCGATCGACTACAAGCGCGAAAATTTCCTCGAGCGGGTCAAGGAACTGACCGCCGGTGCCGGTGTGGACGTCGTGCTCGACATGGTGGGTGCGCCCTATATGCAACACAATGCAGCACTGCTGCGCCAGGACGGGCGCCTGGTGATCATCGCTTTCCTGCAGGGCAGCCGGACCGAATTCGATTTCATGGCGGTAATGCGCAAGCGGCTGGTAATTACCGGATCGACCATGCGCCCGCGCAGCAACGCGGAAAAAACCGCGCTGCGCGATGCGCTGGCGCAGCAAATATGGCCGCAATGGAAAGAGGGGCGCTTGCTGCCCCACGTTCATGCGGTATTTGCGTTATCCGAAGCGGCGGCGGCGCACGAACTTATGGAATCGAGCGCGCATATCGGAAAAATCGTGCTGAAACTGCGGGACTGAACGAGTTCGGCGCAATCTGAAGCGGGGTGGGAGGCACTGCGCCGATCATGACAAATGGAACGCCGGCATTGCGCCGGCGGTTCATTTGTATGGCTCCCCGAGCTGGGCTCGAACCAGCGACCTGCGGATTAACAGTCCGTCGCTCTACCGACTGAGCTATCGGGGAATAGCCCGCTAGTATAGGGGATACAGAAAAGTGCGTCAACGTGACGTTGATGCCTGTCCTGCGTCGGGCGCCCGGTTTTGGGTATCGCAAGGTCGGCGCTGTGACCTCGGCGGGGCGCCGGGGGGCATCCATTTCCCATTGCGGAAAGCGCGCCGGAGCGCTTTCGTTTTATGATTCCGGGCACGGTACGGTGCGGACGCATACATAACATGGACAAACAGGCGATCTTTTGCAAGACCACTTCCGGCGAAGATGCCGTGGAGCAGCGCAGTATTGTCCAGCGTAACCTGCGTTCCGTGCTCATCATGATCGACGGCCAGACCACGGTCGAGGAGATCGCGCACCGCTTTCCGGACAAGGGCACGGCGGAAGCGCTGATCGGCGAACTGGAAATGCGCGGCCTCATCAAGCGCGTCGGCGGTGGGGCAGAAGAAGCGCAGGAGCCGGACGCAGACCAGGGCTCGGCGGTTTTCGAGATCGAATCGTTCGACCTCGGTGAACAGGAGTTGCTGGATTTTTCCACCTCCAAGACGCCGCCCGAATCTGCACCGAAAAAGCCGCGTAAAAGCGAGCCCAGCCCAGCCGACTTCGGTTCCGACGATTTGCCAGATTTCGATCAATCGGGCACTGCGGAAGATATTGCGGCGCGCGAAGCGCGGCGCGCGGAAATCCGCCGCTCGCTCGCCGAGGCGCGCGAATCGGCCAAAGCGTTCGAAAGCCAGCCGGAACCGAAAGGCTTGGACAAGCTGCGCGTCTGGTGGGCGGAACTGAACGGCGGCAGCCAACCGCAAATCAAGGCAGCGGAATCTGCGCCGGAACCGGTGACTGCCGCCACCTTGCGCGCGCGCCGGCCCAAGCCATTGCGCCGCGTCCTGTTGGGGCTTTTTCTCGTCGTGGGCGTAGTGGCCGGAGGTTTGGCGCTTTACCCCTACGACCGGGAAATTCCGCGCATCGAAAAACTGTCGTCAGAACTGCTCAACCAGCCGGTCAAGGTTTCCTCGGTGAAACCCTGGCTTCTGCCGCCCAGCCTGTCGCTCGAAGGCGTGCGCGTAGGAGCCGGCGGCGAGCTGAAAATCGCGCGCATTTTCCTGGTTCCGGAGCCATTTTCCTTGTTCAGCGAGCGCAAGGTGATTCGCGAAGCCCGGCTCGAAGGCGCCGTGCTCGATGCGCAGCACTTTGCCACCTTGCCGCTTAGTGTCGAAGCCAACTGGGCGTCGCGCTGGGTCAAAATCGAATCCGTGCGCCTGCAGCAAACCACCCTGGAGCTGCTGGGCGGCAAGTTGAGCGGGCTGGACGGGACGGCCACGCTCAATGCGGAAGGGGTTCCCGACCGGATCGACCTGCAGTCGGAAGGAAAAAATCTGCAAATTTCCGCGCAGTTGAAGGACAAAGCTTGGGATTTGACTTTGAAAGCCAGTAGCTGGCAAGCCCCGGGCCTGGCCGCGCTGACCGTCGATTCGGTCGAAGCAAGCGGGCGTTTGACGCCCAACAAGCTGGATATTACGCATTTCGACCTGCATGCATTCGGCGGCTATCTGGAAGGCCAACTTGGGATGAACTGGAAGCAGGGCGACGCAGAGGTAACGGGCGGGTTTGCGTCTACCCGGCTGGATGCCCGCAAATTTCTGCAGGTGTTCATACCGGACGCAAAAGTGGGCGGCGAACTTAGCCTGAAGCTGGCGCTGCGCGGCCGGGCCGAATCGCTCGCGGCTCTGGTGCCACAGTGTGCGGTCGATGGCACGTTCAGGATCGAAGACGGCATACTCGAAAAATTCGATCTGATGAATTCCCTGCGCAATACCTCCGCCGGACCAACCGGTGGCGGTTCGACCAATTTCGATACTTTTTCCGGTCGCGTGCGCGTCACGAATGGCGGCGTGCGTCTGGACGATCTGAAGCTCAATTCCGGCATGTTTGCCGCCACAGGGGCGCTGACGCTTACACCGGGCGAGAAAGCCACGTTGAACGGCCAGATGGATGTGGTGCTGCACGGGTCTGCGACGGTGGTACGCGCGCCGGTGCGCATATCCGGCAGCCCGGCGGCGCCGCAGCTGCGTGCCGGCGCCCTGGTGCGCTGAGGTCTGCGCGGCTTGCGCCGCGCAGACTGTATGGTGAGGCCGCTGCGGCTTACAAAATCGCCGCGATGGCGCCGGCTACGTAGTCCAGATTGCGGGTATTGAGCGCGGCAACGCAAATGCGGCCGGTACTGACTGCGTAAATGCCGAATTCGTTACGCAGGCGTTCGACCTGCGCCGCATTCAGGCCGGTGTAGGAAAACATGCCGCGCTGGCGCGTCACGAAAGAAAAATCCTGCTTGGCTTGTTGCGCAGCCAGGCGTTCCACCAACCCTTCGCGCATGGCGCGTATGCGCGTGCGCATGCCGGCCAGTTCTTCTTCCCACAGCTTGCGTAGTGCCGGATCGGACAATACTGCCGCGACGATGGCGCCGCCGTGGGTGGGCGGATTGGAATAATTGGTGCGCACGACGCGCTTCACCTGGCTCAGCACGCGCTGCGCTTCTTCCTTGGCGCTGGTAACGATGGATAGCGCCCCGACGCGCTCGCCATAGAGCGAGAACGATTTCGAAAATGAGCTGGAAATAAAGAACTGCATCCCGGAGGCGGCGAATGCGCGCACTGCCACGGCGTCGGCGTCGATGCCGTCGGCAAAGCCCTGGTAGGCCATGTCGAGAAAGGGCACCAGGCCGCGCCCCTGCATGATCGATACGACCTGGCGCCATTCGTCTTCCGTAATGTCGGCGCCGGTCGGGTTGTGGCAGCAGGCATGCAGTACGATGATGGAGCCCGCCGGCAACTCGCCCAGGCGCCCCGCCATTGCCGCGAAATTTACGCCCTTGGTGGACGCATCGTAGTAAGGATAGGCTTCGACCTTGAAACCGGCGGATTCAAACAGGGCGCGGTGGTTTTCCCAACTCGGGTCGCTGATGTAGACGCCCGCGTCAGGAAACAGGCGCTTGAGAAAATCTGCGCCCACCTTGAGCGCCCCGGTGCCGCCCAGCGCTTCGACGGTGACTACGCTGCCGTCGCTCGCGAGCGGCGTGCCGGCGCCGAACAAGAGGTTCTGTACGGCCTGGTTATACGCGGACAGGCCTTCGATGGCCTGGTAGCCGCGCGGCGGCGCCAGCGCGATCCGCGCCGCTTCGGCTGTGCGCACCGCTGCCAGCAGCGGAATTTTGCCGCCGTCATCGTAATACACGCCAACGCCCAGGTTTACCTTGGTTGCGCGCGTATCGGCGTTAAAGCCTTCGGTCAGGCCGAGGATGGGGTCGCGCGGCGCCATTTCCACCGCGCGAAATAGGGATTGACTCATGTCTGCTCCGTCGCACTCAGGTTGGTAATCGCGGCCGGCCCACCGTCCGGGCCGCGTTTCGGGAATAATGGTATGGCGCGCCTCCGGCGCGACCGCCCCCACACCCCGGATTTTTAGCAAATTTCCCAGTCTAGCATGTCCGATTCTGCCGGCCCGGGCTTCCTGAGTTACGAAAACAGCCCTTATCGACTGTTCCAGCCGTTTGCGCCGGCCGGCGACCAGCCGCGTGCGATCGCGCAATTGATAGAGGGCATCCATGACGGCTTGATGTACCAGACTTTGCTCGGCGTGACGGGCTCGGGCAAAACATTCACGATGGCCAACGTGATCGCGCAACTGGGCCGTCCGGCCCTGGTGCTGGCGCCCAATAAGACGTTGGCGGCGCAGTTGTATGCCGAGTTCCGCGAGTTTTTCCCCGACAACGCGGTCGAGTATTTCGTTTCTTACTACGACTATTACCAGCCGGAAGCTTATGTGCCGGCGCGCGATCTGTTCATCGAGAAAGATTCGTCGATCAACGAGCACATCGAACAGATGCGTCTGTCGGCGACCAAAAGCCTGCTGGAACGGCGCGACTGCGTGATCGTGTGTACCGTGTCGGCCATTTACGGCATCGGCGATCCGGTCGATTACCACAGCATGGTGCTGCATTTGCGCGAGCAGGAGCCGATCGGCCAACGCGACATCATCCGGCGTCTGGTCGCCATGCAGTACGATCGCGCCGAGCTGGATTTCCGGCGCGGAACATTCCGTGTGCGCGGCGACGTGATCGACATCTTTCCGGCCGAAAACGCGGAATTCGCCCTGCGCGTCACGCTATTCGACGACGTGGTCGAATCGCTCCTGCTTTTTGATCCGCTCACCGGCCACAAGCGCCAGCGCCTGGTACGGTTTACCGTGTTTCCGGGCAGCCATTACGTGACGCCGCGCGCCACCGTGCTGCGCGCGATCGACGCGATAAAGCTGGAATTGGCGGCGCGCTCGGAGGAGTTTCAGCGCCTGGGCAAGCTCGTTGAGGCGCAGCGCATCGAACAGCGCACCCGCTTCGATCTCGAAATGCTCAATGAGCTGGGGTTCTGCAAGGGCATCGAAAACTATTCGCGCCACCTGTCCGGCCGCGCGGCCGGCGAACCACCACCCACTCTGATCGACTATCTGCCGCCCGACGCGCTGCTGTTCGTGGATGAATCGCATGTCACCATTCCACAGCTTGGCGGCATGTATCGCGGCGACCGTTCGCGCAAGGAAAATCTGGTCGAATACGGATTCCGGCTGCCGTCGGCGCTGGATAACCGGCCGCTCAAATTCGAGGAGTTCGAACGCCTGATGCCGCAGACCGTATTCGTGTCGGCCACGCCGGCCGGCTATGAGAGCGAGCATCAAGGGCAGGTGGTCGAACAGCTGGTGCGCCCGACCGGATTGGTCGATCCCATTCTCGAAATGCGTCCGGCGACACACCAGGTGGATGATTTGCTGGGCGAAATTCGCCTGCGTGCACAAGCCGACGAGCGCGTGTTGGTGACCGTGCTGACCAAGCGCATGGCGGAACAGCTTACCGAATACCTGGCCGAAAACGGCGTGCGGGTACGCTACCTGCACTCCGATATCGATACCGTCGAGCGTGTGGAAATTATTCGTGATCTGCGCCTGGGTCAGTTCGACGTGCTGGTGGGCATCAATCTGTTGCGCGAGGGGCTGGACATACCGGAAGTTTCTCTGGTGGCGATACTGGATGCCGACAAGGAAGGCTTTTTGCGCTCGGAGCGCTCGCTGATCCAGACGATAGGCCGCGCGGCGCGGCACGTGCGCGGTACGGCCATTCTGTACGCCGACCGCGAGACGGATTCGATACGCCGCGCCAGTGCCGAGTCGCAGCGGCGGCGCGAGCGCCAGATGGAACACAATATCGCGCAGAACATCGTGCCGCGCGGCGTACAAAAGCGCGTCAAGGACATTATCGACGGCGTGTACGACGACGGGCAGGCGCAACGCCGCCAGAAAGCCGAACAGGAAGCGGCGCGCTACGAGGAAATGGGCGAAAAGGAATTGGCCCGGCGCATCAAGCAACTGGAGCGGGCCATGCAGGAACACGCCCGCAATCTGGAATTCGAACAGGCGGCCGCTACGCGCGATGAACTGTTCAAGCTGCGCCGGCTCAAGTTCGGCGCCGACGTGCATGGCGACAGTTGAGCCGGCCGCGTTTGGACCTCGGCGGCGGAACTCCCCTCGCAGGCGCAGCCCGGCACGGGCTCGGGCGGCAACTGTGGCCGCGACGCACCTGTCGCGCCCTTAGTGCTTGCGCTGTGCCATGGAACGCACGACAATTTCAGGTTGTCGGACTGGTACGGTTTCGTGCTGGCGCCGGCATGTGTGCCGCGGTGGGCAAGCGGACGGGCAATGCGGTAAGTAAACAGGCTTTTTGCCGGCCGGCTGGATGTTGCAAGGCGTACCGCGTCTTTTGCGCCGCAGTATCCTGATGCCGCAACAGGCTCTCCGCGTATCCACCGTAGGCGGAGTTGTTCAACCCGATGGTGCCAGTTCAATGGCTGGAGCAGGCATCGGCCCGGAGCAGCAATCCGTGGTGCACTGCGTCAAGGCAATTGACCGGATAGGCACTTCTCGGGTATTATATAAGACATAAGATAAATCGCCTCCGGGGCGGAATTCCGGAGGCGCAATATTGCGCCACACGAGCTGGAGCTTGCCGCGTGTGCGCGCGCGCAGGGAAAGGCATATCATCCACCCTTTTCATCGCCGCATGAGGAAAACGCCGTGCTAGAAGCTTACCGTCAACACGTTGCCGAGCGCGCCGCGCTGGGCATCCCACCGCTTCCGTTGTCGAAACAGCAAACTGCCGACCTGGTGGCACTACTGCAAAATCCGCCGGCGGGAGAAGAACAGTTTCTCGTCGACCTGATTACCTACCGTGTGCCGGCCGGCGTTGATGATGCCGCCAAGGTAAAGGCCGAATTTCTCGCCCAGGTCGCCAAGGGCGACGTGGCCTGCAAGCTCATTTCGCCTGAGCGCGCCACGGAACTGCTCGGCACCATGCTGGGCGGCTATAACGTGCGTCCGCTGATCGACCAGCTCGATTGCAGCGCAACCGGCAAGGTCGCCGCGGCCAGCCTGAAGAACACGCTGCTCATGTTCGACGCCTTTCACGACGTCGTCGAAAAAGCGCAGGCCGGCAATGAAAATGCCAAGTCCGTGCTGCAATCCTGGGCCGACGCCGAGTGGTTCACGTCGCGTCCCGAAGTGCCGCAATCGATGACGGTGACGGTGTTCAAGGTGACGGGCGAAACCAATACCGACGATCTGTCGCCCGCGCCGGACGCCTGGAGCCGTCCGGACATTCCGCTGCACGCCGTCGCCATGCTGAAAAACCCGCGCCCGGGCATCGAAGCGGACGATCCGGGCAAAGTCGGCCCCATCAAGCAACTCGACGCGCTCAAAGCCAAGGGCCATCCGGTCGCCTATGTGGGCGACGTGGTCGGTACCGGCTCGTCGCGTAAGTCCGCCACCAATTCCGTGCTCTGGTGGACCGGCGAGGACATTCCTTTCGTGCCGAACAAGCGTTTCGGCGGGGTGTGCCTGGGCGGCAAGATTGCGCCGATTTTCTTCAACACGCAGGAAGACGCCGGCGCTCTGCCGATCGAACTCGACACGTCCAAAATGGACATGGGCGATGTGATCGAACTGCGTCCCTACGACGGCAAGGCGCTCAAGAACGGCGAAGTGATCGCCGAGTTCAAGCTCAAAACCGACGTGCTGCTCGACGAAGTGCGCGCCGGCGGGCGCATTCCCCTCATCATCGGCCGTGGCTTGACGGGCAAGGCGCGTGAAGTACTTGGCCTGCCGCCCAGCACGCTGTTCCGCCTGCCGCAAGCGCCGGTTGATAGCGGCAAGGGCTTTTCGCTGGCGCAAAAAATGGTCGGCCGTGCCTGCGGCATGCCGGAAGGCAAGGGCATCCGTCCGGGAACGTACTGCGAACCGCGCATGACCACGGTCGGCTCGCAGGACACCACCGGCCCGATGACGCGCGACGAGCTGAAAGACCTGGCCTGCCTGGGCTTCTCGGCCGATCTCGTAATGCAGTCCTTCTGCCACACGGCGGCTTATCCGAAGCTGGTGGACATCAAAACCCACCGCACGCTGCCCAGTTTCATCACCACGCGCGGCGGCGTTTCGCTGCGTCCCGGTGACGGCGTGATCCACTCCTGGCTCAACCGCCTGCTCATGCCGGATACCGTCGGTACCGGCGGCGATTCGCATACGCGCTTCCCGATCGGCATTTCTTTCCCGGCCGGCTCCGGCCTGGTCGCGTTTGCTGCGGCCACCGGCGTCATGCCGCTGGACATGCCGGAATCCGTGCTGGTGCGTTTCTCCGGCAAACTGCAGCCCGGCATCACGCTGCGTGACCTGGTGAACGCGATTCCGCTCTATGGCATCAAGGCGGGCCTGCTCACGGTGGAGAAAAAGGGCAAGAAGAACATTTTCTCCGGCCGCATCCTGGAAATCGAAGGCCTGCCCGACCTCAAGGTGGAACAGGCGTTCGAACTGTCCGACGCCTCGGCCGAGCGCTCCGCCGCAGGCTGTACGGTGCGCCTGAACAAGGAGCCCATCGTCGAGTACATGCGTTCCAACATCACGCTCATGAAGTGGATGATTGCCAATGGCTACGACGACAAGCGCACGCTGGGCCGCCGCGTCAAGGCCATGGAAGACTGGATCGCCAACGGCACGCTGCTGGCGCCGGACGCCGACGCGGAATACGCAGCAGTGATCGATATCGACATGAACGAAATCACCGAGCCCATCCTGGCCTGCCCGAACGATCCGGACGACGTGAAACCGCTGTCCGCCGTTGCCGGCGACAAGATCGACGAAGTGTTCATCGGTTCCTGCATGACGAACATTGGTCACTTCCGCGCTGCCGGTAAAATTCTGGATGGCAAGTCGGACATTCCGACCCGCCTCTGGATTGCTCCGCCTACCAAGATGGACGCCATGATCCTCAACGAGGAAGGGTATTACGGCGTACTCGGCAAGAGCGGCGCGCGCATGGAAATGCCCGGCTGTTCGCTGTGCATGGGCAACCAGGCGCAAATCCGCAAGGGCAGCACCGCGGTGTCCACCTCTACGCGTAATTTCCCCAATCGCCTGGGCATCGATACCCGCGTGTATCTAAGCTCTGCGGAATTGGCGGCGGTGTGCGCGCTGATGGGCAAAATCCCGACCAATGAGGAATACCTCGCCCAGGTCGGTATCGTCAATGCCAAGGCCGGCGACATCTATCGCTACATGAATTTCGACCAGATCGACGAATTCCGCGAGCAGGCGGAAGGCGTTACCGTCTGAGTCGGGCGCGCGGGAAACCGCGCGCAGCATGTTTCAAAGCCGCGCCCATGCCTCATGGCATGGGCGTTTGTTATTGTGCGCTTGGCGGGGCTACGGCAGCGTTGCAAGGGCATGCTGCGAGCCTGGGGCTTCCCTACTATTGCCTTGCAGGATTAGCCGGGCGCGCCACGTCTATTGGTTCGCGCGACCCTGTTACGCTGCCCGGGGCAACGCGCACGCTGACTTGGGGCCGACTTTTGGTCCGACCGGTGGCGCGCCTGCGGCCCTGCGACGCGGCGCTATACAGTCTGGTTATCGCAAGGGCGAGCTGGTAAAACGCAGACGCCACGCTTTCCCTGCCGACCGGCGCATCAGATACGGCTGGGTGAGCCGCGCTGAAGGCTGCAAACCAGCCGTTATCCCCTAGGTATGCGCCCATAGCGGACATTGGTCGCTGCCGAGCGGGCGTGCCCGCATCCCTCAGCCGGCCTGCGCCGGCCCTGAACATCAACTGGTCGGGGCCAATCGCCGGAAACGCTACGCAATTCAAAAAAAGCCAGTTCCCCCTAATTTATTCCAAGCAATGGAACGAGGCGGTGCATTGCCCTGCAGTTTCAGCAGCGCATTCCAAATCGCAAGAACCAGAAATTTCGTGAGGCCCCGGATCGGCAGCCGTACCGCCGCCATAGTCACGGTGCGGCCATGTACGCGCGGACTTTCAGACGCAGCCCTTCGCGCAGCACGGCATCCCCAACTTTCGCAGCGGGGTTCATCCCCATCTTGGTTTTGCGAGAACCGTGGCCGCCTGTGGCGTGGAGTCATCCGTCCAGCCATGGCCGGACCAAGCCCATTTCGCACCTTCCGGAGTGTCGCAGCGTACGTGGACAACGGCTGCGCTGGCGCGTAGGCGGCGAATCGCCTACCGTGCAGCCGCTGCGGCGCATCCAAACCGACGCGTGCCCGAGTGTCTGAAACGCCATTCCGAGCCAGGCCGAAGCCAGGCAGACATTGCAGCATAAGAGTCACCTTAAAGGTTGCCGCGCGGGCTTGAAGCCAAAATCAGAAATGCTGATAGAGTAGCTTTTCCTGCCGCTTAATGCTGCTAGGCGGGTGCCGTCAGTCTACCAAAGCTACTCCAGTTGTTACAGCGTAGGCCGAAGCAGGGGCGTTTTGCCCTAAAAATGTCCTGCCGCAAGGTAAATTTCGGCTAGAGAATCTCACACCCCGCTTGAGTTCGTCTCCCGACGCATCGGCGGGCCGCACGGGAACCAGACCCGCCGAATCACGCACTGTATTGGCACGACAGGCCGCCGCTGCGTGTTCCACCTCCTACGAGTGGGTGCTCGTTATGCGCCATATAGCCGCTGTCAGGCCACCGATCTCTATGCCGCCGTGAGGAATGCATCTGAAAACCGGTTTATTCGTCGGCATTCCCTGAGAACTGAAACCAGCGCCTCTGCGTGCACACCGGGAGGCGCATTTCTTAAGACTGTAACAATCGATGCTTAATCGGCCGCACCGGGCCGGAAGCGGCCTCTGTACTGCAAAATCCGCACAGCCGCCGGGGAGCGCGCGAAACCGGGGCTGCGCCACACCTTCCTTCTTGTGCGACTCGTGGATGCGCCAAAAGTCGGCGCGTGAGCCGCCCGCATCTCTGGCCTTGCCTGTCTTCCGAGGGCTGTTCCGTGGCCGGCCCGGCCAGCCTAAGCGGGCGTAACTGCAAAAACCGATGGCGCGCGCGCTCCATTCGGGCGGCGCGGACATCGCGGCTACGCTCATGCCAGGGCTCTTTAAGCCAATATCGATAATGCGATTCATGCGGCGAACCAAAGGATGCCGTGCAGGCCGGCGCCGAATTGCGTGCTCGAATTGCGCTGCGCACCGTCCCAATCCGGAACAGATTTTTGTGCTCGCGGCCTCGCGCTCGTTCGCAGGTGCGGGAAGCGCATCGACAGTGACAGGCTCGACGTCCAACATACAGCCGTTGCAAATTGTTTCGAATAATTATTAAGTGCCATATGGCTGCAGGGTTGGAGTGATCGCCGACAAGTGCGCCGCTAGCGGAAGGGGCCCCGCATGCCGGCAGGCCCGCCAGATTCGACGAAAAACTTTCCCTGTGGTCGGCGAGGCCGCCGCGTTGCGTATTTTCAATTCGCCCCGATGTTCCAGGCCCAGCCGTCGATAGTTCGTGCTCGCCTGTGAATGAGACTTTTGCTAGTGCCAGAGGTGTTCTGGAGCCGATTCAAATACTGGCGGGTGGGCGCGTAATCGGCGTTGTACGTGCTTTGGCACGGCATGAGCGCTGCGTACCGGCGCAAGTTTGCGCCTTCGTTGCGGCGCTCGGCGCGGACTTTACGCACTGCAATCGGCAGGCCGGAAACTAGCGCATCGCTTGTTTGACGTTAGCCAACCCGCATAGATTGACGTCTTCCGGCCAGTTCCGGAGGTGCCTGCGATGTCGTTTTCTGCGCCATGCCGGAAGAAAATTGTCGCTGCGGAGTGGGTTGAAGGCGGCTTTTCGCGGCGCAATAAACACGGCTCCTAGAGCCAAATTAATGCAGCATCCCCGCACGCGCTGTGCCACAATTCAGGCATCGCCGGGTGTACAAATTGTTGCCTTGGTATAAATCCGGGGTATCATTGCACCCGCGGTATGGAACATATTAGTGGAAGTTGCATCATATACACTCGTTAACGGACACAAGGGAAAGCTGACATGAGCAAACAACGCGACCAGATCTTGCGAGAATGCATACTTGCAAACGTACCCGCGGATGGAGGATCGATCGGAAAGCTGGCACTGCGCGCCAAATTCAGTGACTCCATGCGCCGCCAAAAGCTGCGCGTCACTCAGGATGACTTCCTTCGCACCAGCGAAGCGATGATCAAGGAAGGCGTACTCGTACGCGGGCGCGGCCGGGGCGGCTCTGTGACCCTGTGCTGGGATATGGCTGCGCGCAACATCATGCTTGGTCTGCTGCCGGAAGATGGTAAAGCCATCAGCGGTCAGGCCCTGCAAGCCAAGTTCATCGAAGTGGCCGGTGGCACCTTCGATGGTGTTGATGCCGATTGTTTCGAAGAAGTAAAAAACGCGCTGATTGCCGATGGCACGCTGCACAAGCCCAAAGGCCGTGGAGGCGCGATTGCTCGCGCGCCGGCTGGCGAAGCGCCTGCTGTGGCCGAAGCTGCCGCCGCCTGATCCGCCGGGTTTTGCAGTACCCCGGCAGGCGTTCTTATGCGGCCGGAGGTGTAATACATTGCGAATACCATTACTCGCAATGTGGGAAATTTGCGGAACGCCGGTTTATTCGCTGTTGCTGCGTAAATGCGCGAGTTAGCGACAGATGGAAAGCCGGCGCACCGTCAATCTGTATCTGTAAGAGCTGCCGGGTTTTGGGTGCCGCAAGCGCGGTGCAGGCACCTTAAGATTTCGCCGTGTGTTGGGATTTCAGCGAGAAACTGAACCGCGAAATTCCGCCGTCCGTGGCAGCGCGCGTAAATCTCCGTTCTTCCCATGTCACGGTGCCATCGGCGGCAAGCAGCAGCACGGTGCAGGAGCGCGTACCGTAATCTGCGCTGCGCACGAACGCTGCCGATAAGAGGCGCTCCCATTCCAGGCTTACGCCGGTTCGCGGAAGGTCGCTATCCGCGGCGATGCGGTCGTCTTGCAGCAAGTCGAACAGCCATTCCGTCGTCGGCAATGCATGCATGGCTTCTGCCAGCCTTGACTTGCCCCTGACCACCTTTGGCCACGGCGTATCCAGCATGTCGTTCGACAATCCGTAAACTCCGGCCTCCAGCTCGCAGGGGGGCGCACCGGTGTTGGCGAAATAGCGCATGTTTTGTGCACTGCCAAACAACAGGTTGAAGCCGTTGTGCAAGTGTGCCGTGGCCGCGAGTTTCTGCTCATAGGCGGCGGGCGTGTTGCTGCCAGTCAAAAAGTCGGCGACCAGCGCACCGCGCGACGGCGCTGACGATTTGATGCGAGATGGATCGCGGTGGTTGGTGAGTGCGGCAAAGCGTCCGCTGCGCGATATGCCCATCCAGGTGCCGCCGCTTTGCAAATCCCGTCCGGCGAGCAAATCCGGGTACTCCGTCCAGAATTGCGACGGCTCGGTCGGCCGGGCAAAAAACTCGTCGCGGTTAGCTGCTACCACCAGCGGGTAATCGGGGTGCGCGCGTAGTGCGAGAAATAGCAGGCACATGGTGGATATCTGCCGGCTTAGTCAGCCGTCAAGTTGGGCGGTCCTGGCCTTGCGCCGCGCAGAGAATGCGCGACCTGCTCGAACCAAGCCAAGTGTCGGGGAAAAATTCGTGCTTGCCCGGCTCATGGAAGGGCTTGCATCAGCCGGGAATGCGGAAGCGCTCTATGTGGCGCGCCGTACCGGGCAGCAGAAACGCATATAAGTCATGGCGCTGCACGTGCATGCCCAGTTCGACTTCGAAATTGCGTGGGTCGGTGACGCCTTCGTAAATCTCCATCCAGGTACTGGCATCGTCGAGCCGGCGCCGGTAGCGCCCTGCCACGCCGGTGGCGGCCCGCAAGGACGCCTGCATGACTGCGAGCGCAGCACTCAATTCCGCGCAGCGTTCGGTATCCGCAATACGGTAGTAGATGTAGTAGTCAATCTGCATTGCGGCATTCCCGCCAGGACGGCAAGTTCCCGTGTCGATGGGCAGGCGCGCAAGCGCCGGCGACCTGCCGCCCCGCCGGCGCGGGCACAAAAAATGCCCACATCAACTTACGGCATAGGGCAGCGGCTGCAGTTGCAGGGCCGGTCCATCGGCACTGGAAAGCCGGAATTGCTCGCCCGCGGTTTGCAGCACGGCGAGCAGATCAAATCCGCCTGCGGGGCCGGGCGTGGCGTCCACCACCATGCCGCTCGCCTGGTCTGGATTAGCCGGCGAATAGACATGCGTACCAGGGGCCGGAGGTGCACCAGCGGCGGCGACGTGCGCGCGGTACATGCGGCGCTTTACCTTGCCCAGATATTGCGAGCGTGCGACGATTTCCTGCCCCGGATAGCATCCCTTGCGGAAACTGACGCCTTCCACCAGTTCCAGGTTGAGCATTTGCGGCACGAATTCTTCCTGCGTGGCTGCGGCAATGCTGCCCAGACCGTCGCGTACGTCCAGCCAACGCCAGGCCTGGCTGCCGCAAGGCGTGGCTTTGCTTGCCAGCGTTTCCCACAGGGCGGGTAGCTGTGCGCCGGCCACCGAAATGATGGCGCGCGTCGCAGACAAGCGCAGTACCGTTGCGGCCGCCGTATGGGCGACGCTCATATCGGCGGCGGGGAAGGCAAGTCCGGCGCCGGTCAGAATTGCTTCGGCATGCGGCCCGGACACACCCACGGCGGCGAATTCCTCCGACACGTCGGCCAGTTTGACCTTGCTGCGTAATATGTACATGCCCAACTTGCGCGCAAGACCGTTAGTCAGATCGCGCGGCAGCAGCAAAAAATAGTCGGCCGCGTCTGCGCCGTCGCGCCAGATCAGGAAAGTGGATAGCAGCCGGCCCTTGGCCGTGCAAAAGCCGGCGCGGCGCAGTTGTTCCGGCTTCAGGCCGCTAATGTCGTTGGTCAGGAGGTTGTGCAGATAGTTGGCGGCATCTGCCCCCTGTGCGCGCAGGCAGCCGAAATGCGCGAGCGCTACGACCACGTCGCCACTTGCCGCGGCGGCGACTTCCTGTTCGGCTTTGCCGATCTGCGCCAGCGCGCCGGCGTCGGCCGACGATTGCAGGAATTGCCAAAGCGCCATGATGGGAGGAAAAAGTGCTAGGGTAAGCCGTTATTATAGCGGCCTCGATCCAAGGGCCCCGTGCCGCTCCCGCCGCAATTTCACCATGCGCCTGCGCCGCGTATTCGTTTCACTGTTTTTTGTGCTGGCCGCATTGACCGCGGTGGCGGCCTGGTTGGCTTTGCGTCCGCTCCAGTTTCCGGCCGAGCGCATCGAATTCCATATCAAGTCGGGAAGTTCACTGCGCACCATAGCCAGCCAGCTTGCCGACGCGGGCGTGCCGGTCGTGCCCTGGCAATTCAGGTTCCTGGGGCGTGTCGCGGGGCGCGCGCAAACGCTCAAGGCGGGCAGCTATGAACTCGATTCCGGCACCAGCGCCTGGCATCTGCTCGACAAATTTACGCGCGGCGATGTCACCCAAGGGGACGTCATATTGGTCGAGGGCTGGACATTCCGCCAGTTTCGTGCCGCGCTGGACCAAAATACCGATCTGGATCACCAGACGAGGGGGCTGCCCGATGCGGCGGTGATGGAGAAACTCGGGCTGGCGGACAAGGCGCCGGAAGGCATGTTTTTTCCGGATACTTATTATTTCGACAAGAAGAGCAGCGATATGCAGGTGTTGCGGCGTGCCTATGCGGCAATGCAACAGCAGCTTGCGCAGTTGTGGCAGCAGCGCGATCCGGCTAACGTCCTGCGCAATAGTTACGAGGCGCTGGTGCTGGCCTCGGTGGTCGAAAAGGAAACCGGCAGCGCGGTCGATCGCGGTAACGTGGCGTCGGTATTCGTCAATCGACTGCGCGCGAACATGCCGCTGCAAAGCGACCCGACGGTCATTTATGGTCTGGGCGAGCGCTTCGACGGCAACCTCAGAAAGCGCGATTTGTTGGCCGATACGCCCTTCAATACTTATACGCGCGCAGGTCTGCCGCCCACGCCGATTGCCATGCCGGGGCTTGCCTCCTTGCGCGCGGCGCTGCGCCCGGCGAGTACGAATTACCTGTATTTCGTCGCGCGCGGGGACGGCAGCAGCGAATTTTCCCGTACCCTGGATGAACATAATCGCGCCGTGCAGCGTTACCAAAGGAAGCGCGGAGGATCATCCTGATGCGCGGACGTTTCATCACATTTGAAGGTGTGGACGGCGCCGGAAAAAGCACTCAGATAGACCGCGCCGTCGATTGGTTGCGCGCGCGCGGCATGGACACCCTGGCCACCCGCGAACCGGGCGGCACGCCGCTGGGCGAGGCGCTGCGGGCGCTGTTATTGCATGAACCCATGCGGCTGGAAGCGGAAACCCTGCTCATGTTTGCGGCGCGCGCCGAACATATCGCCGAACTGATCGAACCTGCCCTGGCATCCGGCCGCTGGGTGGTGTGCGACCGCTTCACCGATGCCACCTTTGCTTATCAAGGAGGAGGGCGAGGCCTGCCGGCCGAGCGCATCGCCACGCTGGAGCGCTGGGTGCAGGGCGAGTTGCAGCCCGATCTGACGCTCGTATTCGACCTCGCGCCGGAAGTCGCCAGCCGCAGGCGTGCCGCCGCCAGCGTGCCGGACCGCTTCGAACGCGAACAGTTGGCGTTTTTCGAGCGCGTACGGGCGGCCTATCACGCCCGCGCGCGCGCCCACCCGGCGCGCGTTCAACTTATCGATGCGAGCGGAACGGTGGACGCGACCTGGCGCCTGGTCGAAGCCAGGCTCGCGGAGCTTTGCGTATGAACGTATTCCCCTGGCAAAACGCGCGTTGGCAGGAAATTGCGCTGCGCTTCGATCGCCTGCCGCACGCCATCCTGATTTCCGGCGCGCCGGGCAGCGGCCTGCTGCAATTTGCCCAGGCCCTCGCGCAGCGCTTGCTGTGCGAAACGGCGAGTGGCACCGCGCCGGCCTGCGAGCGCTGCCCGGCCTGCCTGTGGTTCAACGGGCACGGCCATCCCGATTACCTGATGCTGCGCCCGCCGGCCGACATGGATGCGCCGGAACTGGAAGATGCGTCCGAAGAAAGCGAAGGTGGAACCGACAAGACCGAGCGCAAGGCGCTGTCGCGGCAAATTCTGATCGACCAGGTACGTACCGCATCCGACTTCATGTCTGTCGGGGCGCACCAGGGCGGACGCCGCGTCGTGCTGATCGAACCGGCCGAAGCGATGAACGTGCAGGCTGCCAATGCGCTGCTGAAAATGCTGGAAGAGCCCCCGCCGCACGGCGTATTTCTGCTCGTCTCTTATTCTGTGCGCCGCTTGCTGCCCACCTTGCGCAGCCGTTGCCGCATCATCGCCATGCCCAAACCGGACCCGGCCGCGGCCATCCCGTGGCTGGAAGCCCAGGGCCTGAGCGATGCCGCCTTGTTGCTTGCCGCCGCGGGCGGCGCGCCCTTGCGTGCGGTCGAATTTGCGCGCGGCGGCCAAGGCGAGCGGCGGCGCGATTTTGCCCGCGGCCTCGCGCGACTGCCGCAAGGCGGTGACCCGCTCGAACTCGCGGCGCAATGGCAAACTTGGGTTGCTGACAGCAAAAACCCTCAAGTTGCGCGGGTGGATCTGCCGTTGATCGTAAATTGGATGCAGGAATGGGCGGCCGATCTTGGCGCTTTGGCCCTGGGTGGATCGGTGCGCTTTTTCCCGGAACAGGCGGCCGATCTGCGCCGCCTTGCCGAGTCCGGCAACAGCGCCCGCATCGGCGCTTGGTACAATGATCTGTGCAGGATGCGCGGCGTTTCCGGCCATACGCTCAATGCGCGCCTGTTCATCGAAGACATGTTGCTGCGCTACCTGCGCAGCATGGCGCGCGCCGCGCAGCCGCCCGCGAGGAGACCCGCATGAGCGAACCGACCAAAAACGCAGCCGCGGCACGGCCCAGCGTGATGTCTTTGTCCATCACCTCGAAATCCGCGCTGTACGCCTCCTACATGCCGTTTCTGAAACAAGGCGGAATTTTTCTGCCCACCACGCGCGTCTACCACCTTGGCGACGAGGTGTTTCTGCTGCTGCAACTGATGGAAGACCCGACCCGTTTGCCGGTTGCCGGCACCGTGGTGTGGGTAACCCCGGCCGGCGCGCAGGGCGGCAAGCAACAAGGCATAGGCGTGCAATTCAAAAATGACGAAAGCGGTCAGGCCGTGCGCAACCGCATCGAAAACATCATCGGGCCTTATCTCAACTCTCCCCGCCCCACCCATACGGTTTGACTGGATGTACGTAGATTCTCATTGTCATCTCGATTTCCCCGGCCTGGCCGAGCGCGAAACCGAAATTCTGCAGGCCATGGAGGCAGCGCGCGTTACCCACGCCTTGTGCGTATCGGTCACGCTGGAAGATTTTCCGCGCGTCGCTGCCTATGCCGCGCGCCACCCTAATCTGTATGCGTCGGTGGGTGTGCACCCCGACTATACCGGCGTCACCGAGCCCGATCTGGCCATGCTGGTCGAACTTGCGCGCACACCGCGCGTAATCGCGATCGGCGAAACCGGCCTCGACTATTATCGCGGCAGCGACACTGCCGCCATGCAGCGCGAACGCTTCCGCACGCACATACGCGCCGCACGCGCGACGCGGCTGCCGCTCATCATCCACACGCGTGCAGCCGCTGAAGATACCCTCGCCATCATGCGTGAAGAAGGGGCTGACGCCGCGCGCGGCGTCATGCACTGTTTCACCGAAAGTGTCGAGGTGGCACGTGCTGCGCTGGAACTTGGGTTTTATATATCGCTGTCGGGCATCGTCAGTTTTCGCAATGCTGAAGCGATACGTGATGTGGCGCGCTTCGTGCCGCTCGAGCGCCTGCTCATAGAAACCGATGCTCCCTATTTGGCGCCGGTGCCGCATCGCGGAAAAACCAATCAACCGGCATTCGTGGCCCATGTCGCCGAACATGTCGCGCGTGCGCGCGGAGACAGCGTCGAACAGATAGCCCGCGCCACCACGCGCAATTTTTTCGACTTGTTCAGTGCCGCCGAGGCACCGGCAGATCTGGAGCAGGCGGCATGAAACGGCGGCATTTCGTGTTTGGCGTGGCGCTACTATTGCTTGGCCCGGGCGCTGCATTCGCGGGCAGCCTGGAAGATGCATTGCACGCGGTCGAGAACGACAATAATGGCGCGTTGCTGGACTTGCTGGAGCGCGGGCTGGACCCCGACTCATCCGACCGCGACGGCATGAATTTGCTCATGTCGGCGGCGCGCAATGGCAATGTGGTGGCCGTGCGCGCCCTCATCGCGCGCCGCGCGCGGCTCAATACGCGCAATCGCTCGGGCGATACGGCGGTCATGCTGGCGGCGTTGCAAGGACACACGGAAGTCGTGCGGGCGCTGGCCGACGCCGGTGCGCGGCTGGATCACTCGGGCTGGACCGCGCTGCATTATTCAACCTTCAGCGGGCATGCCGACATCGCGAAAATTCTGCTCGACCACGGCGCGCCGCCCGATGCAGTCGCGCCCAATGGCATGACGGCCTTGATGCTGGCGGCGCGCAATGGTCAGGACGAACTTGCAAAATTGCTGCTGGCGCGCGGTGCCGACGCGAAATTCACGAATGCCGAAGGCGCCACGGCTGCCGACATTGCCCGCCGCGCCGGCAATACCAGCCTGGCCGACCTGATCGCCCGCAGCGCCGCCCACTGATCCAGCACCTTCTATCCAGCCCAAACAAAACGCCGCCCGCGGGCGGCCTTTTTTCAGTTCCGGCAAGCGACTTCGGCCGGCAACTGATACTTCTTGCCGGCCTGTCAGTCCCGATACGCTTCGATAGGCGAAAAGATTTTTACGTCGTCGCCAACTGCAGGCAGAAATTTGCTCATGCCGAAATCCGAACGTTTGATCTGGGCGGAAATTTCTGCGCCGCACTGCGGCTTTTTGTTGAAAGGATTCGGCCCGCACTTGAAATTGCTTACCGTCAGTTTTACGGGTTTGCTCACCCCGTGCAGGGTAAGTTCGCCTTCGGCGCCGACCAGTTTATCGCCGTCGAACAGCAACTTGTCCGATTTGTAAGTCAAGGTCGGATATTTCTCGACATCGAAAAAGTCTTCCGACTGGATGTGTTTGGTCCATTTTTCGAAGCCCATGCTCAGCGAGCGGGCCTCTATGGTGATTTCGATGGAGCCTTTCTTTTCGGCCGTGTCCAGCACGATTTTGCCGGCGGTTTTTTCGAACCGGCCGCGCTGGATGGAAAAGCCGAAGTGGTTGATTTCAAAGCCGGGCCAGGTATGGTTGGGGTCTGCGGTATAGCTTTCCGGCGCTGCCTGGGCAGAACTTGCGACAAGGGCTAACAGTACGACAGGAAGTGCGCTCTTCATTGTGTTTGCTCCTGGCTGGTCGGGCCGCGAACAGGGCCGGATGTCCGGCCGCTCGCGGCACAAAGCGCTGTAGAACGCAAAGCCGGCGGCAGGTTCCCGGCACGGCGCAATTTCAGGCGTTCACAGGTAGCGCAGCACTTCGGTCGCGTGGGCGCCTACATCCGGGGCGGTAATGATGTGGGCGATGTTACCCTGTTCGTCGATGATGAAGGTGATGCGGCGGCTCATGCCCAGCAGGTGTTGCAGCGGGCCGAACATGCCGCCCACGGTGCCGTAGGCACGCGCCACGCGTTGATCGGTATCGGCCAGCAGCGGAAAGTTGAGCTTGAATTTCTGCGTGAAGCGGCGGTGCGACGCTTCGTCCTGCGAGGACACGCCCAGCACCGTGGCGCCCTTGTCGGCGATGTTTGCGTAACCGTCGCGCAGGCTGCAGGCCTGGCGCGTGCAGCCCGGCGTGTCGTCCATGGGATAAAAGTACAACACCAGCTTTTTGCCGCGGTAATCCGCCAGCCTTACCGTATTGCCATTGGTGATGACGCCTTCGAAATCGGGCGCCGGGTCGCCGGGTTTGAGGTGCATGCCTGCTTCCTTTCGTTGGAATTGCGCTGCGGCAAGGCGAGCGTGGCGCGCCGCCGAGGGGGAATTTTGCCAGCATCGTGCCCTGCTGGGCCTGTGCGTGTTAATCCAGCGGCGGGCAGAGCGTAGGTAACGCTCGCGCCTGACGGCTCAGGGTTCTATCACCCCATGGCGCAGGGCGATGAGCGTCAGTTCCGCCTGGTTGCCGGCTTTCAGTTTCTGTTTGACGTTATACAGGTGCGTGCCCACGGTGCGCGGGCTCAGGTGCAGCAATTCGGCAATCTGATTGACTGTAAGACCGCGTGCCAGGTGCACGAATATTTCGAATTCGCGCTCGGACAATTGTTCTTCCGGTCCGTGCTCGCCGGACAAATCCTGCACGGCAAGGCGTTGCGCCAGCGCTGCGTCGAGATAGACGCGCCCGGCCATGATGGTGCGCACCGCGTCCAGCAAAGCTTCGGGCGCACTGCGCTTGGACAGATAGCCCTTTGCGCCGGCGCGCAGGGCGCGGCGCGGATGGCTGGTGTCTTCGTGGGCGGACAGAACCAGTATGCGCGCGCGCGCATCGCGCGCCACGATGCGCTTGATCGCTTCCAGGCCGCCCATGCCGGCCATCGCCAAATCCATGACCACCACGTCGGGCGCGCACTCGCTGTAGCGCGCATACGCTACTTCGCCGCTTTCCGCTTCGGCCACTACTTCGATGTCGTCGGTTGCGTCCAGCAGCATGCGAAAGCCCATGCGCACGACGCTATGGTCATCAACGAGCATTACGCGGGTTTTGCGCTTCATGTCACTTACTGTAGCGGCAGCCAGGCGAACATACGCACGCCGCCGCGCGCACCCTTGTCCAACGTCAGTTCCCCGTTCAGTTGCGCGACGCGCTCGCGCATGCCGCGTATTCCGTAATGACCGGCACGATCCCAGTTTTCCGGCGGGCCGACGCCGTCATCTTCCACGCACAGCACGAGGCGCGTTTGATCGACGCGCACGGCGAGGTCGATACGCCCGGCGTGGGCGTGCCGCAAGGCATTGGTGAGCGCTTCCTGCACGATGCGGTACGCCGCCGTGGCGAGTGTGTCGCCCAGATCGGCCGGCAGTTCGCCTATGTGCGCGGCCACTTCCACGTTGGCGTGTTGCGCGCGCGATTCGGCCACCAGATCGGCGAGCGCATCGGCCAGGCCGAAACTATCCAGCGCGAAGGGGCGCAGGCGCGGAATCATCTGATGCACGGCATCGTACAAATGGCCGGCCGTATCCACGATCAATTGCGCAGCCTGACTGACGCCCGCATCGCGGCCCTCGCTGCGGCGCAGGATGGCGAGGCCCATGCTTTTGATCGCGGTGATGGACTGCCCCAGTTCGTCGTGCAATTCGCGCGCAATGGCGCGTCTTTCGTCTTCGACATGGGCCTGGATGGCGCGCGTCAGCTCCCGGTTATCCTGCAGGTCGCGCGTCGCTTCGGCAGCGGCGCGGCGCGCCGCTTCATTGTCGGATACCGCCTGCGCCATGCGGTTGAACGCCTGACTCATGAGCTGTGCCTCGCGTCCGGCCAGCGGCGGCAGGCGCGTGGAATAGTCACCCTGTTCCATGCGCTGCAAACCGTCGACCACTTTCCGCAGCGGTTTCAGGGTGCGCCCGGTAAGCCAGAACACCAGGAGGTTGATGCTGGCGAAGGCGGCGCCGCTAATGATGAGCAAGCGCTGCAGATCGTCCCAACCATCCAGAATGGCGCGCGAGGCGTCGGCGCGTATGACCAGGCGGCCGCCCAGTATGTCTATCTGTTCGGCCACCATTTTTGGCGCCACCAGGCTTGCGTACCACTCCGGTGCTTCGCGTCCGGCTTTATACGGCGACGGGGGAGACGCATAAACCAGCGTGCCGGTGGCGTCATACAGCCACACCTCGTTGGCGCGTATGCGCCCGAGTTGCTGCAGAAATTTCACCATGCCGGCGACGCCGCCTTCGCTGAATACCCAACTGATGCGCGCCAATAGCTGTGTCGCAACGCGGTGCGAACCCTGCATTTCTTCGCGCACGCTGGCGGCGGTGTCCTGAATTTGCTGCCACGCCAGCGTGCCCAGGAACAAAGCCATGAGCGAGGCGATGATCAGATTGATCTGCAGCCGCAGGCTCACGATGCCGGAAACTGCCAATCCGTAAAATTGCCTTGCTCGGCGAAATGCGCGGTCGATGACACCAGGCCGGCGGACAATTCCGTGTCGAAGGGGCTATGTCCGGACGATCCGGCCATATACAGGCGACTGCCTGGCAGTGCACGATGCAACCGCCACGCCGCCTGCGGGCGGCACACCATGTCCAGCCGGCCATGCAGGATGACGGTGGGTAAAGCGCCCATGCGCGTGGCCTCGGTCAATAGTTGGTCTTCGCCAAAAAAACAGTCCTGCGTCAGGTAGTGCGCCTGCACGCGGTATTTGTCGAGCAGACGGGCATTTTCTTCCGGTGTATCGGGTGGGGCTTGAACGGCCGCATCAGGTTGACCAAAGCGCATGGCGGCTTCTTCGTAGCGCACCCAGGCACGTACCGCCGCAATGGCCCGCTCGGGCGGGCCGGCGGCAATCGCCCGCATGCAATAGTGCAGCAAGTGTTGGCCCGGCGCCAGCGCCGAAAATTCTGCCCAGTGGTCGGGCAAATACTGCGCGCTGTCACGGAACAGCCAGTCCGTATCGTCCTTGCCGGCCAGAAAAATGCCGCGCAGTATCAGCCCCAGGCAGGCAGCGCGCTGCGCGGCGGCATAGGCGAGCGCCAGTGTGGAGCCCCAGGAACCCCCAAACACCAGCCATCGTTGCACGCCCAGATGGGCGCGCAAGCGTTCGATGTCGCGTACCAGGTGCGCGGTGGTATTGGCGTGCGTCGCGCCGCGCGGTTCGCTGCGGCCGCAGCCGCGCTGATCGAACAGCACGACGCGATAGCGCAGCGGGTCGAAAAATCGCCTTTGCTGCGGCGTGCATCCACTGCCCGGGCCGCCGTGCAGGAATAGCGCGGGCAGGCCGCGCGGGTTGCCGCACTGTTCGTAGTAAATGCGGTGGCCCTCACCGACCTCCAGCCAGCCCTGGTCGTAAGGCTCGACGGGGGGATAGAGCGGATAGCGCAAAAATTTCGGGTTCATGGCGCAAATGCTAACCCATGCCCGCGGAATCACGCCGGCATGGCGGCCGCGGCGCGCGCATCTCATGAAAATCATGAGGGTCGAATGCAGATTGCACCGATGATCCGCGTCGGGCGACAGGGCACAATGCTCGAACGCTTGGCGCTTGAGCCGCCAAGTTTGCAATCCCGTTCCAACGAAACACCGATCAAAGGAGACTTCCATGCAGTGGCAAACCCCGCAAGCCTGCGACTTCCGTTTCGGCTTTGAAATCACGATGTACATCGCGACGCGCTAAGTATGAAATGCAGACGGGCCGGCCCCTGGGTCGGCCCGTTTTACTTTTTACGAATGGAGTTTTGACGCGAGCGCCCGAATCATGCGTCTGCACGTACTGGGTTCCGGAGCCGGTGGCGGCTTCCCGCAGTGGAACTGCAATTGCCGCAATTGCGACGGCTTGCGCCGCGGCAGCATCGTCGCGCGCGCGCGCACGCAATCCTCGGTCTCAGTGAGCGGTGACGGGGTGGAGTGGCTGCTCATCAATGCCTCGCCCGACGTGTTGCAGCAGGTGCGCGCGCATCCGGCCCTGCAGCCGGCGCGCAAATTGCGCGATACCGCTATCCGCGCCGTGCTGCTGATGGATGCCCAGGTGGACCACACGACCGGCCTCTACATGCTGCGCGAGCGCTCCGAGCCGCTGGATATCTGGTGCACCGCGGCGGTGCGCGAAGATTTGACGGTGGGCAACCCGATTTTGCGCGTACTCGAACACTACTGCGGCGTGCGCTGGCATGAACTGCCGTTGGGCAAATGCTTCACCGTCGATGGCATCGCCGGACTGAATTTCACCGCGCTACCCCTGCAAAGCAAGGCGCCACCCTACTCGCCGCATCGCAATCAGTCGGTGCCCGGCGATAACGTGGGCCTCGTGATGACGGACGTAGCAAGCCGGCGCAGCCTGTTTTACGCGCCCGGTCTGGGCGAAATCGAAGCCCAGGTGTGGCGCGCCATGCAGGAAGCCGATTGCGTTTTGGTGGACGGTACCTTCTGGACTGAAGACGAAATGCAAAGCGCCGGTGTCGCCAACAAAGGCGCGCGCAAACTGGGCCATCTGCCGCAGGCGGGCGCCGGCGGCATGATGGAGTGGATGGCGCGGCTGCCCGCGGCGACGCGCAAGGTGCTCATCCATATCAATAACACCAACCCGATTCTGGATGAAAACGGTGCCGAACGCGCGCAACTTGCAGCCGCCGGCATTGAAGTCGCCTGGGACGGGATGGAACTGGAACTGTAAGCCACCATGGAAAATGCCGTCGATCTGGCACCCTGGAGCCACACCGAATTCGAACAGCGCCTGCGCGACAAGGGCGCCGCCTATCACATTCATCACCCGTTCAATGTGATGCTCAATAGCGGTCGCGCGACGCCGGAACAAATCCGCGGCTGGGTGGCGAACCGCTTTTATTATCAGATCGCCATCCCGCAGAAAGATGCGGCCATCCTGGCCAATTGCACGGATCGCGAAGTGCGGCGCGGCTGGATCCAGCGCATCCTGGATCACGACGGCCATGGCGACGACGCCGGCGGCATCGAGGCCTGGATACGCCTGGGGCTGGCGGTCGGCCTCTCGCGCGAAGAAATTGTCGATCTGCGCCACGTCATACCGGGCAATCGATTCGCGGTCGATGCGTACATTAATTTCTGCCGCCAGCGCCCGTGGCAGGAATCCGTGTGTGCCTCGCTGACCGAACTGTTCGCGCCCAAAATCCACAAGGAGCGGCTGGCCAATTGGCCGGAACACTATCCCTGGATAGAGACCGAAGGTTTGCAGTATTTCCGCAATCGCGTCCGTCAGGCGCGCCGCGACGTCGAACAAGGCCTCGCCATCACGCTGGCGTATTTCGATACGCGTCCCCTGCAATTGCGGGCGCTGGACATCCTGCAATTCAAACTCGACGTGCTCTGGCAAATGAATGACGCCTTGGCACTCAAATACGGCGTGAATGCATGAACCCGGCCGGCGCGCGTCCTTGCCTCAATCCGCTGTTCCGCATGCAGTGGGAACAGGCGCAGCAATCCTGGGTGCTGTTGTATCCGGAAGGCATGGTCAAACTGAATCAGAGCGCGGCGGAAATTTTGCGCCGCTGCGATGGCGAGCGCGACATGCAGGGCATCGTGACCGATCTGGAACAGGCGTTTTCCGCGACGGGGCTGGCGGCTGACGTAAACGCCTTCCTGGAAATCGCGCGCGCGCAGCGCTGGGTGGTGTGGAAATGACGCTGCCCGGGCCACCGCTGTGGCTGTTGGCGGAACTGACCTACCGTTGTCCGCTGCACTGCGTGTTTTGTTATAACCCGGTCGATTTTGCCGCCCATGAGCAGGAACTAAGTACCGAGGACTGGCTGCGCACCTTGCGCGAAGCGCGCGAACTGGGCGCCGTGCAGTGCGGCTTTTCGGGTGGCGAACCCATGCTGCGCGCGGACCTGGAAATTCTTGTCGCGGAAGCGCACCGGCTGGGCTATTACACCAATCTGCTCACCTCGGGTGTGGGACTGACCGAGAAGCGTGCGCGCATTTTGCGGTCAGCCGGACTCGACCATATCCAGTTGTCGCTGCAGGATTCCACGCGCGAAATGAACGACTTTTTGTCGCATACGCGCACCTTCGACCTGAAACAGCGTTGCGCCCGCATCATCAAGGAGCACGGCTGGCCCATGGTGCTCAACGTGGTGATGCACCGGCTCAATATCGATCACATCGGCCGCATCATAGAAATGGCGGACCAATTGGGTGCCGAGTACGTAGAGCTTGCCAACAGCCAGTATTACTCCTGGGCCGAACTGAACCGCGAGCATTTGTTACCCACGCGCGAACAACTGCAGCGCGCCGAAGCCGTCACGAATGAATGGCGCGAACGCCTGGGCGAGCGCATGAAATTGTTTTTCGTGGTGCCGGACTATTACGAAACGCGCCCGAAAAAGTGCATGAATGGCTGGGGCAACGTATTTCTGACCATCACGCCGGATGGCACGGCGCTGCCTTGCCACACTGCACGCATGCTGCCCGGCCTGGCTTTCCCGAACGTGCGCGACATGAGCCTGCGCGAAATCTGGTATGACTCCGAAGGATTCAATCGCTATCGCGGCACCGGCTGGATGAAAGAACCTTGCCGCAGTTGTCCGGAAAAGGAAAAGGACTATGGCGGCTGCCGTTGTCAGGCCTATATGCTGGCCGGCGATCCGGCCGCAGCCGATCCGGTTTGCGACAAGTCGGCGCTGCACCATGTCGTGACCGAGGCGGTCGAGCGGGCGCAGAAAGGCCTGCTGGAAACCCGGCCGCTCATATTCCGCACGCCGGACGAATCGCGCCGCCTGCTGGCGCGAACCTGAGCTACCGTTGTCCTGGCTAAGCACGTACTAAACCCTGTTCCAGCGCCCAGGCGGCGCGCAGGCACAAATCTTCGCGCCAGGCCGGGGCGATGAGTTGCACGCCTATCGGCAGTCCGCATGCAGTCGCGAGCGGCACCACCGCGATCGGCAATCCTATGAAGGACAGCGGCTGCGTCAATAGTCCGATGTTGGGGCGCACCGGCACTTCCGTGCCATTGATGTCCATCGTTTCCTGGCCGATGCGGGTGGCCGGGCAGGGCGTGGCCGCCGCCAGCAGGATGTCGTGGTGGCGAAACAGTTCGGCCGCCTGTGCACGATAGCGGGCGCGCAGGCGCTGTGCCTGTACGTACCAGGCAGCCGGCAATAGCGCACCCGCGCTCAGGCGTTCGCGCGTGAGCGGTTCAAAATCTTCCGGTCGTTCGCGCAGTTGCGGCAAGTAGGCGTTGCCGGCTTCCGCGGCGGTAATGATGAATGCCGCTGCGCGCGCGGCGGCGGTATCGACCAGTTCGACTTCGTCCTTGGCTTCCAATACGCGCGCGGCAGTAGCGACGGCGGCGCGTGCTTCAGTACCGGCCCAGCGCGTGAAATGTCCGCCCAGCACCGCAACGCGCAGGCCTTCGATTCCGCGGGTGAGGTCGGGCAGGGTTGCTTCGCAAGCACGTTGGGCGCAGGCGGGGTCGCGGGCATCGGGGCCCTGCAGCGCGTCGTAAATGAGGGCGACATCTTCTGCGCTACGCGCGAACGGCCCCAAATGATCCAGATTCGGTACGAAAGGCAGCGAACCCGAGCGCGGCAGGCGGCCGAAGCTTGGCTTAAGTCCGTAAATGCCGCAGAACGACGAGGGGACCCGTATCGATCCATTGGTATCGGACCCCAGGCTGCAGGGCACCATGCCGGCGGCAATCGCGGCACCGCAGCCGCCCGACGAACCGCCCGCCACTCGCTGCGGATCGAGCGGATTGCGCGTGACGCCGTAGTGCGTGTTTTCGGTCGTGAAACCGTAGGCATAGGCGTCCATGTTCAGCGCGCCGGTGAGCACGGCGCCGGCTGATTTCATTCGGGCGACCAGGGTGGCGTCCTGGCTGGCCGGCGCGTTAGCCGCGTACAGGCGGGCGCCCGCCAGGGTGGTGATGCCGGCGACGTCGAACAGGTTTTTTACGGCATAGGGAACGCCTGCCAGCGGCGGTAATACTTCGCCTTGCCGCCGCAGCGCGTCGATATGGTCCGCTTCGGCCAGTGCACGCTCGGCCGTCACCGCGGTATAGGCGTTGATGTGCGGGTTATCGCGCTCGATCTGCGCCAGGGCTGCGGTGGCCAGTTCGCGTGCCGATACGTCGCCGCGGGCAACCTGGCGGGCAAAATCAGTGGCGCTCGGATGTGTCGTCATGGCAGGAACACAGGTGCCGACTCGTCGTGGCTGCCGAGCGGATAGTCGAGCAGAGGCTGGGCCATCAGGGCGATGCGCTGCAATTGCAGCGCCACTTCGGCCTGGCGCGCGGGGTCGAGTTCAAGTCCGTGCATTGCCGCCGTAACGGCGACGTAAATTTGCCAATCCTGTGCGCTTTGTGGGGCAGATGCCAATTGGGGTCTCCCGTGCGGGAATTCATTTGATGCGTTCTGTAGCCAAGGCTGCACCTGGGCGCGCCGTCGCGGCAGGGTGCGCATGCGCGGCGGCCGCGATTTTGGCAAGCAAAGCATATGCCCGTGCCAAATTTACCGCGCCCGCGCCGCGTCGCGCCGGTGCCGCGCAAGGAGGCGGGCGTGGAAAAGCGTTCAATGCGCACAAATTCGCACCGTCGCAGGCACGAATGTGGTGCGTCACCGCGAGCTGCGGACGATGCCGATGCACAGCTTAGGACGCGACCAATGCGCGCGAAGGCGGGCTAAAGCCTTGGTCGCTTGGCTTGCGATGCGATGTTTGGCGCCCAGATAGGGTGGTTCGAATTTCCGTCCTGCCGCAGGTCAGCCAGTCCGGGGCGCGGCGACCTCTTTTCGGGCGACACAGCATTGCTTGGAACGCCTGTATCATGCCGTTTGGGTGGCGCGCCAGACTGCGCTTGCGGTGGTTGGCAACAAATTTCGCTCAGCCAGGCCGCCCTACAAACTTTCAGGGGAGTGCATTCATGAACGATCAAACCCGCGCCGTGAATCCATTTGCGGCGCCGGCAGCACGGCTGGACGGGCCGCAAGCCGGCGTCGACGCGGAATTCAAGCTCAATCTGTTTTCGACGGCAGGCCGCATAGGCAGGTTGCGCTATATCGCCTACGGCTGGGGAATTGCATTTGTAATCATGGCGGTGGCCGGCCTGCTGGCGGCGTTCACGCATCCCGCCGTGCTCGGTCTGGGTTATCTGGTGTTAATCGTTCTGCAGGTGATGCTGACCGTCAAGCGCTGCCACGATTTCAATGCATCGGGCTGGCTCGCGCTGCTCATGTTTGTGCCCATCGCCAATCTGATCGTAATTTTCTATCCCGGTACCGACGGCCCGAATCGTTTCGGCAATAAAACGCCGCCCAATGGCAAAGTAGGCATGATAGTCGGCCTGCTGCTGGTGATTGCGGTCATCGGCATACTGGCCGCCGTCGCGATTCCTGCGTACCAGGATTACGTCATGCGCGCGAGAGCCGCGGCGGGCCGCTGAGAGGTTTTGAAGCGGCGCTGCCGGGCGCGGTGGATCAAACTGCGAAGCGGTGTTTTACTTTGAGCGTCGTGCCGGCTTGGGTGATGTCCAGCAGCCGGTCTATGTTCGGATGTTTGCCGGGATTGTTGCGCGCGTCCTCGACGTGTTCGGCATACAGTTCGAGGCCGGCGCGCGCGGCTTCCGCCGTGATGGCGCCGTAGGTCTGGGCGAGCTGGTTATACACGGCGACCGAACCCGCCGAGCCAGGCTTGTTCTCTATGCTGGCCACCACCGCGCCCGCCTCGTCCAGCAGATCTATGGCTGCCAGGTGGGATATACGCGGCAATTTTTTCAGGTTGTCGGCGAAGGCCATGCGCTTGATCAGTCCGTTGCTTTGATGCGTCGCGCCAGTTCGGCGGCTTTGCCGATATAGCCAGCCGGCGTGAGCGCGGCCAGGCGCTGGCGTTCGGCTTCCGGTATGTCCAGGCCGGCGATGAATTGCGCCAGTGCCTCGCGCTCTATGCCTTTGCCGCGGGTCAAATCCTTGAGCTGTTCATAGGGATTGGGCACACCGTAGCGGCGCATGACGGTTTGCACCGGTTCGGCCAGCACTTCCCAGGCGCTATCCAGATCGGCAGCCAGGCGGGCCGGGTCGGCTTCCAGCTTGCCCAGGCCGCGCAGGCAGGAATCGTAAGCCAGCAAGCTGTGGCCGAAAGCCACGCCCATATTGCGCAGCACGGTCGAATCCGTCAGATCGCGCTGCAGACGCGAAACTGGCAGTTTTTCCGCCAGGTGGCGCAGCAGTGCGTTGGCGATGCCCAGGTTGCCTTCGGAATTTTCGAAGTCGATGGGGTTCACCTTGTGCGGCATGGTGGAACTGCCGACTTCGCCGGCTTTGAGCTTCTGTTTGAAATAGCCCAGCGATATGTATTGCCAGATGTCGCGATTGGCATCCAGCAATATGGTATTGGCGCGCGCGGCGGCGTCGAACAGTTCGGCCATCGCGTCGTGCGGTTCGATCTGTATCGTGTATGGGTTGAATTCCAGGCCCAGACCTTCGATGAAGCGGCGGTTGAAACTTTCCCAGTCGAAGTCCGGATAGGCCGCCAAATGGGCGTTGTAATTGCCTACCGCGCCATTGAATTTGGCCGTCAGCGCCACCCGCGTGATGGCGCGCCTTGCGCGCTGCAGGCGCGCGGCGATATTCGCCATTTCCTTGCCCAGTGTGGTGGGCGTCGCGGGTTGGCCATGCGTGCGCGCCAGCATGGGCAGGTCGGCCAGGGCATGCGCCAGCGCCACGAAGCGTTCGATCAGCCGGTCCAGCGCCGGTAGCAGCACGGCGTCGCGCATTTCTTTCAACATGAGCGCGTGCGCCACATTGTTGATGTCTTCGGAGGTGCAGGCGAAGTGGATGAATTCCGTTACGCGCATGACTTCTGCATTGTGCGCGAGGCGCTCCTTGAGCCAATATTCCATGGCTTTCACGTCATGATTGGTGCGCGCTTCGATGTGCTTGACGGCTTCGCCGTCGGCGCTCTGGAAACTGGCCAGCAACAGATCGAGTTCGTCCAGCGTGGTTTGCGAAAACGCAGGCACTTCGGCGATGGCCGGTTCGGCGGCCAGCGCGGCGAGCCAGGCCAGTTCGACGCGCACGCGGTTGCGGATGAGGCCGAATTCGCTGAAATGGGTGCGCAGCGCCTCGACTTTGCCGGCGTAGCGGCCGTCCAGCGGGGAGAGCGCGGTGAGCGTGGTGAGCATCATGGAGTAGGTCCGGGCGCGGCGGGCAGCGCAGACGAGGCGCAAGGGGGCGGCATTTTAACATCGGCCCGCCATGACGGACAGAACTGCTGGACTAGCCCAGGGCAATCGCATGAATGCCAATGTCGTCAACCGAATGCAATAGTCGTTCACGATCGGCAGCTTGGCAGGGGGCTGTTCACAGGGCCTTGATTTGTGTGGTTTTCTGTCTTTTTTGAGCATTTCCATGGAGACGGAAGGCGGGTTGAGCTTGGCGGATGTATTCGTATCGATCGCGGACCCGCGGCAGGCAAAGAAGACGCGGTATGACCTGGTGGAAGTATTGGTGGTCGCAGTCAGCGCCGTTTTGGCGGGGGCAGACACCTTCGTAGAGAT
>JAEUNM010000041.1 GCA_016791105.1 Rhodocyclaceae bacterium | reverse complement strand
GAGCGGACAACCAAACGGCGGCAGGATATCGCATCGTTAGCATGCGAACGTGAAACCTTGCATGATCACATCAATAGCCTGTATAAACCACCGCTGCAACCCACCCGCTCGACCGTCGCGACCAATACGCTTGACACAGCGTACAACTGTTACGACCGCAAATCGAGCCGCAATAAAGACGAAGAGAGTTCCCTATTGACGTACCTTGTCAAATCAAAGCAAAAAATCCGGGAAGCCGTCAACAAAGTCCAAACCGAGGCGGAACTGCAATCCATCCCGTGCGACATCATTGAAAGTTACGAGACCGCGATCATGGACTGCCTTAAGAAAATTAAGGATGAATACCCAGGATTCATCCGTAATCTATTTCCAGGTAGCGACAGAAACAAATACAAAAAGTTGGCCGACAATACGGTCAAGGAGGCGTGGACCCAGGTCACGCATGCGACCGCCAAATTCATTGAGGAAATTGATCGCGCCGAAGCGGCGAAAATTCAGAACGAGATCGCAGAGGCCAGGTTCCGGGCCGTATCGCTCGAGTACGATGTCGCTACGATTGAGCGGGAAATCCAGGCCATCGAGACGGGCTGTGAAGAAAAAGTGCGACGCCTGAAAGCAGAAATCGACTACGTGGATCAAGCAAAAAATTACGCCGACAAGTACCACGCGCATGCCCGTCAGGCGTTTTGCAGGCAAGTGCGCGCGCAAGTCGAAGCGATGTGTGCCGAACCCAATCACTCCGTGAAATTTCTCCGCGTCATGGCAGTGCTCCATGCAATTCAGGGTTTCGAGAAGCTTTCTTGCCCTGCCGACGAGGGATGCTAATGGACAAGACCAGGTGTGCCGATAAAGAAGCGTTCTCAGATGAAGAATTAAACAAATTAAAGAGTGATTTGAAAGGACTGCTAAGGGAGTTGCTCGACGACTTATTCATCAAGCAGCACGAAGATACCAGGAAAGCAATCTCGGACCGAATAGGGGAAGCCGAAAATTCGATCGGCAAGCAGATGCCCTTCGATTATGCGACGCACCGCCGGATCGACACCCTGGCCGAGCAACTTTCCGACAAATTCGAGCAGCGTTACGAGGACGTCACAAAATCGTTCGACGACACGATCGGCGCCGCACAACTTTCGATCACCGATGCACTGCCCAAGGACTATGCGACGGCAAAGGCCCAGCTCGAGTTGCAGGATTTGATGTCCAGCCAAGGCAAGGGGATTGCCGAACTGGACAGGAAGCTGCCACACCTATGGCTGCAAATCAAACATTTGCTTCATGAGGTCAAAAGCGCAACCGAATCCACGATTGGCCAGACAGCGTCATCTATAAGTTCTGATTTAAATGCAAGGATAGACACTGTACAGGTCCAGGTCGATGGGCGTATTTCAGAAGTCGAGCGCTCGCTCAAGCTGCTCAACTTCCGTGTCAAGGCCATTTTGTTACTGACCGGCCTGAACCTCGCCGCACTGATCGGGGTGCTGTGGCTGCTCGCCGGGCACTGACAGCGCGGCCGGGCAAGCCGACATCGTATTTCCGACCCGCCTTAAGCTGTCGAGGTTTATGGTAACCGGCGCCCCATTCAACACAGTTGCCGGCAGGACAGACGCGCTGGTCGCGGACGCGCCGTTCTCATCCGCCCTCGTCGACACCCGCCACGTCCGCGCGACCCCAGCAGGGGTTCCGCGCTTTTTCACACGCGCTCGGCCCGGAAACTCGAACCCGTGCAGACCGCCAACAACATCTACGAGATGTCACCGGGTGTTCCCGCCAATCGTCTGCGCTTCCCCCATCCTCTGCAATAATGCGCCCGGTATGTTGGCCAAATTCACCTCTGGGGTGCGCCCATTCATGGGTAATAACGGGGGAATAACGGGGACGGGAATAACGGGGACAGGCCACTATAAAATGCGGCGAAGACCAAGTCTACGAGGGGCTTGCCGGAGTGCTAAAAAGCGACGCGCCGTGGTTTTACCGATTTCCGTTGCCTCAATGCCCAGCGCCTGCGTCATACCACCTCCTTTCCGGCGGCGCGTCTCGTTCAGTGCCGGCCAGAAATCTCCCCCTGATCATTTTCTCTTTCTGATAAAACCACGCCCACGCTATTAGCGTTGTGCAAGCCATCCCGGAAAGTCCTGCCAGGGGAGCGCTACATGCCCGCCGGGCAGCGGGCGTTCGCGCTCTGTGCGGCACACCAGCAGGCCTTGTGTGCTGGCATCCTCGCCCGCCAGGGTGATAAATCGCTCCAGCGGTTTCACATGCCCCGCCCCCGGCGTGGCGGTAAGTTTGATTTCGATCGGATAAAGTGTGGTATCAACGGCGATCAGCAAATCCACTTCCAGTCCGTCCTGAGCGCGCCAGCAATACAGTTCGGGCCGGGCGCCACGCGCCATGAACGCTTTTACCGCTTCGCTCACCACCCAGCCTTCAAGCAATGCCCCGCCCAGCGGACCGGCCAGGGCGGCGGCGGCATCCGGTTGGCGCGTCAGGTAGGCCGCCAACGCCGAATCCAGAAAGTAGAACTTGGGCGCTTTTACGACGCGCTTGCCGTAATTGCGATACCACGGTGCCAAAAAATACGCCAGGTAGGACGCTTCCAACACGCCGGCCCAGGACTTCACCGTAGGCTGGCTCACCCCCAGTTGCCGCGCCAGATCGGCGGCATGGAATTCCTGCCCGTGGCGGCTCGCGGCCAGCGCCAGGAATTGGCCGAAGCTGCGTAAATCCGGAATATTGCGTATCTGCCGCGCGTCGCGCTCCAGATAGGTGGCGACATAGCTTTTCAGCCACAGCTCACGCCGCTCCGGATTGAGCGCCGGCACGGGATAGCCTCCGGTCCAGATCGCCTCCTCCAGATCTGCGCGAGGGTGTTCCAAATGGGAAAATGGCGGCAATTCGAGGATGGCGACACGGCCGGCCAAACTTTCGCTCACGTCGCGCATGAGCCCGAATTGCTGCGAGCCAGTCAATAGCCAACGGCCCAGGCGCGCCGGCGCGGCATCGATGCGCAGTTTCAGGTGTTGCAGCAGCGCCGGCACATACTGGATTTCGTCCAGTATGACCGGCCGCTGTTCGAAGCGCGCCAGAAAGCCATCCGGGTCCTGCAAGGCAAATTCGCGCTCCAGCGGATCGTCGAAACTGACGTATGCCCGTTCCTCGCCCGTTTCGTGGCGCAGAAAGGTTGTTTTGCCCGACTGTCGCGGCCCCGTGACCAAGACGGCGGGAAACCCAGCCAAAGCCCGGGATAGCGTAGCTGCAAGTTCGCGCTGCCGATACATTTGACGATACTAAAATCGAAATTTGATTTGGTCAATGCCCAACCCAGTTTCCCGACAGTGACAGCAACAGGGAAAGTTCACTCGTGGGCTTTCGGGAAGGGGCGGCGTCGACTTGTTTTTAGCGCCTATCCGGCTGAATTGGGGAAATGGGGCTGAATTGGGGAAATGGGGGCAGACGCCATTTTTTCTCACTCGCGGCACCATACGGCGGATTGCGCCTGCGGCTTATCCGCCCTACGGAGGTGCCCGAATTCTTAAGGCCGACTCGGTAGAACTGTGTCGTACCTTTCGATAGGCTCCGGGCGAACGGTGTGGAAAATCCAGCACCGCATTTGCGCGAAAGTGTGACTGTCAGGAAGGTGCGAGCGCGTCACCGCCAGTGGCAAGGCGCCCGTGCTCATGCGCGGCGCGCGATGACGCGCAATTTTCCTGGCACTGGCTTCGGGGTCTTGTA
>JAEUNM010000145.1 GCA_016791105.1 Rhodocyclaceae bacterium | reverse complement strand
TCCCTGGCGGCACGCCTGCAGGAGGCAACGAAGGCCTCCGAAGTTCACGGTCGCGAAATTGAAGGCCTGCGCGCGGCGCGGTCCCAGCTGGAGCAGGAAAAGACGGCCCTGGCGGCACGCCTGGAGGAGGCAACGAAGGCATCCGAAGTTCACGGTCGCGAAATTGAAGGCCTGCGCGCGGCGCGGACCCAGCTGGAGCAGGACAATGTTGCGCTTGCGGCACGCATGGACGAGGACGCCAAGCTCGCAGCGGTTCGTATTTCCGAAATCGAGGCTCTAAAGCACACCAAGACGCAACTCGAGCAGGAAAAGCTTGCCCTCGCGCGCCGTCATGATGAAGCCAGCAAACTGGCAATCGAGCGCGCCCGCGAAGCGGAAAATTTTAAGCAAGCCAAGGCGCAAATGGAGCAGGAAAATTCCGCGCTTGCGGTGCGCCAGCAGATCATGCACGAGGAAATGGTTCGCGCTGAGGCACAACTCGATTTAATCAAAGATATGTTGCTGCGAGAGCCTGGCCTATGAGTGAAGAATCAGTCGCTCGCAGGCGCAAAGTTACGACCAAGCAACGTCTCATGGCCCACGAGCAACACCCGGAGCAGACGCTTGTTCCGTACGACGAGAATTTGCTCGAACGAGCCCGCAACCAGTGGCAGTTTGGCGACTGGTTGCGCCTTACGCAGATATCGGAAGACGCTCTCCAACATCATCCAGAGCGGGCGAAGCTGGCGCTGTTAGCGGCTGCGGCACACCTTCAGGTAGGCAACGCTCTGGCAGCCAAACAACTGCTTCGTCTTGCTCGGGGCTGGGGTTGTGGCGATAAACTGCTCCGCCGCGTATTGATCGCAGGTGTTTACAACAGTATCGGACGTGCGTACTCCGCAACCGAAAGCGCCGCACGCGGAATGCCATATTTCGAAAAGGCCATCGAGGTCGGCATGCCGGGTAGCGACATTCGCCTCCTTGCGAAGGCAAGAGCCGGATACCAACTGGAAGATCTGGGACTCACGCCCGGCTCCGAGGGACGGCTGCAGCAATTGTCGGGAATCGCAAGCTTGTCCCATGGCCTCAGCATACCCGCCGCCCCAACGAACGCCAAGCCCTTGGCCCCCGTCAATGCCGACGCCATGGGGTTTTATCAACGCCTGAACACCCAAGCCAGCGAAGATATTTCTACGCCCTTTGTATTAATCGACTCAAAGTCGCTTCCCCGGTCTGGTCTGCACTACCTGCGTAACACCTTCGCACGAGTTCTCGGCGACTCTTTTTCGTTCTGCGAGTGGTACAATGAGACAGGTTGTTGCAAGAGTCACCCCTGCGCGCTAACCGGCTATGCGACGTTTGCGCGTCAAAATACGCAGTTCCGTCTTCGCATGACGAAGTCGCACGATTTCGAGTTGACTGACCCGCCGCTGCATGCCGGACCGCATTTGCGACGATTGGTATTACTGCGCGACCCGCTGTTTATTCTTACATCCTGGTTTTGCCTGGATCAATTAGGCGCATATCGCGCAATACTTCAGCGCCAAGGTATTGACATGCGCAAGATCTGGCTATCCCACGAAAAGGAGGTATTGGCAAGCGCGTATCAAGTTTTCGACGAGCATTTCATTGCGCCTGAAACCGAAAAGTTGGCTTCATGGCTAACGATGAAAACGCAATATATCGCCCGTTTTCTCGAAAAATGGGTACTGCCTGCAATGGAGTCACCGAACCGGTATATCAGTGTGGTTCGTTACGAAGACATCGACCAGTACGTAGGTCAATTGGTCGGAGAATTCCTCGACTACTTGCCCGATGACACACACGCAAGGATCAGTGCCGCGGCAAACTCCGAGGGGGCTCGATTTCGTCGCCGGGGCGACCCGTTTTCCGCGCCGACGAAGTCTCTCACGGAGTACCTGTCGAAACAGGCGCCTTTGTTTGAAATGGCCTCCCGCAAAGTCAGTGACATCGAAGGTTTGTCCCAACTTTTTTGAATATCTAGAATCGCAACTACGCCGACTCGAGCACGGACAAGCCCACCCTCGTAATGTTGAAGATATGCCGTCAAACTTTATTACAGCAAATATCCAAGAATCTGGTAAAACTCTCCGCGCCTGCCGGCACGGCGCTTAGTTCCACTATATCAGAACTTCAATGCCTTAGGCCAGAAGTTGAGTTTGGTTTGTTCAGGATGTTTGAATGTTCGGTACTGGAGGCGCCTCTCTGCTGCGAACACTCTATGGACCCGCACCGTATCCACACCACCTTGATCGCCCCATTTGTTCTTGCCGAACCGGGCCAGGGCGCCGGAAATCCTGGGCAGCAGCATTTCGGTTCAAGCGCATTGATATTCAAGTGCGATACAACTTGGTCGTGAACTGGCTTGAAAATAATCGAATCGATGGCGGTAGGAAAAACGGAAGCATGCCCGCGCAACAACACGAAAATCTCCTGAAAGAAAGGCAGGTTGTAAACGAACCGCTCCTGATCCAACTCCATCGGGTACCGGAAGCATCCAAGCGCTATTGCCTGGATACGGAAACCCTATGGAGAGAGAAGACGGTGCAGGCGGAATGCCTTGACCCACGCGGCGAGGTTGCACCACGCGCAGCTCGAGCAAGTCAGCGAAATCCAGAGCAAGCTGCAAAGCCATCAGATTGGCGAAGCAGAGCCGGCGATTCGTCGGCAAATGAGGCGGGTGGAAATGATGCTCGCCAAATCGCACTTCCAGCGGATCGAGCGCATCGTCTTGCGTGCGTCGAACCCGTAACCGTACACGCGCATCACATCCGCTGGCAGCAGTTCCTCCAGAACGGAAGCCGCACCCTAGTCCAACTGTGCAGTCCGTCACTTGTCCGGCAATTGGATGAGTTGAACCCTGGGCCGGCAAATTTCATCCCGCGCTTTGAATAAAAATTTGCTGGAACGCCATGAAGGACAATTCGAAAGCGCCAGGCGCCGTCACTCAGCCGCCCACCCCGGGCGAAGCCATGAGGCGCTCCACCGCCCACGGGCTCATCGCCAATGGAAAGGTCTGGATCGACATGGTACCGCTCCACACCGCACTAGCGGGCGATTCCGACTTACGTAAGTTCCGCCAAGCGCGACAAGCCACACACCGTTTCTCGAAAAGCCCGGACTTTGATCAACGTCAGCGAATGCAGATGACCGCTAAACAAACCGGAGGACTAGGTGCTGGGGCGACGACGATCGAACCTAGCTTCCGCCGCCGAAGCCGCGCCAAACTGATGCCCGTGTCCCCACCTTTCGACGTGACCGAAGCCATCGGCGCGCAAACAATCGCCCCCTTTGACGGTTACTATGGAAAAGCGCTGAATGCCGTGCTCAGCGAGCCCGTCAGTGACTTGACCTTCGTTCGCACCATGCATCTGGCCAACGTTCCCGAATCGGACCATGGCGCGATCAAACAGTACGACACGGCACCAGACGCACTTGCGGCCGCCAGGAACCTTCCGATAAACCTGCTCATAATTGGCGAGAACCACGGCTACAAAGGCGTCAAATACGACTTCCACACGTACTTTCCACTGCTTCCACCAGGCGCCTACGTCATCTTTGACGACTATAACGCGAAAGAATGGCCGGGCGTGCAAAAGTTCATTGGCCACGATGTCGAGAAAACGCCGGGTTTCGAGTATCCGGGTTCAATTCCGGGCACCGCCGCCGGCCGCAAGCGGAAATCGGGATGACGCATCGTTTATCGCAACTGTACGGCCGCCATGCTGGCGAGCGCGCCGTCCTCGTCGCCAATGGGCCATCGCTCAATCGCATGAATCTCGATTTTCTGCGCAGCGAAACCGTTATCGGCATGAACAAGATATTCCTGGGTTTCCGGAAATATCGCTTCTATCCTCGGTATTACGTTGCAGTGAATCGGAATGTCATTGAACAATCCTTTGAGGAGATCAGAGCCATTAACTGCATCAAGTTTATTTCCTGCCGCGGAGCCGACTTGAATCCCGAGAATGCATTGACGTATCACATCGAAACGCAAAACCCGCCCGCACGCTTCAGCCGCGATATTACCATGGGTCTGCATGAAGGTTGGACTGTCACCTACGCCGCACTGCAAATCGCCCATTATCTCGGTTTCGGGGAAGTCGTCATAGTCGGAATGGACCATCGCTATGAGTGCAGCGGCGCCCCTAACGAGGCAAGCCGGCTTGACGGACCTGACCCCAATCACTTCTGCCCGGATTACTTCGGGGGCGGGCGAACATGGAACAATCCCGACCTCGCCCGCTCGGAGGAGTCTTACCAGATCGCTCGCGCGGAATTCGAGAAGGATGGACGTCGCATAATTGATGCCACGCTCGACGGCGCCTGCGCCATCTTCGAAAAAGCCGACTACCGGCAAATCTTCGGGGTCGCACCGTGAGTGGGCTGCGCATTCCCGTTCAAATGCTCGGCCAATCGGGCTGCCGTCTTGTTTTTCCCACCGCAACGGTCTATGTGGACCCCTATCTTTCCAATTCAGTGCAGGAGATCGACGCGGCCGATCTGGTGCGGCAGGTGCCCATTCCATACGCGCCGGAGGCCGTTACCGATGCGGACTGGGTGCTCGTTACCCACGAACATATCGACCACTGCGACCCGCACACTTTGCCGAAGCTCGCCCAGGCTTCCCCGCGTGCAAACTTCGTCGGCCCAGCCCCGGTGGTGGAAAAGCTACGGGAATGGGGCATTTCTGCTGAACGAATTGTTCTCGCCAAAGAAGCATGGTTCGATCTGGTACCCGGCCTGCAATTGCGTGCAATGCCCGCCGCCCACCCGGAAGTTGAACGCGATGCCCAGGACAACCTCGCATATGTCGGGTATTTGCTCGACTATTCCGGACAGCGCCTCTATCTCGCCGGCGATACCATGGCGCGCCAGGAAATTATCGATGCGCTCAATAGCCTACGTCCGATCCACACCGCCATATTGCCCGTCAATGAACACAATTTCTTCCGCGAACGGCGGGGCATTACCGGCAATATGTCGGTACGCGAAGCGTTCCAGTTCGCTGAGGAAATCGGAGTCAAACAGGTTGTTGCGGTACATTGGGACATGTTCGCCATTAACGCTGTCGATCCGGACGAAATCCGCCTGATTCATCAGCGCATGGCTCCGAACTTCAATCTGTTGCTGAAACCAACCGTCATTAACCTTGGCGAGATTGACGTCAGCATCGTCATCCGCACCCTCAATGAAGCCCAATACCTCGAGAGCCTTCTCGTAAATATTGCCTCCCAGAAAACAAACGGCCTTCGCAGCGAAGTGATTCTCGTCGATTCCGGCTCCACCGACGACACGGTGCAAATTGCCGAACGGTATGGATGTCGCATCTGCTACATCAAGCGCGAGGAGTTCTCCTTCGGGCGATCGCTCAACATCGGCTGCGAGGCTGCGCGCGGCGGAGTTCTGGTATTCATCAGCGGGCACTGCGTACCAACCGACGAACACTGGCTGCAAAATCTCTGTCAGCCGATTCGCGATGGCATCGCCGACTATAGCTATGGCCGCCAGTTCGGCGGAGCACAAAGCCACTTCAGCGAATGCCGCATCTTCGCCAAGTATTACCCCGCCCAATCGAACGTCCCCCAAGAGGGTTTCTTTTGTAACAATGCCAATTCTGCTCTTCAACACAGCGTCTGGGCACAGCATCGCTTCGATGAATCCCTCACCGGCCTCGAAGACATGGAACTCGCACAGCGCCTTGTTCGCGGCGGCGGCAAAGTCGCCTACGTCGCCGAGGCCGGGGTATTTCACTACCACCATGAAATCGGGCCGCAAATACGCCGGCGCTTTGAACGCGAGGCCATTGCCCTGCAAAAAATCATGCCGCAGGTTCACGTAGGCCTGCTTGATACCCTGCGCTACATCGCAGCGAGCGTGTGGAAGGACTGGAAATGCGCACGCCGCAATCCGGTAGGGCAAGCCAGCTTTGGCGATATCTTGCTTTACCGATGGAACCAGTACCTGGGTAGCTGCAAAGGGAACCACCAACACCGTAAGCTTTCGCATGCCGATAAGGAAAAGTTTTTCTTCCCTGAGTGAAAAAGTAAAATCTCATGAGTAACCCGAACATCATCGCCCTGCTGCCTATGAAGGCCAACAGCGAGCGCGTAAAAGGCAAGAACTTCCGCAATTTTTGCGGCAAGCCGCTGTTTCGCTGGATTCTGGACACCTTGCTGGCAGTCCATGAGATTGACCGAGTCGTCATCAATACCGATGCCCGCAAGATTCTCGCCGATAACGGTCTGAACGATACAGATCGGATCGTTATCCGAGACCGCAAGCCGGAAATCTGCGGCGATCAGGTGTCGATGAACAAGGTACTTGCCGACGACATCGCCAGCGTCCAGGCCGGCCTTTACCTTATGACACATACCACCAACCCGCTGATGAGTGTCCCCACGATCCGTACAGCGATCGGCGCTTTTTTGGAGGCACGGGCTTCCGGCAAGGCTGATTCACTGTTTTCCGTAGACAAGGTCCAAACCCGTTTCTACCGAGCCGACTGCAGTCCGGTCAACCACGACCCGAACAACCTCATCCCAACGCAGCAGCTCGAACCCTGGTACGAGGAAAACTCCAATCTCTATATCTTCACCCGTGAGAGCTTCGCCAAGACCAATGCACGCATCGGCACACGGCCGTTGATGTGCGAAACACCCAAGTTTGAATCCATCGATATCGACACCCCGGCCGACTGGGATTTCGCAGTCGTTGCCGCGCGCTATCTGCTCGAACAAAAAGGAATCCACCAATGAAAGTGTTGGTGACCTGCCCCCCCATGTTGGGGATGATTGACAATTTTCGACCCCTCTTTAAAAAGCATGGCGTCGATGTAACCGCGCCCAAGGTTGTCCAGATTCTGGCGATTGAGGAACTCGTGGAATTGCTCCCACGCCATGACGGCTGGATTATCGGCGACGATCCCGCCACGTTCGAGGTCTTTGCTGCCGGCAAAGCAGGTCGCCTCAAGGCCGCCGTGAAATGGGGCATCGGTGTGGATAATGTTGATTTTGCCGCCTGCAAAGCCTTAGGCATTCCCATCACCAACACCCCGAACATGTTCGGGGCCGAAGTCGCGGACATTGCCATGGGCTACGTGATTGCGCTAGCGCGCGAGACCTTTCAAATCGACGACGGCATTCGCCAAGGCCTGTGGCCCAAGCCGCGCGGCGTTTCCCTCTCGGGAAAAACGGTGGCGCTCATCGGCTTTGGTGATATCGGCAGAAACACAGCCAAACGATTGCTCGCCGCCGACATGAAAGTCATCGCCTATGATCCTGCCGCCCCGAACACCCCGGAGATTGCGGGCGTACAACGCGCCGAGTGGCCCAAGCGCATCGATGAAGCCGATTTCATGGTCGTCACATGCTCGCTGAACTCCAGCAGCCATCACATGGTCAATGCCGACGTATTCCACCAAGCGAAAGCAGGCGTGCGGGTCGTCAACGTCGGCCGCGGCCCCGTGATCGACGAAAAAGCGCTTGAAGCCGCGCTGCAATCCGGCAAAGTGTATTCCAGTGCGCTCGACGTATGCGAAGTCGAACCCCTGCCCATGGATAGCTACCTGCGCACTCATCCACGCTGCATCTTTGGCTCGCACAACGCCTCGAACACCTCGGATGCGGTCACACGAACCAGCGAAATTGCCATAGCCAAGCTGATGGGGTTCCTGGATGCCGCCTAAGGTGGAAAAAACGGCACTAATTACTGGTGCCGCAGGCGGTATCGGCAGCACGCTGGTACAGGTTTTCCATGGCGCCGGCTACCGGGTCATCGCCACAGACCTGATTGAACAGCCGGCCGACCTCCCCTGCCACCGCTACCTCGTGGCCGATCTCGCCGGATACGTGCAGGATGAACATTATGCCCACGGGATCGACTCCGTACTCCACAGCGAGCTCGAAGGCCAACTCGATGTCCTCATCAACAACGCCGCGATCCAAATTCTCGCCACCACCGCCGGGCTGACACGAGACGACTGGCGCAAGACGCTCGATGTCAACCTGCTTGCTCCGTTCCTGCTCGTCCAGGCCATGCTGCCAGAGCTCTGCGCTGCCAGAGGAAGTGTCATCAACATCGGCAGCATCCATGCCCGGCTAACAAAAAAACAATTCACGGCCTACGCTACCAGCAAGGCCGCTCTAGCTGGGATGACCCGCGCCCTCGCCGTTGACCTCGGTCCGCAGGTGCGAATCAACGCGATTGAGCCGGCTGCAATCGAAACCGACATGCTCAAAGCCGGCTTCGCCACGAACCCGAAAAATTACGCCCAACTCAAAGCCTACCACCCGCAACAGCGCATCGGCACACCCAAAGAAGTCGCACGTCTCGCGCTAGCCATCGCCGACGGCGGTATGGATTTTCTCCATGGTAGTTGCATTGGCCTCGATGGAGGAATTGCGGGAACCTTACATGACCCGGATTGAATCAAGCGACAGCACGCAGACCGCCCGCCATGTACCCAAATCGCAGCTCGTCGTCCAACACACGGTTTGGCGGCCACAGGGCCATAGCGCACCCCGCGACTTAAGCCAGCAGGGCCACTATTCCACCGGGAATGCAGCGCAAGAAAGACTCTACGATGTTGAACATACTGACCACCGCACGGCGGTAACATGAATCCATTGATATCACAAGCCAATCTAAGTTTCATGAACGGTGACTTTGCCACCGCTTTATCCCACTACGATGAATTTATAAGCCGCTATGGAGATCTTGCCGATGTACCACACTCGCTGATCACCCACTGCCGTCAGCGCGTCAAAGAATGTAATTCCCGCCGCGAATCGCCCCACGACGCTCGTGCAAAAGGGGCAACTCAGATTCCACCCGGTCGAACACGCACAATCGCGGATGACGGTTGGACAACCGACTATTTCTTCACTGAAAAGCCATCGAGCCGCTTGCCACTGGTATCCATCGTCATTCCTCACTACAACTCTGGCGGATTGGTCTTTCAGGCACTGGACTCGATTGCCGCGCAGAACTTTCATGACGTCGAGACACTGATAATTGATGACGTCAGCACCGACAAGTCACTTTCGAAAACGCGGCTAGATTCTTATCCGGCCTGGATGCAGCTGACTTTGATTAGCCTTAAATCGAACGGCGGGCCTGCCCGCGCGCGCAACATTGGAGTTCGCCTGTCGCGGGGTCGTGGTATCTGCTTTCTGGACGCCGACGACTGGCTTGACGCCTCAACGCTCGAAGAACGATGGCGCGTCGTGAATAGTGACCCTGTAGTTGCTGCCGCGTTCTCGACAATGAGCTACGCGGATCAGAATCGTAAGCCGCTGGGCCCCGTGATTCTAAAAGGCAGCTATTCCTTTAGCTATTCAGATTTCATTTCCAATAAATTTCCATGCTCGGCACTGCTGTTTCGGCGCCGTGCGTTGGCGATTGACCCGTTCGACGAATCTCTCGTCTATGGCGAAGACTACGACTGCTTTTCTCGCATCGCGCAGCGCGGCGGAGTCTACCGTATTGCACCAGGAACGGTTTGGTACCGACAGCATGAAAACAGCCTCACTCACAAGGATGCGCTGAAGGATCTTCTCAATCGCGTCGCGATTACGCGGCGCGTGCATGCGCGCGAGTTGAAATGGTCGCTTGTGAATTACACGCGGACACTGCCGGAGGCGCTGGTGGTCAAAGAAACATCGATGCGGGCTTTTCCAATCGCCTGCATCTACGCCCTCCGATCGCAACCGGACAAGGCTACCCAACTCGGCGCCCACATTGATCCCGACGTCGTTGCCAGCCAGCAACCGATCACTGTCGCCGGCTCGCTTCGATTTTTCATCACACGCGAGGAGTTTTTGCCCGCTGACCAACTCACAAAGCTACTTGCGCGTTCCGACATCGCTGGCCTGCGCCGCTTTCTCGCCAATTTTTTCAGTGTCCGGCATCAGCCCTTCCTGTCTGAACTGATAAAGAGCTTACTGCCAGAGTCCTCCGGAGCCGTGACCATCAGGCCTGTTGTCGCGGCTGCACCGTTTGTAGAGTGTGCATGGGAGCAGTTCCTCAAAGGCCCGGATGCTGGAGGCGGATGGCGTGGCTATGTGATATTGCATCGGTCGGATGAGCATATGCCCCGCGCGGCGCAAAGTGCCGCCGCCGAGATGTTAACTGGCCGCCTTGATCTTGAGGGCCTGTTTGCCTCGCGGTTGAACGCCGTAGGCAACGAGATGCTCGTCGATGTTGATAGCATTGGCCCGGCGGATCCTGACTCAGCGGAGATTCAGCGCCTGGGCAACGATCTGGCGCCAGCAATTGTGTTGCATGAATTGGCTGCAACCACCTTGTGGGCGTGGTTAGTGCATCCCGCGCAAGGGACAGTTGAAGCATTAACACCCGGCGCCGACGCCGCCACCATCGAGCGGCGAGCCTTGCAGGGCGTACGCGCGCTGCGCCTCAAGATTGCCGGCGGCGTGGCCGCCTGTCATGTTCTTCGCAATCAACGACAGGAAGCCCCGCAATGACTGTACGCGCTGATTTTTCTATTGTCACACCGAGCTTCAACCAGGCCCGCTTTGTAGGCCGCACACTCACAAGTGTCGCCAGTCAGACCGGCGTGCACGTACAGCACATTGTCGTCGACCCAGGTTCCACGGACGGCAGCCAAGATATCATTAGGAAATTTCCGGATATAACCTTCGTGCAGAAGCCCGATCGCTGTCAGTCCGAGGGGATCAACAATGGTTTTGTCGAGTGCACGGGACGCTACGTGGCGTGGCTCAATTCGGACGACCTTTACGTATCGCCGGATGCCCTTGCGCAAGTGAAGCGCTGTTTCGAATCTCACCCGCACGTCGATATCGTTTACGGCAAGGCGATTTTTGTCGATGCAGACGATCAATTCATTCGCGACTACTACGTCAACGGCAAGGCGGAGTCATTGAAGGAGTCGTTCGAATATCAGGTGGGCATCTGCCAGCCCGCGGTATTCTGGAAGCGCGAGGTGTACGAGGAACTTGGCGGCCTCGACGAGTCCCTCGACTTTCAACTCGACTTCGAATACTGGATCCGCATGGCCCAGGCCGGCAAGGTGTGGAAGCACATCGCCGTGCCCATCGCCGCGCACCGCTGGTGGGAAGGCATGAAAACCGCCTCCCGGCGTGACCGCAGCCTTCAGGAAACGCTGAATCTGATGAAACAGCGCTTTGGCTATGTCCACTGGAAGTGGGCAGAACGGCTTGCAAACCTGCAGGTCAATGCTGACGATGGAATCATCAATGTTGGAAAGGGCGATGACGAACGCGTGCGCTTGCGCACCATTGAAATTCTCCATAGAGTCAATACCGACGCCGTCACACTCGAACACATGCAGTCACCCAGCGTCACGGCCGGGGCACGCGAAACACTCGAGCGCATGCGTAGCTTCGGCACCCCGACCACGCCGCGCTTCCATGACGCGCTGAATATGCGATTTACCACCGAGTCGCCGCGTTTCCTTTTCGCGGGCGACGAGATGGCCGCCAGCCCGGCCCGCCGCCCGGAAATCCGGCGCCAGGCCAAAACGGGGCTCGAGTTTGTCACCTATGCAGCTGAGCCGAACTTTCAGGTAGCCTGTCTACTGACAGACTTTCAGACCGACCAGACGCGGCTGTCCGACATGCTCGAACGCTGCGATAAGGCACCAGGCCGTACTTGCGTAGTGGTAGCCAACGGGCCATCGCTAAGACAATCGCTCAATGAAGACCTATTCGCCTTCGACCTCATCATTTCCAACTTCGCTTACAAGGATGAAAGGCTGCTGCAGCGGGCTCGCTACTACACCATCGTCAACCACACGGTAGCAGCGCAGGTACGGGCCGACTGGATGTATCTGGATCACCTTGTGAAGGTGTTTCCGTTCTGGTTAGGGCGGCACGTACCGGACCTGCCACAGACATTCTTCGTAAATTCCACCGTCGACCCTGCATTCTCGCCCGACGCACGGCGCAACCTGTCGTGGCGATCGACAGTGTCATACTTCAACATGCAACTTGCGGTCAGCTTGGGTTACCGACAGGTGCTCCTGGTGGGTTTCGACAATTCGTACATACAGCCACAAACGGTCAAGGAGGGGGATGAGCTGATCCAGAAGACTGATGACCCGAATCACTTCATGCCAGGTTATTTCAAAGGCAAGACCTGGCAGGCTGCTGACACCGGAAACATGAATGACTCCTATTGCCAAGCTTTGTCCTGGTCCATGGCCAACGGAGTGAAATTCATCAACTGCACGGTGGGAGGGCAGCTCCATGCGTTTCCGCGCGACCAGCTGGGTCGTATCCATTCCGGCATGTTGCCCAAGCGCCCTCCAAATGGCCGCTGGCGCGCGCTCAACCCCGGCGAAATCGTGGCGGCTGCGCACGATCCGGCTTGGCGCGAGCTGCTGGCGACAGAGCCTCGCGTAAGTGCCGGCGCAATGCCTAAGCAGCTGGATGCGTTTCTCGTGGAGCAGGCTCGCACGAACGGGCGTGGATTGGTATTCCCGCAGCCTGACGATGTTCCACGAGCAAGTGCGACAATTCCACGCAAATGACTCACAAGACGGAAAAAAGTCGCGCACCGGGAATCCGTTTCTGGCCGATTCCCGCGTTTCAACAATGGCGCTTGACTCCTGCCTCGAGACGCGGGGTGATGGCACCGACGCAAATGGAGGCAACTTTCGTGCGGAAACTAATCCACTGGATCGCTGAACGTCGCGTAGATGGACCCTCGATGTCTATCCGTGCAGCATGGTTTCTGGCGCTTTTCGTCTGTTTCCACATAGGCGGCGCGGCAGCACAGCATGTGCTGTCTGGCGTACGAGATCCCCTGTCGCCCCAGTTGTCAGATGTAGTGTTTTCCACACGTTTTCTCCGGCCCGAATCATCCGACGTCGCGCGAAGTTTTAGCGCGACGCGCGCTGAGTGGATTTATGTGCCAAATGGGAACGACGACGTTGGCCAATTCCGCCAATTGCCGGCGTGGATTGGTCTGACGCTGAACGCGAATCCAACCTTGCCAAACGGGCAAGGTTACGCGCTGGATTTTGACGGCACCCCACTCGTAGCGCCATGGATGAAATCTTGGGGTGCGAAATGGGTAACTACGACACACCCGGAAACTCGTCAGGCGCTGGATCGACAACTCGAACGTAGCTTGGCGGTAGGCGCCAAGTCGATACAGTTCGACGATCCTTTATTGCAGGTCTATAGCGCGAGATCTCAAGGCGGCGAGTTCAATCCCGCAACACAAGCGGGCTTTATAGAGTGGTTGCATCACCACCCCGACCAGGCTGCTGTTCGTTCAGCGGGACTCGGAAATCTATCCGAAAGTTATCGTGACTTCCTGATCCAAAAATATCAGGTGCGGGACGCGAGCGACTACAAACGCCGCATTCAATCGTTTGCCTCAACTAACTTGTGGCAGAGGTACATCCAAAGTACAGTTGAAGAATATTTTTCAAGCTTGCGGGATCGACTACACGGCAGGAAGCCAAACGCCGTCGCATTGTCGATGAATGTCTCCATACCCTGGCCGGATGCGAAGCACCCCTCATTTTTCTTGACGGCCTTTCCGGACTACCTGATTGCCGAAGCGGACATTATTGACACTTCGAGTCTGATTGCTCAGGTAGCCACCGCTCGCGCTCTTCGATTGGGCTTTACCCCCTCGATTCGGCCTATCGATTTGGCACGCAATCGAGTTGCAATCGCAATGTACTATGCCCTGGGCGCCCTACCGATCGTACCTTGGGACGTCTTTGTTGCAGATAAGCCGCGCTATTTTGGAACCCCTGATGAATATGGCGATCTCTACCGTTTTGTGCGTACCCAGGCGCCCCTGTTCGATGAATACGAGGCATTGGCGGCGGTCGCGATCATCATCGATCCAAATCGATTTTCAGTTGCCGCACTCCAGCCGCTAACGCAGATGCTGGCACAGCGCAACATACCCTATGCGTTTGTATTGTTGAACGATGCAAAAGGTGGGCGCCCGCTAACAAAGGAGCGATTGTCTGGATTTAAATTGCTCGTTACTGCATTACTGGAAGCTGATATGCCGGCTGCTGATAGAGCAATACTTGCATCCCTTGATATTCAGAAACTGGACCCGAGTGCCGTGACGGCGGCCAGGCTGGATGCCTTACGTCTCTTCATTGCCGCGCCCGGCGGTGAAAAATTGCGAGTATTTCCGCGAGTAGGAGTAGGACAAAAGGCAGGCAGCTGGGCATTCCATATTGTAGATGAGAGCAAAGGAGGCATTCAACTTGGCAGCGGTCAGGGCGAATGCAGAAGGCGGATCGGAGTTAGGCCATCTTCCTTGGGTGTTTCTGACAACACCGTAGCAACCTGGGTCGTAGGTGACTCACGTCGATTGCTTCGCGGTGAAAAGGACGCGGAGGGGAATGTGTATTACACGATCCCAGACTGCCCTTTGTGGGGAATACTCCACATGGTCAAGGAAAACCTCAAAACACCGGCGGTGCCGCATTGAACCGGATACTGGTTGTCGGCGGCGCAGGGTACATTGGCTCCCATATGGTGCAACACCTGCTAGCGTCAGGGCATGACGTAGTGGTGGTGGACAACCTTACCACCGGATATCGCGATGCGGTGGTGGGTGGCGAGTTGGTGCAGATGGATATCGGCGACGCAGCCGCCCTGCACAATTTATTCGCGGGCCATCGCTTCGATGCGGTGCTGCACTTCGCCTCATTCATCCAGGTAGGCGAGTCGGTGGCCCAGCCTGGTAAGTATTACGCCAACAACCTCGCCGCCACGCTCACGCTATTGCAGGCGATGATGCAGGCGGGCGTGAAGCGTTTCATTTTTTCCTCGACGGCGGCGGTCTATGGCGAACCAAGCTATGTGCCTATCGATGAGGCGCACACCAAGAGGCCTATTAACCCTTATGGCCGCAGCAAGTGGATGGTCGAACAGGTGCTGGAGGATTTCGACCAAGCTTTTGGCTTGAAGTCGGTCTGTCTGCGCTATTTCAACGCAGCGGGTGCCGACCCGGCGGGCCGGTTGGGCGAACGGCACGAGCCGGAAACGCATTTGATTCCGCTGATCTTGCAGGCCGCCTCGGGGCGGCGAAAGGCGGTCACGGTATTCGGGCGCGATTATGCCACGCCGGATGGGACCTGTGTCCGCGACTACATCCACGTAAGCGATTTGGTAGAGGCGCATGCGCGGGCGCTGAAATACTTGGAACAGGGCGGTAAGAGTGCCGCTTTCAACTTGGGAAATGGCAGTGGTTTTTCGGTACAAGAGGTGATCGGCACGGCGCAGCGAGTTACGGGACGGGCAATCGAGGTGGTGGATGCGCCGCGTCGGCCCGGTGATCCGCCCCGGCTGGTGGCGGATGCCACCATAGCGCGCAAGGTGTTGGGCTGGAAACCGCTTTATCCCGAACTGGAGACTATCCTGGCACATGCCTGGGCGTGGGAACTCCAGTGGCCATGGGGCAATAGGTAAAAAGCCGAGCTGGCAGGCCTGCGTTTGTAATGATTAAAAGGGAAAGTTTGTGAAAAAAGCGTTAATCACCGGCATCACCGGACAAGACGGTGCATATCTGGCGGAATTGCTTCTGCAGAAGGGCTACGAAGTTCACGGTCTGAAAAGACGCACGTCGCTATTCAATACTGACCGCATCGACCACCTTTACCAGGGGCCACAGGAGCCGTCGCGACGCTTTATCCTCCATCATGGTGACATGACGGACTCGAGCAGCCTGATCCGAATCATTCAACAAGTTCAGCCGGACGAAATCTACAATCTGGCCGCGCAAAGTCATGTCGCGGTGTCCTTTGAGGAACCTGAATATACGGCCAATTCGGATGCGCTTGGTGTGTTGCGCCTGCTGGAGGCGATCAGAATTCTCGGGCTGGAAAAGAAGACACGCTTCTATCAGGCATCGACATCCGAACTTTACGGCCTGGTTCAGGAAGTACCGCAGAAGGAAACAACGCCGTTTTATCCACGCAGCCCCTACGCCGTAGCGAAGCTATACGGCTACTGGATCGTGGTCAACTACCGCGAAGCCTACGGCATGTATGCGTGCAACGGCATTCTGTTCAATCACGAGTCGCCCATCCGGGGCGAAACATTCGTTACGCGGAAAATCACGCGGGCGCTGGCACGAATCAAGCTGGGTCTGCAGGACTGCCTGTATCTGGGTAATCTGGACGCGCGGCGAGACTGGGGTCATGCGCGCGATTACGTGGAAATGCAGTGGCTCATGCTGCAGCAGGACAAGCCGGAAGATTTCGTGATCTCCACCGGGGCGCAATTTTCGGTGCGAGATTTCGTCGACGCGGCGGCGCGGGAATTGGGTATGACCATAGGTTGGCGGGGCCAGGGTGTTGACGAAAAGGGCTACGACGATCGAGGAAAATGCGTGGTAGCGGTCGACCCGCGCTACTTCCGCCCGACCGAAGTTGAGACCTTGCTGGGAGACCCGACCAAGGCCAAGGAGAAACTGGGTTGGACACCGAAAACGTCCTTTGCTGATCTGGTGGCCGAAATGGTTCGCGAAGATCTCAAGGCGGCCGAAAGGGATGAACTGGTAAAGCGCCATGGCTACAAAACCATGGACTATCGTGAGTAAAACAATGAGCAGGCAGAGAATCTTTGTCGCCGGACATCGGGGCATGGTCGGGTCTGCCATCGTACGGCGGATTAAAGCGACGAGCAATTGCGAAATCATTACCCGCGCGCACGGCGAACTCGACCTGACCTGTCAGGCGGCAGTTCAGGCGTTCTTTTCCGATGAACGCATCGATCAGGTTTACCTCGCTGCGGCAAAGGTCGGGGGCATACACGCCAACAACACCTACCCTGCGGAGTTCATTTACGAAAACCTGATGATGGAATGTAACGTGATCCATGCCGCCCATATGGCTGGAGTGCAAAAGCTGCTGTTTCTCGGGTCCAGTTGCATTTACCCGCGCAGCGTACCTCAGCCCATGTGCGAAGACGCCCTGCTCACGGGCGTATTGGAGTCTACGAACGAGCCATACGCCATTGCAAAGATCGCAGGCATCAAGCTGTGCGAAAGTTACAACCGTCAATACGCTCGCGATTACCGGAGCGTCATGCCGACCAATTTGTATGGACCCAACGACAATTTTCATCCGGACAACAGTCATGTAATTCCGGCCCTGATGCGACGCTTCGACGCGGCGGTGCGTGCCGGCGCGAGTACGGTCACACTGTGGGGCAGCGGAACGCCAAAGCGGGAATTTCTCCACGTCGATGACATGGCGGAGGCCAGCGTGTTCGTGATGAATCTGGACGATGCGACCTATCGCAACAATACCCAGCCGATGTTAAGTCACATCAATGTCGGTACCGGGATGGATTGCTCCATCCGAGAGTTGGCAGAGACCATGGCGCGTGTGACCGGATTCACCGGCGAACTTATCTACGACGCTACCAAGCCGGACGGTACGCCGCGAAAACTGATGGATGTTTCGAGGCTCGCAGCATTGGGCTGGAGGGCTGGAATCGATCTGGAACCCGGGCTGCGGGAAACCTACGCATGGTTCGTCGCGAACCGGGATTGCTATCGTGGCTGACTAGGTCACTACATAGAAATTGTTCTTCTGGCCCCAGAATTATCGCAGACGCGTACTGCTCGACAGCACTGGACTCGACGCGGAGGCCCATGCTCAGTGGGCGCATCTGCTCGAACATGCAGCCCGGGCGCTGGTCGTCGACCTGTCCGTGGGCAGTTTTGAAGGCGTGCCACCCGACGAGGGAACCGACTTCGCTTTCGTCGCCGGCAGCGCAGCGCTGTCACGCAAGCTGTTGTTGAACCTGCCCCTGATCTATATTCAGCCAAATGCGGCACCGCTTCATGTCGACGCACATTTTTACTGGAAGTCGCAGCAGCAGCCGGATCGAACGCATCGCTGGATGCCAGCGAGCCACCCGGTCACCCTAATCAGTTCGGTCCTCAATGGCGATGACTTCCTGCCCGGCTTCCTCACCAATTGTGCCGGACTGCTTGGATACTCCGATTACGAACATTTCCTGATTCGGGCTGGGTCTCCGGGTCAGGAGCACGCGTGTCTGGTCGATCATGTTCGGCGATTTCCATCGGCGGCCTATGTGAATCTTCGTGTGGATCCCGGGCTGTACGAAGTTTGGAACCTTGGGACGCGACTCGCGACAGGCCGCTACCTATCGAACGCCAACATCGACGACCGGCGTGCGCCCTCCCACGTTACGATGCTCCGATCTGTACTGGACGAAAATGCGGACGTGGACACCGCAAGTACGGCTCTGCGCATGACGACCCAGAAAAATCTTGCCTGGGAGGATTCCGCGAATTGCGAAACGCTTTATGCGGAAAATGGCGACCAGCTTGTCGACGTTAGGGGTCTGTTCAGGTCAACCGCTACGGGATGGCAGTCACGCAATCTGCCCCACTGCATGCCGTTGTGGCGGCGGGCACTGCACGGTCGTCTCGGCCACTTCGACGAGCGAAGCTATGGATGCTCGGCCGATTGGGCATTCTGGGTACGTGCCGGCCTGCAGGGATCGCACTTTCATCTAAGCGCTCGGCCACTTGGGCTTTACCTTCGTCACGATGCTTCGTACTGGCATCGTGAGGCGAATAGCCGCCAATTCGATTTGCGTATAGTCGAGGAATTTCTCGCGGCGAGTGCGGCCACGGCAGAACACACAGGCCGGGCGCGCGTAATGTCCCCGCATCGTCCCCTTAGCCATGAACTTGGCGAAGCAATCGAACTACTGCGCACGGGAGCTGCGCACGAAGGACTGGGGCGGCTGCTCGACGTCGCCGCTCGCGAGGACTGTGCGCACCCAAGCGGGAGCACCCTGTTGTGCAAGGTAGCCGAATATTTTTTGGGCTGTAGCGACTTTCCTGAACTGGCCTTGCGCTACCGCGACGCGCGTGGACCGGGCCGTCATTCGGACATCGCCTTATTCAACATATGGGTCGACCTGGCGCACGGGCTTGCATCCGCTTCCGCCACCGCCGTCCGCACACTTGAACTGGCCTGCATCGATCTGAGCGAGTGTATCGACGGCTTCCTAGGCCTGCTTCTGCTGGCCCTGCTGGCACGCAAGCGCGGGAATGCCGATTTCGAGCGCACCTTACTGCGCCATCTTCACGAATCAGATCCCAGAAAATTTTGGCAAACCGTGCAGCACGTGTATCGATTCAGCGTGCCGTTACCTGAACTATGCGAAACGGTATCGTCCATCTGCCCGCGTTTCGATTCAGAACGCCCGCTCGCGGATTATCAGGTAGTGTTTTATCCGACCGTCACGGGCAACGCCTATCTCGATCTGCTCCATGAGCCGCTGCGCTGGCGGAAGGGAAAAGTATGGGGGTGTTCGGACGAAGCCGTATTTCTGGGCGCGGCACCACTTCCGAACCGTGAAAACGTATTGCATATTCACTGGATCAACCGGCTCCTTTGGCCCCCGGAGGTCAGCGGTAAAACGGTTGCGCAAAGATGCACGGAATTTCTCGACGGGCTCAAAGCGAAAAAGCAGCAGGGATTCCGCATATTCTGGACCATACACAATCGCCTTAGCCATGAAACATCGAGTGCCGAAGCAGAAGCAGAGTTTCGCAGAGCACTTTATCACCTGGCTGATCGGGTATTCGTGCACCATCCTCTAGCAGCCGAGCTGCTGGATTGGCTGCCCGACCGCAATAAGCTCTGCCTTTGCGAGCATGGGCCTTACGACATATCCGCAGCCGCAGCCATATCCCGTCATGATGCGCGCCAACGCCTCGGGCTGGCCGACGATGCCTTCGTGCTTGCGCACATCGGGCAGATCAGGGACTACAAAGGCCTGGAAAAATTATTGCCTTTGCTGCCGGAACTACTCGACAAATTGCCGCACGTAAAAGTCCTCATAAGCGGCCGCATGAGTTCGTTCGAGGTCAAATCCTGGTGCAAGCTTAATCGACACCCCAACCTGATCGTTCGCGACGGCCACCTGAGCACCGATGATCTCCTATGCACCCTACGCGCGGCAGATTTCGGCCTGTTGTCCTATAGCGCCATTTTGACTTCCGGCAGCCTTTTTCATTGGCTCACGAGCGGGCGCCCTGTACTTGCCCCCATGACCGGGACGATACCTGCGTACCTGGTCGATGGCTGGAACGGTTACGCTTATCGCGACGGTGCTCAGCTAAGCCGATTGCTCCATCATTGTGCGCATTTGCCGCGCGCCGAAATCGACCGCATGGGCGACAACGCACGAATAACCGCGCAGCAACTCGACTGGAGCATGTGGCAGCAATGATTTGCGTACTTATCCTGCCGCCCGTCGTGCGCGTCGACAGGCTGCGAGTTTCCGCATGAGCGAACCGCGGGCGCTATTCCTGAACATGAACGGTTCCGGCATGGGCCATTTGAACCGCTGCCTGGCCTATGCGCGGCGGCTTCAGGGCAGAATGAAGCCGGTATTCTTTTCGCTCGCCTCTGCGATCGAAGTCATCGAACACATGGGGTTCGAAGCCGACTATTTCGTGTCCCATTTCTGGTCCGCAAGCCCCACTTTCGCCTGGAACAGCGAACTTGCGATCCGCTTCGGCATGGTGTTGGAACGGGTTCGTCCGGCGGTAGTCGTGTTTGACGGTACCTGGCCGTTCCAGGGCTTCATGACGGCCTGCGCAGCCTACGGAGCGCCGGCGCTGGTGTGGTCCAATCGCGGTTTGCTCAAGCCGGACGCCGGTGCCGTACCCATAGACGTAGGTGCCTTCGATCTTGTCATTCAGCCCGGCGAATTGAACGCCACGCGCGAAAAGTCCTCGATCGCCGGGAGTGGAAATAAAATCGTGGTCCCCCCGGTTTGCCTGCTGGATGAAACAGAAATTCTGGACCGGGCGAGCGCGCGCCGGGAGTTGGAATTATCGGAGGAAGGCCGCTACGCACTTTTTTCGCTCGGCCCGGGCAACCTGAAAGACGTGAGCGGGATCGGGCATGCTCTGATCCGCTTGTGCCAGGCGCGGAGCTATGAAGTAGTTTGGGCCCGCGCACCCATTTCCATCCGCGACGTCGATCTGCCGGCCGGGGTGAAAGCCGTATCACTGTACCCGCTCGCCCGCTATATGAGGGCTTTCGACGCCTTTGTCGGTGCCGCCGGTTACAACACCTGCTGCGAAGTCGTGCTGGCCCAAATTCCATCCCTGCTGGTGCCGAATTTGCAACTCGTGGATGACCAGGCGGCGCGGGCGCGCATCGTTGCGACACTAGCGCCGGCGCTGGTTTCGTCCTGCGAGAGCGAAGCGGAATGCCGTTCCGCAATCGACACGCTGCTCGCGCTGCCAGCAGCGAAGGCGAGCGCGCGGCCCCATGCAATCCGCATGGATGGAGCACGCTTGGCGGCGGACCGAATCTGCGCCTTGGCCGCCAACGCGGAGCCCGCGCCTTGAACGTCCTCACCGAAACCCGGGACCTGCGCAAAACCCTCGCGGCATGGGCAGCCGAACCGGAGTGGTCAATGCTGGCGCGCTACGATCTGCTGCGCCACAAGCCGCCACAAACACTCGGCCACCGCTGGTATCGTCGAGCACAACACGCTCTGGCCGCCTTGCATCTGGTCCGTCCGCACATAACGCGGTATTCTTGGCTGCCCACCCTCAAGCAGGCCCAGCCCAGCGGAAATTTCCAAACGCTGCTCATCTGGGCACCCGGCGTGGCGCGTGAAAACTTGCGCCCGGCCTGCGAAGGTTTCGCGAAGCAGCTGGCGTCCCGGAGCGGGCTGGTCCCCGTACTGGTCACCGATCTGGCCGACTTCGCCTATTTTTCACGCCTCAGGTGGCTGGTCGAATACGTGCCGGAACTGAGCGGCGACGGCCCGTCCTACCGGGAAAGAAAACTGCGCTACCTGGCATGGCGCTACCGCGACGCACTGGTAGTTCCGGCGGCGCTGGGTACGGCAAGCCCATCAGATTGGGAAGAAGTGATGAGGATGAAATTTTGAGGTTCGGCAGGCAGCGCTTTGCCATTCTTTCCGTGGATACCGAAGCATTGCCGCACCGGGCAAGTGCCGATCACGTCAATCGCCTGGTCTGGGGAAAACACGAAAAAGGTACTGCGGGCGTGCGGGAAATGTCCGCCATAGGCAAGGAATTCAATGCCAGACACATTTTCTTCGTTGACCTGTGTGGCGCCCATGCATATCGCGACCAGATGCGCGACGTCATCCGGTGGCTGGACCAACAAGGTGAGGACGTGCAACTGCACGCCCATCCGGAATACTTGCCGGAACAGTTCTGGACGCAGCACGGTCTGGATCAAAAGCCGAAATACATGAACCAGTACGCCAGCGATGCGCGCGCGGAGTTCGTGATACGCCACTTCGCCGAGGAAATTTCTGCTGTAACCGGCAAAAAGCTTCTTGCCTACCGTGCCGGATCGTTTCGCTGGAATGCATGCACGATACGCGCCCTCCACGCGGCCGGCATACCTTTGTCCTTCAACAACTCGATGGGCGCCTTTCACGCCAAGCAGTGCGTATTCAGCGAACCGACGAGTACTCCGTTTACGTGGTCGAACGGGGTGATTGAAATACCGCTTACCGAGCGGCAAATTTTGCCCCGTGTGGGCAAACCCGAGTGGTGGGCGCGCTTGCAGTTTCCGCAATCCAACTATTTCAGGTTTCGGCCCTGGTGGGGTTCGCTGCTCCTCAACCTGTTCAGCGACGCGCCGGAATTCTGTGTATTCCTCATGCACTCCTGGTCCCTGCTGTACTGGAACGAAAACGGGCATGGCGACTATCGGGACGATCAGCGTCTGGAGGGTTATCGCAAGCTCGTAAAAAACCTGTCCCGCGATTACGACATCATCACCTCGGCGGATTTTCTCGAATTGCATGCGCAGGGGAAAATTTCCGCTACCCATCGCGTGGACGTGGCGCGGGCGGAAATATCCACCAACAAGGGCAAAAATGCCGCCTGACGGCTGTCGATACAGCCGCCCGAGCCGATGAACACCATTCCCGAAAGAATCGCGAAACAAGTCGCCTGGGTTCAAAAACGCCCCGGCTTCAACCGCGCCCAGAACATACTGGAAGTGGGCGCAGGGGCATTCACAACGCTTGCGGAACTGGCGCAGCGCTACCCGGACAAGCAGTTCAGCGGCGTGGACCACGAACTTCGTCCGCCTGCCCTCGCGCTTGCCGAACAGGCGCCAGGCAATTTGCAAATCCTGCGCCATGACGTACGGAATTTGAGTCTATTCTCTGCGGAACAGTTCGACTTCGTGTATTCCGCCGCCGTCCTGGAACACATCAAGGAATTACCGGAACACCTGGCCGAGGTATATCGAATATTGCGCCCGGGCGGCCGTTATTGTTTCAGTACGGCCCCGCTCTGGTCATCGTCGCAGGGGCATCACTGTGATCACAACGCAGCGGACTGCCCCATCCCGCACTATGCGCACCTCTTTAAGACCCGCGCGCAACTTGGCGACTTTCTGATCGCCGAACGCGGAAAAAACCCCGAACAGTCCGCCCAGATCTTGCGGCGCGTGTACGACAGGAAGGATTTGTCCCGACTTTCCCGCACTCAAGTACGTCAGATCATCGAAAATTCGGCCTTCGAAATCGAATCCTGGAAAGAGGGGGGGGACAAAAACTGCACTAAGGCGCTGATTCGTGCGGTCGAGGACAATAACGTCTATGGCCTCGATCTGGCAGATCTGAAAATATCGAGCATCGTCGGTTCGCTCCTGAAGATCAGCGACAAGCATGAACAGCCGTCCATCTGGCAAACCTGGCTAGGGCGGTTGCTGCCCTCCCGGAAAAATGATTGACGCCACGATAATTTCCCGCATCGAGCAGTTGTGGCTGGCGCAAAGCCGCAGGATCACGCGCTGGGGGCTGGGGAAACTTATCGCTCGCAGCACCAGGCCTGGCAGTCCGGCATACGCTCCCGTTCCGGGGCGTATGCTCTATGTCGCGGCGAGCTGCCTGCCCTACCATATCAGCGGCTATACCACGCGCACCCACGCCGTCATTCGCGCCCTGCGCGACGCAGGTGGCGACGTGCGCGTCATCACCCGGCCGGGATACCCCTGGGACCGCGAAGACCGACGTTGCGACGCGAGCCAGATCGATACCGTGGTGGACGGCATCGCCTATCGGCACATACGCCGGCCGCTCAACAACTGGCCGGTCCTGGCTTATGCCTTCCTGGCGGCCGAACCCATCATAGAGCGCGCGCGCCTGGACTGCGTGGCTGCCATCCATGCCGCTTCCAATCACGTCAATGCACTTCCAGCCCTGTTGGCGGCAAGAAAACTGGGCATTCCGTTTCACTACGAAATGCGCGGCTTGTGGGAACTATCGCGCATTTCGCGCATGCCGAAATACGAAGGCACGCAGGGCTATTGGCAGGGCCTGGAACTGGAAAGCCTGGTGGCCCGCAGCGCCGACAAGCTGTTCGTGATATCCGACCAACTGGGCGGCTACGCTTGCAAAAGCTGGGGCATTCCCGGCGACCGCATGGAATTGCTGCCCAATTGCGTGGATGCAGATCGAATCGCCCCGGCCGATCCCGGGCGCATCGAGCCCAACACGCTGGGCTACGCCGGTTCCTTCATCGCCTATGAAGGTCTGGACACCCTGATCAGCGCCGTGGATATGCTGGTGAAGCGCGGTGTAGCCGTCAAACTCAACATCGCCGGGGATGGCGAAATCCGCTCCCAACTCGAAGCTCAGGTGCGTGAGCTGGGGCTGGGAAATTACATTCGGTTTTACGGCAGGGTAGCGCCGCAAGCGGCGCGGGAAATGCTCGACGCGTGCGCATTGATATGTATCCCGCGCAAGCCGTTCAAAGTTTGCGAATTGGTGCCACCCATCAAACTGGTCGAAGCGCTGGCCATGGGCAAGCCGGTCATCGTGCCCGATTTACCGGTATTCCGCGACGAATTGGGCGAACAGTCGGCTGGCTGGTTTTTCCGTGCCGGCGACGTGGCGGACCTGGCGCGCGTGATCGAAACCGCGCTCTCCGACCGCTCCGAGCTTGCCGCGATGGGTGCGCGCGCCAGACAGCACGCCGTCGCGCATCGCCAATGGCGCGATTTCGTGATCCGTGCGCTACCGCTTGGACAAGGTTAAACTCGGGCATGATAGGCCACGCAATCCGAAAATTAGGTTCCCTGATTTACCACTACCCGAGCGTGGCGGAGGACATCCAGCGCCCCGGCACCTTCGGGCGGCTCAAGATCGCGCTCGTGACGGACTATTTCACGGCCGACTGCCTGTCCGCCCAATGCCGGGTCCGCACCATGACCCCGGCCAATTTCCGGGAAGTGATTGCCGACTGGAAGCCCGATCTGGTATTTGTGGAGTCGGCGTTTCACGGCGTCGACGGCAGTTGGCGCTATGAACTTGCCAAACAGTCCAAACTGTTGCGCCTGAGCAAGCCCACAGCCATTTACCGGCTGGTCGAATTCGCACGCGCACGCGGCATTCCCACCGCGTTCTGGAACAAGGACGACGGCGCATTTTTCGATGCTTTCATAGACGTGGCGAAAGCATTCGATCACGTATTCACAACCGACCAGGACTGCCTCGACGCCTATCGCCGTCAGCTACCGGCCCACGCGACGGTAAACACCCTGGTCATGCCGTATCAACCGGAGTACCACAACTTCACCGGCTTCAACTTCACCCGCAAGGAAGCCTGCTTCACCGGCAGCTATTACCGCCGTATCCTGAATGAACGCAGGCGCTTTCTCGACATGGTGTTCGACGCCGCCGAAGACGCACACATGCCCCTGAATATTTACGATCGGAATCACGACCGCCTGTCCCGCCACTTTGAATTCCGCTTTCCCGCAAAAGCCACGCTGCGACTGCACGGAAAGGTGCCGCACCGCGACACCGCGCTCATTTACAAGGCGCACGTCGTGTCGCTCAACGTGAATTCGGTTACCGGATCGGAAACCATGTGTTCGCGCCGCCTGATGGAAATTCTTGCCTGTGGCGGTATCGCCGTGACCAACCCGAGCCGCTCGGTGAATAAGCATTTTCGCGATTTCTGCCATGTGATAAGTACGCGCGCCGAGGCGAAGGATTTGTTTGCCCGCCTGCGCCACGGTCCGTCGCGAGACGACCTCGAGCGCGCCGAGGCAGGCGCCGCCCATGTACGGCAAAACCACACCTGGGCGCACAGGCTGGAAGAGCTATGCGCGGTGGTAAAAATTTAAGCGGCCGCGGGCACGATGGTTTTCCTTTCCTACCTGGTCCAGGGCATATTCCTGGCCATCGTGGCCTATTTTGCCTTGTACGTGCTGCTGGAATTGCGCGTCCTGCTCATATCACGCAAGGTGGAGCGGCGCAAGCTCACCGACCTCATTCCGCAAGGCGTGGAGGACGAGGCGGCATACACACCCATGGTCAGTGTATTGCTGCCCGTCTACAACGAATCCGCCGTGGTCGAGCGACTTATCGATGCCGCGTGTAGCATGATTTACCCGGCGCAAGCGCTGGAAATCCTGGTATTGGACGACTCATCCGATCACACCTCCGAACTTGCCCGCGCCAGGGTGGAACAGCATGCCGCCCAGGGCAGGCACATCCGGCTTATCCGGCGCCGATCCCGCACTGGTTACAAAGCCGGCAATCTGGTGAATGGCATACGCTCCGCGTCGGGCGAGTTCTTTGCCATATTTGATGCAGACTTCGTCCCGCCGCAGGACTTTCTGCTGAAAACCATGCCCTGTTTCAAGGATCCGCGTCTGGGCTTCCTGCAGACCGGGATCGGCTACGAAAATCGTGACGCCTCCTTCCTGACCCGCTTTCAGGCCATGGAAATGGGGCATCAGCAATATGTCACCGTCGGGCTTAGTGAGGACGGCGACATGGTGTCCCTGAGCGGCAGTTCCTGCGTCTGGCGCAGGAACTGCGTCGAAGCACTGGGCGGCTGGACGGCTGCGACAGTTACCGAAGATGTCGATCTGGGCTATCGCGCACAGTTCGATGACTGGAAATACGCCTATCTGCGGGACGTGGTGTCCATGTCCATACTGCCGGAAACTGCCAGCGCTTTTCGCGTCCAGCGCGAACGCTGGGGGCGCGGCCTGATACATAGCGGCTTCAAGCATGTGGGTCTGATGTTTCGCCAGCGCATGCCGCTCATGAAAAGACTGCATGCCGTGTCGACGATGTTTTCGGCCGTACTGCTGGCATCGATTTACGGCCTGGTATTGCTTAGCCTGCCGCTCAACTATCTGCTCCGTTTCGATGCTACGCACGTCCTGTGGATAAGCCTGGCCTTTTTCAGTCTGGTCGCGATCTGGGCGCTGGATAATGCCTTCGGTGCGCGCAAAGGCGCCAGGCTGGAAGAACAGCCGGGCATCGTGCGCACGCTGTGGGATACCTATCTATACGTCGCCATGTTCTCGCCCATGGCTTGGTATTACTTTGCCGGTGGCTTGCGGGCGCTGTTCGGGGTATATGGCGGGTTTCACCGCACGCCCAAGGGGCAGGAAGAAAGGCGTACCCTGGCCCCCCCCATCAACAAGCTGCTGCTGGCGGGCGAAATTTTCACATTCGCATATTCGCTGTTCGGGGCATGGATCGCGCTGACTAAAGGAAATTATATTTTGCTTCCGGTGCACCTGACCGCCGGCGTAGGCTTTGGCATGATGCTGTACTGGTCCTGGCAGGAAAGGCAGGCGCGCGACCGTGGCTGAGCCGGGCCGGCGCCGCATACTGATCACCGGGGCGACCAGTGCCATAGGTTCGGCGCTGGCCGAACTGTATGCACGCCCGGGCGTTACGCTTTATCTGCACGGGCGTAACCAAGCCATGCTGGCCGACGTAGCCGCGCGTTGCCGCGCGCTGTCCGCCGAAGTCGTCACGCAAGGCCTGGATGTGCGCGAATTCGCTGCCCTCTCCACCTGGCTGACATCGTTGGGGGCGCTCGATCTGGCCATCCTCAACGCCGGCATGAACATACACGTCAGTTCGAGCGGCGCGCTGGAGCCCTGGGACGACGTGGACGCCCTGCTGGACGTAAACCTCAAATCCGCCATCGCCGCCGTACATGCGCTGCTGCCCGCCATGCGCGCCCGCCGAGCTGGCCAGATCGCCCTGCTTAGTTCTCTCGCAGGTTATTTCGGACTGCCCGTTACACCAACTTATAGCGCCAGCAAGGCGGGGCTGAAGGCCTACGGCGAAGCACTGCGCGGCCTGCTCGCGGCCGAGGGCATAAAGGTCAATGTGATTATGCCAGGCTACGTCAAGTCCGCCATGTGCGACGCCATGCCTGGACCCAAGCCTTTCCTGTGGGCACCCGAGCGCGCCGCACGCGCCATCGTGCGCGGCCTGGATCGCAACCAGGCACGTATCAGTTTTCCATTCCCGTTGAATTTCGGTACGTGGTGGCTCGCCGTACTGCCCGCCGCCCTATCTACGCGCATCCTGCGCTGGCTGGGCTATGGCGCTTGAGGGCGCGTTCGGTACGGCGCTGTTTGCCGCGCTGGCCGGATTAGCCGCCTCGGCGGGCATTGAGCGGCTCATGCGGCCGTGCCCGCCGCTCGCCCGTCCGTGGGCGGCCTGGGCATTGCACGCCGGCTTATGGCTGGTCGACTACGCCCTCACCGCCCTCGTGCTCGGGCGCCCGTGGTTCGCAGCCGCTGGGGTGAGTGCCTTCCTGTTGTTGCTGGTGATGGTGAATAACGCGAAATTCGCATCGCTGCGCGAGCCTTTCGTGTTCCAGGATTACGAATATTTCACCGACGCGATACGTCATCCGCGCCTCTATATCCCGTTTTTGGGCTGGTGGAAATTTTTTGCCGCGGTCGCGGGTTTCGTCCTGGCCGTGACGGTCGGACTGTGGGGCGAAACCGTGCCGGCCGAGCGTTTCGCCTGGTCCGGCCAATCCGGGGGACTGTGCCTCGTATTGCTGAGCGGCGCGCTGCTGCTTTTTGCTGGAAACCTGGCCAGGCCCGCCGTCAGTTTTGCTCCCGAGCACGACCTCCACAAATTCGGCTTTCTGGCCAGTCTGTGGTGCTATGCGCTGGCGGAACGCACGCGCCCTGCGGCGCCATCGCCTTTTACCAGCCTGCACGCCAATTCCACGCCCGCCGAATTACCGCATCTGGTGGCCGTGCAGAGCGAATCGTTTTTCGATGCAAGAACCCTTTTTTCCGGCATACGGCCGGAATTGCTGGCCGAATATGACCGCCTCAAAAGCGAAGCGAGCGCGTGCGGCCGGTTGACGGTACCGGCCTGGGGCGCCAATACCGTGCGGACCGAATTCGCATTCCTGTCCGGTATCGGCGCCGGCAGCCTGGGCGTACACAAATTCAATCCCTATCGCGCCGTAGCGGCGGGCTGGGACGTAGCGACGCTGGCGTCCTTCCTGAAGCGCCAGGGTTATCGCACAGTCTGCGTCCACCCCTACCCGGCCAGTTTTTACCAGCGCGACCGCGTCTATCCACGCCTGGGTTTCGATGAATTTATCGACATCGGCAGTTTCGATTTGGCCGCGCGTTCCGGCCCCTACATCGGCGACGCAGCCGTGGCGGACAAAATTACTGAAATACTAAGCTGCGCCCGCGGCCCGTTATTCGTATTCGCGATCACCATGGAAAACCACGGGCCGCTGCATCTGGAACAGGTGCAAGCGGGCGACCTCGCCGCCCTTTATACCGAACCGCCGCCGGCCGGCTGCGACGATCTGACCATTTACCTGCGCCACCTGCGCAATGCCGATCGGATGGCAGCCACCTTGCGCCGCGCGCTCACGGCCTGCGCGCGGCCCGCCGCGCTGTGCTGGTATGGCGACCACGTGCCCATCATGCCCTCGGTGTACGCGGCCCTGGGCACGCCCGATGGGGAGGTCGAATACTTTATCTGGTCCAATCAAGGCGGCGGGTGCGGAGCTGGAGCCGCGCTCGATGCATCTGATCTTGCAGCAAGTTGCTTGCGGGTGATGCGGTCTGTCGATAGCGAAAGCCGTCAATGAGCTTGTGCCCGCGAAACGGAGTCTAAGTTCAAGCAGAGAAGCTGGAATTCGACGAGAGTGCGATAAATGCGGTTACTCAAAGCGTAGCCACACGGTGCAATTCTGTCGGGAGGTAATAGGTATCAGCGGCGGTCAAAATCCGCCGAAATACGGCGGCGGCAAAAAATCGGGCACATGTTTTGCTTGGTCGTTGCCGGGTCAAGGGCGGGCTTTAGCCCGGCGAAGCGAACCCTTGACACGGCAACAACCAAGGTATGCTTGGGCATGGCTGTAAGCGCAGCAGTTGTGCGCTTACAGCCATGCAGACCAGCGCTTTTCGTCGCCAATTTTCAACGGAAATTCACCGCCGCCAACAATAGGCAAGTGATGGGCCTGACGCGGCGCATGCGCAAAGTGGCTCGCGGTTTGGACGTGGCGGCAAAGACGTTGGAAAACTGGATGCGTGCCGCACAACTAGGAATGCCGCCGGCAAAAGGCGGGGCGGGTCCGGTCGACAGCCAGCGCGCCGACTTGGTGCAGTTGCAGGCGAAAAGCTCGCGACTGAAGATGGGGGTCGAAATGCCAAACAATTGGCAGCATCCTTCGCAAAGGAAAGTCGGTGAAGTACCCCTGAATCGACCACCGTTACCCAGTGGCACGCATGTGCGAAACGCTGAAGGTGCCGGAAAGTGGCTACTGCGACTGGCGCGGCAGCGCGGTGATTACGGGCGGCCACGCCTGGCAGCCCCGGGTCGGCAAGCGACTGTCAATCTTCAAGCCGGGCGCCACGAAACCTATGCCTGGTTCGTAGCGAAACGCATAAAAGCACCGTGGGTCAGTATGATACGCCGCGACCGTGGAATGGACGGATGGGTTCCTGACGCCACCTCGCGTTGGATAATATTGCGCCTTTCCCGATGCTGCTCGGTTCGGGATATAGCCAAATTTGCAGCGGCTAGCAAGCCTGTGCCGCGCGAGCCGGCTACTGTATCCCCTGCACTGAGCGGATTGTGCAAGCGCGTCGGCGAACGGGCGCGAGGCAGCGTTTGGTTTGCTTCGATCTCCCATTTCACGCCAGGTCGTCGCCGATCGCCGTATCTGCGTTGGGCACGTAAGTTCGCCGGTACGATCCGGGGCGGATGCCACGTTGAACTGGATGGCGTCATGGCGAAACACCCCTGGCCCAGTTCGATCGCAGTCCCGTCGCCGCATTCGCAGCATGGGCGGAAGGTATGCCTTGCTGTTTTGACAAAGCAATGCTTGGCTCACTAAGTACAGGACGGTCACAATGCGCAAAGTGTTTGTCGTTGGTGGCGGCGGTTACATCGGTTCGCATATGGTCAAGCAGCTTGTGCAGGCTGGTCACCAGGTCGTTGTGGGAGACAATTTTTCGACCGGATTCCGTGATGCGATTAGTGGCGCCAGCATCATTGAAGTCGATATTGGCGACCAGGGCGCACTGGACGACCTGTTTTCCACGCAGGAATTCGATGCTGTAATTCATTTCGCTTCATTTATCCAGGTCGGCGAGTCGGTTCTTGACCCTGCCAAGTATTATGGCAACAACCTCGCAGCAAGCTTGGCCTTGCTTCGGGCGATGGTCAAAGCAGGGATCCTGAATTTCGTCTTTTCCTCGACGGCGGCGGTCTATGGCAACCCCGTCTACGTGCCTATCGACGAGGAGCACCCGAAAGCACCCATTAACCCGTACGGGCTTTCGAAATGGATGGTCGAGCAAATCCTGCGGGATTTTGAGCGTGCCTACGGTTTGAAATCGGCTGTTCTGCGCTATTTCAACGCCGCCGGCGCCGACCCGGAAGGCTGCCTTGGCGAGCGGCATGAGCCGGAGACCCACCTGATTCCGCTCATTCTTCAAGCGGCGTCCGGGCGGCGTAAAGCGATAACGGTATTTGGACGCGACTATGACACGCCCGACGGCACCTGCATACGCGATTACGTTCACGTTACCGATCTGGTGCAGGCTCACGCGAGGGCACTCGACTATCTGTGGGCCGGAAACGATAGCGCAGTCTTCAACTTGGGAAATGGCGCGGGCTTCTCTGTACAGGAAGTGATCGAAACGGCACGTCGGGTAACGGGCCGCGAGTTCGCAGTAAGCGAGGCCCCCAGACGCTCGGGAGATCCGGCACGTCTGGTCGCCGATTCACGGCGGGCGCGGGAAACGCTAGGCTGGCGGCCAATTTATCCCGATCTTGAAACCATCATTAAGCATGCCTGGCAGTGGGAATTGCGCGCGCTTCCGAAGTGATCGCGGCAAAACGCTAGCTTGCAGCGGAAAACTTGGTCAGGCGCACCTACGCCAAACTAAAAACCGGCATTTGTTCCCATTTTCCTACGCTCGGGCTGACCCCTTGCGACAGCGCGGTGCCGGCTAAGGTATTACATCCACCTCGGGCTGAACCAAATGGCAAGCACACAGCCGCCCCGCCCCGCATTCGCGCCAGGCCGGCGATTCGCGCCGGCAGCGCTCGATTGCTTGTGGGCAGCGCGGATGAAAGGCACAGCCGGACGGCGGATCCAGCGGCGACGGCAGTTCGCCGCGCAAGGGCGCCGCAGTTGCTGCGCCGGCCTGCAAGGAAGGCGTTGCGGCAAGCAGCGCCTGCGTGTAGGGATGCTGCGGGCTTGCGAACAACTCGGCGGCAGCGCCCTGCTCGACGATACGCCCCAGGTACATGACGGCCACGCGCTCACTTACGTGGCGCACCGTGCTGAGATCGTGACTGATGAAAAGATAGGCCAGCCCCAATTCCGCGCGCAGTTCAGCGAGCAGGTTGAGCACCTGTGCCTGCACCGACAAATCCAGCGCCGCGGTGGCTTCGTCGCACACCAGAAAACGCGGTTGAACCGCCAGTGCGCGCGCGATCACGGCACGGGTGCGCTGGCCGCCCGACAGCATGTGCGGATAGTGGCCGGCCAGGGCAGGATCCAGGCCGACGCGGGTGAGCCAGTCCGATACGAAACCGGCGCGCGCGGCGCCCGTTACAAGCCCGCGCACCATTGCCGCTTCGCCGATCTGGTCGCCCACAGGACGCCGCGGGTTGAGCGCCGCACCGGCATCCTGAAACACCATCTGAACGAGCGCCGGCCCACGCCGCGTATCGCGCGGAAACGGTCCGCCCTGCCACAACCGGCGACCCGAACTGGGCGCGAGCAGCCCCACCGCGATGCGCGCGAGGGTGGATTTGCCGCAGCCCGATTCGCCAACCAGACCAAGCACCTCACCGGCATCGACACGCAGATCGACACCGCGCAGCGCGGCAAGCCGCAACGCAGGCCCGAAAGAACTGCGATGCGGCACACTGAATTCCATTCCCACGTTTTCGAGTTCGAACAGGGCAGTCATGGTTCTCCTTGAAGGCGGGCGGGGCACAGGCTGAGGCCGACGCCATAATAACCCGCCTTGCTCGCGGACTTGCGATACGCACCGCAACCGGCCTAGTCTTCAACCCGGAGGTTGACACCGCCTGCGTCTGCGCCGCGTACAAGTGGATAAAAACAGCGCAAGCCGCGCCCGCCCGCGCGGCTCAATTGCGGCGCCTCGGCGCGGCAACGTTCGCGCGCCTGCGGGCAGCGCGGGTGAAAGGCGCAGCCGCCGGGCTGGGGCGCGAGGAGGCTGGGCGGCTGGCCGGCGATGGCCGGCAGGCGGCTACCTGGCACGGACCGCTCCGGCCGCGCGTCCAGCAGCGCGCGCGTGTAGGGGTGAGCGGGCGCGACCAGCACCTCCGCCGCGGTTCCGGTTTCGACCACGCGGCCCGCGTACATGACGGCGATGCGCCCCGCCATGCCGGCCACGACGGCAAGGTCGTGGGTGATCCAGATTAGCGCAACGCCACTCGCCTGCACGACGCCGCGCACCAGCGCCAGCAGTTCGGCCTGCACGGTATTGTCGAGCGCCGTGGTGGGCTCGTCGGCAATGATGAGCTCGGGCTGATTCAATAGCGCCGTCGCAAATACCACGCGCTGGCGCTGGCCGCCCGACAGCTCGTGCGGATAGGCGCGCAGGCGTGCCGCCGCGGGGGTAACGCCCAGGCGTTCGAGCGCCGCGCAGGCTGCACGCCGCGCCTCAGGGCGCGACATGGCGCGGTGCGCGGTAAGCGCCTCGACCATTTGCGTTTCGATGCGTAATACGGGGTTCAGGGTTTGCATGGGGTCCTGGAACACCATGGCCATGCGCGCACCGCGCAGCTCGCGCCACTCCGCTTCGCTTAGTCCGATCAGCTCGCGGCCGTCAAGGCGCACGCTGCCGCGTACCTGCGCCCCGGCATCGAGCAAACCCATCAGCGCCAGCCCCAGCGTGGATTTGCCGCAGCCCGATTCGCCGACCAGGGCCAGAATTTCCCCGCCGGCCAGATCCAGATCGACGCCGCGCAATGCCGCCGCCCTGCCCGCCCGCGTAGGAAAATCCACTTCCAGACCGCGCATACTGAGTTCCATGATCAGACGCCTTGCAGGCGCGGGTTGAGCAGCACGCGCAGGCGTTCCGCCACCAGATTGATGGCGAGGATGAGCCCCAGCAGCAACAGGCCCGGAAACACGCTGATCCAGTATTTTCCCGACAGCAAATACTGGAAGCCATTGGCAATCAATAGGCCTAGCGACGGCTCCGTTACCGGGAGCCCGACGCCCAGAAAGGACAGCGTGGCTTCCAGGGCAATGGCCGCGCCCACCTGCAGCGTCGCCACCACGATCAGCGCCGGCAGACAGTTCGGCAGCAAATGCCGGAACAGTATGCGCGGGCCCGATAAGCCCAACAGGCGCACGGCCGCGATGTAATCCTTTTCGCGTTCCACCAGCGCCACGCCGCGCACGGCGCGCGCGTAATAAGCCCATTGCGCAGCCACCAGCGCGGCGACGATTTTGCCCGGCCCCGGCCCCAGTGCGGCGAGCAAAATAAGCGCCAGCAATATGGCCGGAAACGCCAGTTGCAAATCGGCGGCGCGCATGATCAGCGCATCGACGCGGCCGCCCGCCAGTGCGCTGCTCAGTCCGACCAACAAACCCAGCGCCAGCCCACCCGCGGTGGCCGCAAAGCCCACCGCCAGACTGATGCGCAAGCCGTACAACATGGCGGACAGCATGTCACGGCCCTGGGCGTCGGTGCCGAGGCGGTACACCAGTTCCGTAGCCCCAGCCGCGGAGCCGGGCGGCAGGCGGGCGTCCAGTATGTCCAGTTGGGCGAGGTCGTAGGGGTTCTGCGGCGCAAGCCAGGGCGCCGCCAGCGCAGCCAGCGCCAGTAGCGCGAATAGCGCCAGCGCCGCTGCCGCCACGCGGTCTTCGGCGTAGCGCGCCAACAGGCCGGCAGCGCCCTTCATGCCTGCGCCCCGCCCAGCCGCACGCGCGGATCGAGCAGCCCATAGAGCAGATCGACGATGAAATTGATGCTCACGAACAGCAGCACCACGACCAGCAGATAAGCCACCACCACCGGCCTGTCGAGCAAGGTGATCGAATCGATCAACAGTTTGCCCATGCCGGGCCAGGCGAATACCGATTCCGTCACTACTGCGAAAGCCACCAGCGATCCGAATTCCAGCCCGAGTACCGTGACGATGGGCACGAGCGCGTTTTTCAACACGTGCAGCCCGACGATGCGCACCGGATGCAAACCTTTGGCGCGCGCAAAGCGTATGTAATCCTGGCGCAAAATTTCCTGCGTGGAGGCCGCAGTAAGCCGAATGAGCAGCGAAATTTTGAACAGCGCAAGGTTCACTGCCGGCAGCAACAAATGGCGCCAGCCTTCGAGCGTGGTGATGGATAGATCGATGCCCAGCACGTGCTCGGTCGGCCCGCGCCCGCCGGCCGGCAGCCAGCCCAATTCGACTGCGAACAGCATGATGAACATGAGCCCGACCCAGAAGGTGGGCAAAGAAAACCCCAGCACGGATAGCGCGCGTATCGCGCGGCCGATCCACGATTGTGGCTTGAATCCGGCCACCAGCCCGAGCGGCACGCCGCTCGCCAGGGCCATCATTAGTGCCGCAAAAGACACTTCCAGCGTGGCCGGCATGCGCTCGAATATCAGGTGCAGAGCCGGCGTGCCATGTACGAATGAATTACCCAGATCGCCGTGCAGCAGGCCCACGACAAAGCGCGCGTACTGCACCCACAGCGGCTGATCCAGGCCCAGCGCGGCAACGCGGCGCGCATAGTCGGCGGCACCGGCGTTCGGATCGACCAGCAGATCGACCGGGTTGCCGAGCGCATATACGCCGGCGAACACCAACAGCGACATGACGGCCAGTACCGCCAGCGCCTGCAGCAGCCGGGCCAGTGCGTACCAGGCCATCAGCGCGGCACCGTGGCCCTGGTCGCGCTGCGCCTCACTGCGGGTGAAATGCGTTTGCCAGCGTAAATTCGTCCACCCGCGCGCGATAGCTCAGGCCCTTGCGCATGACCCAGCTTGCATATTGGTGATAAAGCGGGACGAGCGCATGGTCGCGCATGGCAAGTTCCACCGCCTGTCCGGCCAGCTTGGCGCGCGCGGCGGCATCGGTTTCGCCCAGGGCGGCACGCACCAGGCGGTCCAGTTCCGGATTGCTGTAACGGCCCCAGTTGAAGCCGCCCCAGCCTATGTCCGGATTGGGCGTGGCGAGCAGCGACCGCAGGGCCGAATCGCCCGCCAGCGAGCCCCAGCCCAATAGCGCGAAACTGAATTCACCGGCCCGCGCACGGCCGAAATACGACGACAAGGGCATGGTTTCCACGCGCGTCTGCAAGCCCGCCCGCGTGAGCATCTGTGCCACCGTCTGCACCACCTGTTCGTCATTGACGTAACGATTATTGGGGCCATGCAGGGTGAGCGCAAAACCGTCCGGATAGCCGGCTTCGGCCAGCAGGCGCTTGGCGCCTGCCAGATCGTAAGCGTCCGGCTTGATCGCATCGACATGGCCGACTATGCCAGGAATGACGATATTGCCGGTGGCGATCGCCAGCCCTTCCATGGTGCGTTCGACCAGGGCCTGGCGATTGATCGCCTTGGAAATGGCCGCGCGCACGCGCACGTCGCGCAGCGGGTTGTGGGCCAGCGGCCGGCCCGCCTTGTCGGTCACGAAGGGCGACTGATCGCGCGATAAATCCATTTGCCAGAATATCGTGCGCCACGATACTTTCTGTTCCAGCCGGAGCGCCGGGTTGGCGCGAAAGCGCGCGATGTCCGGCGTGGGCACGGCTTCGATGGCATCGACGTCACCGGCCAGCAGTGCCGCGGTGCGCGCGGCGTCATTGGTGAGCAAGCGCAACTGCACGTGCTGCCAGGCCGGCTTGCCGCCCCAATAGGCGTCGTTGCGCACCAGATCGATGGCTTCGCCGCGCCGGAAGGCGCCAAATTTGAACGGCCCCGTGCCGACCGCGGCGCGGCCGCTGTTGAAATCTTCCGTCGTAGCATTGGCGGCGGCCTTTTTCGATACCATGTAAATGGTCGTCAGGTCTAGCGGCAAAGGCCCATAGGGCGCCGGCGTCTTGAGCCGCACCGTATAGGGGTCCACGATCTGACGCGAGGCAATCTGGCGCGTATAACTGGTGAAGGGGCCGGGACTATTCACCACCTTGGCCGGGCGCTCGAGCGAAAACATCACGTCCTCGGCCGTGAAATCGCTGCCGTCATGAAATTTCACGCCGCGCCTGAGCTTGAATTCCCAGGTGGTGGCATCCACCGCCTGCCACGACACGGCCAGTCCCGGCACCAGTTTGCCGTCCGGGTCCACATGCACCAGCGCGTCGAACAGGTGGGCGGCCGCCGCCACATTGGGCACGGCATTCAGAAAGTGCGGATCGAGCGAAGACACGTCGGCACCGAAGCCGATCACCAGATCGCCCGGATCGCGCGCCTGCGCCACGGATAGGGCGCAAGCCAGCAACATGGCAGGTAACAGGCGCAGAAAAGCGGGCATGGGCTTTCCCCTGGGGTGAGCTTTATGGGGCGGACGTCCGCCTTGCGCGGAGTCCGGTGCAGCTAGTTTACGCCACGCACGCAGGCTACCCACCGGCACGCAAATTCATTCCACCTGCGCCAGCGCGGCTGCGCGTTCCTCCACCAGCAATTGCATGAGCCGCGCCGCCGGCAGCGCGCGCAGCATGGGCACGCCCTGACCGGCCCAGAGCGAAATGTATTCCGGCCGGTCCTGCCGAGCCGCCGCCGCGCGCAGGTCGGCGGTGAGCGCATTGTGCACCGGATAAGGCGGCAGTTCGTGCTCGTGCGGACGCAGGGCATCCATGAAGGCATTCGCCACGCCGCGCGCGTGACGGCCGGAAAACGCGCGCGTAACACGCGTGGACGCGTCCCCAGCGGCGCGCAAACCGCGCTTCCAGGCGGCGGAAATGGCGGATTCGTCGCAACACAGGAAAGCCGTGCCCAGTTGCGCCGCACAGGCGCCCAGCACCTGCGCCGCGGCAATGCCGCGCCCATCCATGATGCCGCCCGCCGCGACCACCGGCAGCCGGACATTGGCCACGACCTGCGGCACCAGCGCCATCAGCCCTATGCAGGACTGATCGAAATCACCCAGGAAGGTGCCGCGGTGTCCGCCCGCTTCGCCGCCCTGGGCGCATACGAAATCCGCCCCGGCGTCCTGCCAGGCGCGCGCCTCGGCGACATTGGTGGCGGTGCCCATCACCGCCAGACCGGCGCGGCGCAAGCACGCCATGTCGTCCGCCTCGAGCACATCGAACGTAAAGCTGGCCAGGGCGGGCCGGCACTCGATCAGCGCAGCGATCTGGTCGGCCGGGTTTTCGCAGAATTTATCCGGCGTGCAAGGGTCGGGCAGTCCCAGTTCGGCGCGAAACGGTGCCAGCAATTCGTGCGCGCGCGTCAGATCGCCGGCACTGGCCTGCAAGGCGCGCGGCGCGAACAGATTTACGTTGAACGGCCGCGCGGTGAGCGCGCGTATGCGGCGAACACCATCCAGTATGGCCTGCGGCGATAGGGCCGCGGCCGCAAACGAACCCATGCCGCCCGCGTTGCAGACGGCGGCCACCAGTTCCGGCGTGGTCGCGCCGCCCGCCATGGGCGCCTGGATGATGGGATAGGTGAGCCCGAATGCCGACGTAAAAGGGTTATGTCGCATCGCACCCTAGCTCCGTGCATATGAGAACACGCAACTTTGGCGCGATGCGGCATCGCGGTCAAGCGCTGCCGCGCCCGGCTGCGGCAATCAGTTGAGCAGGCTGATATGTATGCTCACGCTGCCGTCCGCTGCTGTTTCACTGTGGAAGCCGTAGCCGTTGTTGGCCAGCACACGGTAGAGCGGGATGGGCTCGCAATGCAGCAATAACAACAACTCATCGCCTTCGTGCAGATCGTCCAGCGCTTCCATCACCATTTCGAGTGGACGCGGCGGCGGTAATCCGCGCGCGTCGATCACTATTTGCGGCATTTTTGGTCTCCTCGTCGCCTCGGTGCAATGCCCGAGCCCTCGCGCGACATCGGCTTGAGCCGGCGCACGGGTCGATTCGTTGAAATTGTTTGCGCGCCGCCCCAGGGCGAGGCGCAGTGCGCATGCTTACCCATGTGTCTCAGGCTGCCATTGATCGCGGACAATTTTCGCGGTGCGCTCTGGGCGCGAAGTGCGCTGGCCAAACGCAACGGCCGCAACGGCATGCGGGCGGGACGCCCGCACCCCCAGGGGCGGGCGGCGGCGCACCGCGCGCAGCAAGGCGATGCAAAACCGCGCTTCGACCGCCAGGCGTAAAAAAACGGGCGCCCCGCAGGGCGCCCGTCCAGTTGCAGCTACTAGCCGACTATCAGTAGTGATACGCCGATTCGCCGTGCGAACTGATATCGAGACCTTCGCGCTCCTCTTCTTCCGGCACGCGCAGCCCGATGAAAATATCGACAACCTTGTAAGCGATGAATGCCACGAGGCCGGACCATACCAGCGTGGTACCCACGCCGGTGGCCTGCACGATCACCTGGTCCATGATGTTGTAGGTGTCGCCGACCTTGTTCGCCACGTAGTCATACACGCCGGTGCCGCCCAGGGAAGGCGCGGCAAACACGCCGGTCAGGATGGCGCCCGTGATACCGCCGAGGCCATGCACGCCGAATACGTCCAGCGCGTCATCCGCGCCTATGATGCGCTTCAGGCCATTCACGCCCCACAGGCAGACCACGCCGCCGACCAGACCCATGATGATGGCGCCCATCGGACCGACGAAACCGCAGGCCGGCGTAATCACCACCAGACCGGCCACCGCACCGGAACAGGCACCCAGCAGCGAGGGCTTGTCCTTGTACATCCATTCGGCGATGGTCCAGGACACGGTCGCCGCGGCTGTCGCGATGAGGGTATTGATGAATGCCAGCGTCGCCACGTCGCCCGCTTCCAGCGCCGAACCGGCGTTGAAACCGAACCAGCCCACCCACAGCAGCGAAGCGCCGATCATGGTCATCGTGAGCGAGTGCGGCGCCATGGACTCACGCCCATAGCCGACACGCTTGCCGATCACGATGGCGCCCACCAGTCCGGCGATACCGGAGTTGATATGCACCACGGTGCCGCCGGCGAAGTCCAGCGCGCCCTTGGCCCACAGCCAGCCACCGCTTGCCAGCGCCTTGTCCAGCGCGGCCTGATCGGTAATGGCGTCCGGGCCGGCCCAGAACCACACCATGTGCGCCATCGGCAGATAGGCGAAGGTGAACCACAGCACGATGAACAGCAGCAGCGCGGAAAACTTGATGCGCTCTGCGAACGCGCCGACGATCAGGCAGCAGGTGATCGCCGCAAAGGTCGCCTGGAACGCCACGAAAATGAATTCGGGAATCGCCACGCCCTTCGTGAAGGTTGCCGCTTTCGCCACGCTGGTATCAGCCGGGTTGAAAATGCCCTTCAGGAATAGCCGATCCAGGCCGCCGATAAACTGGCTGTGCTCGGTGAACGCCAGGCTGTAGCCGTATATCGCCCACAGCACGATGATCAACGCGAAAATCACGAACACCTGCATGAGCACCGACAGCATGTTCTTGGTGCGCACCAGGCCACCATAGAACAGCCCCAGCGCGGGCACCGTCATCATGATGACGAGCAGCGTTGCGACGATCATCCAGGCGGTATCGCCCTTATTGACGGTCGGCCCGGCCGCCGCGGCAGCCGGAGCCGCCTCGGCGGCGGCGGCCGGAGCGGCAGCCGCCGGAGCCGCAGCCGCGGCGGGCGCAGCAGGCGCGCTTTCGGCAGCGGCCGGGGCGGCCGGCGCCGCCGGCTTGTCGTCGGCAAAGGCGCCGCCGCTCATGCCCAGCGCCAGCGCGGTGGCCAGCACTGCAAACAGCTTTTTCATACCAGTAACTCCTTTATCAGAGCGCGTCCTGTCCGGTTTCACCGGTACGGATACGGACAACCTGCTGGAGATCGAACACGAAAATCTTGCCGTCACCGATCTTGCCGGTGCTGGCGGATTTTTCGATCGCTTCGATCACCTGGTCGAGCAGTTCCGCCTTGATGGCGGCCTCGACCTTCACCTTGGGCAGGAAGTCGACCACGTATTCAGCTCCACGGTACAGCTCCGTGTGGCCCTTCTGGCGGCCAAAGCCCTTGACTTCCGTGACGGTGATGCCGGTTACACCTATGGCGCCCAGCGCTTCCCGTACCTCGTCAAGCTTGAACGGCTTGATGATGGCAGTAACCAATTTCATGATGCTTCCTTATCGGGGTTGATACGCATCCGCGCGCGAATTCGATGGATGGGCGGGTTAGAACGTTTTGCCTATGGTCACGACCAATGTGCCGTTTCCAGCATCGATAGACTTGCCGTTGCTAACATTGGCGTAGCGATAGGTTTCGCCAGTCCCGGCCTTGGCATTGGAATCAACGTAGTACGCACCGGCCGTCCAGCCAGCGGCGATTTCTTTGGTCACGCCAAGTTTCCAGTCGGTGTACTTGCCGTTGTCACCCGCACCGCTTTGGAAATTTTTCAGGTTCAAGCGGCCGACATGGCCTACGAGTCCCCAGCCGTTGCCCAGGTCAAAGTTGGCGTTAAGTTCGAGGTAACCGGTGTTCTCGGTATCCGGGACAGAAAAATAGTCGTTGATCGACCAACTATATTTGGCGGATAGCCACTTCCAACTGGCGCCTATATAAAGCTCGGTGTTGTCGACGGTGCCCGAGCCGGTACGCCCAGTCTTCGGGTTGCCCACGCTGATCGTGGCGGGATTTCCCTTTGCATCGCTACCTGGGTAGTAGTAATACAGCACGCCCACGTCCACGCCAAAATCGCCCCACGATCCCTTCCAGCCGCCGTAGAAATCCATCTCGAGATTGCCGCCCGGATAGCCGGTCCACTCGGACACATTGGAGTTCCAGTTACCCAGATACAGGCCGCTGGAATGCGAATAATCGATACCGCCCTGGATGGCCGGCTTTTTGAAAGTCTGGGTAATGCCGCGGAAGCGATAATCGCTGGCGATGGTGAGGTTACCGGTGACGGTGTGCTCGGGCGGCGGCGCGTCTGCCGCAAAAGCCACCAGCGAAGGCGCCGACAACAATCCCGCGACGGCTGCTGCGATGTAAGTTTTACGCATGGTTGAAACTCCTGTTCAGGTAATGGAAAAGGTTCGCCCGCACTGGCAAGCAAAGGCCATGCCACAACGCACGGACACCTATTGTTATCAGTGCCTTAGCGCCAGCCTTGTAGAGCCGAGACACAGCACGCACTGCTTTGGCGCACAAAACCACGTTGGCGCAGCGGAATTATGCACACATCTGGTGCGTCGTCACGACAATGCGGCCTATGCTAGACTGCCCCGGCCACAAACGGAGTCGAAGCCATGTCCAGCCCGAAATTCGTTGAAGAGTTCAATGCGCGTTTTGCCGAACTGCTCGCCGCAAGTCCGGCCAAGGATTTGGAACGCAATGCGCGCGCCATGCTGGGCGCCGCCTTCACCAAGCTCGATCTGGTCACGCGCGAAGAATTCGACGTCCAGCGCGAGGTGCTGGCGCGCACGCGCGAAAAGCTCGAAGCGCTCGAAGCGCGCGTGGCGGAACTGGAAAAACGCCTCGCCGGCTAAGTGGCCCGAGCCGCAGCGGAACCTTTTCCAGGCAGCGCAATTCTGAGCCCGATGCCCGCGCGATATACCCGAACCGCCATCCTGCTGCACTGGCTCATCGCCCTCACCATGCTCGGCCTGCTGGGCGTGGGGCTGTACATGACCGATCTAAAACTCAGCCCGGCCAAGCTCAAGCTGTATTCCTGGCACAAATGGGCCGGCGTGACGGTGTTTGCGCTGGCGCTGTTGCGCCTTGCCTGGCGCGCCCTGCACACACCACCGCCCATGCCGCAGGCCATGCCGGCCTGGCAGCGGCGCGGCGCCGAAGCCGCCCATGCGGTGCTCTACCTGCTCATGTTCATCATCCCGCTCTCGGGCTGGCTCATGAGTTCCGCCAAAGGCGTGCAGACCGTATGGTTCGGCGTATTGCCTCTGCCGGACCTGTTGGCCAAGGACAAGCAGCTCGGACATTTTCTCGAAGAGGTGCATGCAAGCCTTTGTTACGGCCTGATGGCACTGCTCGTGATGCACATCGGCGCGGCATTGAAACACCATTTCATCGACCGCGATGACGTACTGACCCGCATGCTGCCGCATCGATAGGAACGGAGACACCGTGCATCCCACCCTGCCACTGGCGCTACTGTGCCTGGCGCTGGCGCCCGGCGCCGCCAGCGCCGACGAATACGCGAAACTGCTGCTGGACAAAAGCCGCGTCGAATTCACCGCCAAACAAATGAACGTGCCGACCGATGGTGCGTTCAAGCGCTTCAAGGCGCAGATTGCGCTCGACCCGGCCAGCCCGCAAACCGGCACGGCCCGCATAGACGTTGAACCGGCCAGCTGGGATGCCGGCCTGGCCGAAGTCAACGAAGAAATGCTTGGCAAGAACTGGTTCGACGCCAAACAGTTTCCGACCGCAAGTTTCGTTTCCACCAGCGTGAAGGCACTGGGCGGCGACCGCTATGAGGCGCGCGGCAAAATGACCATGAAAGGCAAAACGCGCGACGTGGTGGCAACTTTCCTGGCCAAACCCCAAGGCACCAATTTGGTGCTTACGGGTTCATTCCCGCTCAAGCGCCTCGATTACGGCGTCGGAACCGGCACCTGGGGCGACACCGACATCGTTGCCGACGAGGTGCAGGTCAAATTCCAGTTCGTGCTGGCGCAAGGTAAATAGCATGCGGCTACGGTACCTGTTTCCCCTGCTCGCGCTGGCTGCGGTACAAGCGCACGCGGCGGATAGCTTCGTGATCGATGCCGCGCACACCTATCCCGTTTTTGCGGTGAACCACCACGGATTTACCACCCAGCACGGGCGCTTCGACAAAACCAGCGGCCAACTTGTGCTGGATTTTGGTGCGCATACGGGCAGCGGCACGATCCACATCGATACCGCCTCGATCAACATGGGCCTCGAAGCCTGGAACAAGGCAATGCGGGAAAAGTTTTTTGACGTCACGCAGTACCCGACGGCCACCTACGCATTCGACAAGCTCGAATTCGAGGCCGACAAACCCGTCGCCGCCGATGGCCGCTTGACGCTGCTGGGAGTGACCAGGCCCCTGCGGCTGAGCGTGCAGCGCTTTCATTGCGGGTCCAGCCCGACCACCAAAAAATTTACCTGCGGTGCCGATCTGGCCGGCAGCCTGCGCCGTTCGGATTTTGGGATGCTGCGTTCCCTGCCCGGCGTAGGCGACGAAATTCAACTCGTGATCGCCGTCGAAGCCTACAAGGAATAGGCCTCCGACCGGCGGACCACAGCGAGCGTCGCGCTCACTTCACCAGGCGCACCGGAACCTGCGCGCGGGCACTTACTTCGCGCGCCACGGAACCCAGCAGCGCGCCCAGCAGATTGCCGTGGCCGTGGCTGCCCATGAGGACGCCATTCATCCCCTTTTCCTCGATGAAGCGCAGGATGGTATCGGCCGTGCGACCCACGGCAACGTGGCAAACGTGGGCGATGCCGGCTGCATCGAGCATGCCGCGTGCGGAGGCCAGGGCGGCGGCGGCTTCTTCACGCCGGTAAGCATCCAGGTCTTCGCGGCGCACGAAGCTCTGTGCCAGCCCGTCCAGCGCCGGCTGCACGTTGAGCAGGTGCAGTTCCAGGGCGGCACCGCCTTGTAGCTGCGCTATCGCATCCTGCACCGCGCGGCAGGCGTGTGCCGAACCATCGACGGGTATCAGCAGCTTCTGCATGACGCCGCCTCAGCCCTTGTGTGGCGGCTGGGGGCCGTCCACCGCCAGTTCCACCAGCGCAGCCGCGGCTTTGCGCCGTGCCAGCCAGGAACCCGCAAGAACTACGAAGAGCGCGCCGGCCATTGTCGCCGCGTAATGCAGCCAGGCCGGTGCAGCGCCGGTGTAGGGCTGCAGGACCGGATCGCCCACCAGCATGCCGCCGGCAATCCAGCCCAATAGTGCGCCGCCCAGAGTAATCACGACGGGGAAGCGGTCCATCAGTTTGAGCACCAGTTTGCTCCCCCAAACGATGACGGGAATGCTCACGGCGATGCCGAACACCACCAGCAGAATATTCCCGTGCGCCGCGCCGGCCACCGCAATCACGTTATCCAGACTCATGACGGCATCCGCCACGACGATGGTTTTGATCGCACCGAGCAAATTCGTACTGCTTTCGACACCGGCATGAGCATCCTCGTCCTCTGGCTGCAGCAATTTGATGCCTATCCACAGCAGCAGCAGGGCACCGATCAGTTTCAGGTAAGGCAGGGCAAGCAGTTTGAGCGCCACGAAAATGAGCGCGATACGCAGCAGGATGGCGCCCGCCACGCCCCAGGCGATGCCCCGGTTGCGCTGCTCCGGCGGCAACTTGCGGCAGGCGAGCGCAATCACCACGGCATTGTCGCCGCCGAGCAGGATGTCGATTGCAATGATTTGCAGCACCGAAATCCAGAAAGCGGCGCTCAGCATGAAATCCAAAACTGGAAACTCCTCGTTCGGCCAACTGTTCCTGCTCGCGGCGAATGCCTGAGCGGCAGCGGCGTAATTCGGAACATCAGCACTTTTGTGCGAATGCGCACCCCACAATACCTCAGCCTGGGCGTGCGTGGCGGCATTGTCCCGGATTCGGGCGCCGACCGCCACTGTCCCTACGGCCCATTGTCGGATCCAGCCAGCATGCAACTCAAGACAGGCATCGACCTGACTTGGCCAAGCCAACTGCAGGCACGAACACCACCTGTAGACCTTTACCGGTCCCGCTTGAACGGCGGGCGTGGTGCATCTATTATGTGTATATCCGGTTTAATTGATACACACCATGCGCACCAATATCGTGATCGACGATCAACTCATGCAGGACACGCTGCAAGCCACCGGCTTGAAAACCAAACGCGAGGCCGTGGAACTAGGGCTGCGCACCTTGCTGCGGCTGCGGCAACAGGAGCGCATACGGCAATTCCGTGGCAAGCTCGATTGGCAGGGCGATCTGGACGCCATGAGATCCGACCGGTGAGCCCGATCCGCCTGCATGCGCCCGCGCGGCAACGGCCCCGGCCCGCCGCGGCAATGCAGAATTACCCATGATTCTGGTCGACTCCAGCGTCTGGATCGATTATTTCCGCGGCGCGGCCTCGCCCCAAACCGACAAACTGGACGCACTGCTCGGGCAACAACTGATCGCCACCGGCGATCTGATTTTGGCCGAAGTACTGCAAGGTTTCCCGCGCGAGCGCGACTTCCTGCAGGCGAAGGATTTGCTGATATCGCTCACCGTCATGGATCTGGCGGGCAGTGACATTGCGATACAGGCAGCGAGAAATTTCAGAACCCTGCGTGCGCGTGGAATTACCGTTCGCAAAACCATGCACACCTTGATCGCGACCCGCTGCATCGAAAGTGGCCTCGCGCTGCTCTACGCCGATCGCGATTTCGACCCCTTCGTCCTGCACCTCGGCCTGCGCTCGGCATTAACCGCCCCCTGAACGGAGTTGGTGCGCCCGGGCGGGGTGTTCACTCTATCTGCGCGATGCGAAACAGATTGGTATTGCCGGATGCACCGAAAGGCATGCCGGCCGCGATCACCACGGTTTCACCGGGCTGGCCGTAGCCCTCCTTGCGCGCCGTGTCGCAGGCCAGTTCCGTCATTTCGGACACGCTGGTCACGTCGTGGCACAGCACGGCGTGCACACCCCAGGCCAGGGCCAGGCGGCGCGCCGTGGCACGGCGCGGGGTCATGCCCAGGATGGGCGCCTGCGGCCGCTCGCGCGCCAGGCGCAGCGCGGAATAACCGGAGTTGGTGTACGCCACGGTGGCCGCCACGTACAGAATGCCGGACACGAAACCCACCGCAGCGCCGATGGCGTCGGCGCGGTCCTGCTGCGGCGGGGTGCGCGAAGCGTCGATGGCGTCGCGGTAATAGGGGTCCGATTCGGTACGCGCGATGATGCGGTCCATCATGCGCACCGCCTCCAGCGGATATTTGCCGGAAGCCGATTCGGCCGACAGCATGACCGCATCGGCGCCGTCGTAAATGGCGGTGGCAACATCGGACGCTTCGGCGCGCGTGGGCACCGGGGCATTCACCATGGATTCGAGCATTTGCGTCGCCACGATCACCGGCTTGCCGGCCTTGCGGCAGGCGCGCACGATGCGCTTCTGTATTGCCGGCACCTTTTCCGGCGGCATTTCCACGCCCAGATCGCCGCGCGCCACCATGATGGCGTCCGCCTCGGCCACGATGGCATCCAGGCTGGAAATGGCGGCCGGCTTTTCCAGCTTGGCGACGATGCCGGCGCGGCCTTTGACGATGTCCTTTATTTCGACGATGTCTTCCGGCCGCTGCACGAAAGACAGCGCCACCCAATCCACGCCCAGCCCGAGCGCATAGTCCAGATCGGCGCGGTCCTTTTCCGTCAGCGCCGACAGCGGCACCACCACGCCCGGCACGTTGACGCCCTTGCGGTCCGACAGATGGCCGCCCGCGACCACCTGGGTTTCGGCGAAATCCGCGCCGCAGCGCTCGACGCGCAGGCGTATGCGGCCGTCGTCGAGCAATAGATCGGTATGAGCCACCAGGGCACGGAATATTTCCGGATGCGGCATGGCGATGCGCGTAATGTCGCCCGGCCGCTCGATATCCAGATCGAGCCGGAAAGCCGCACCTTCGACCAGCTTGACCGGCCCGTCGGCGAAGCGGCCGACGCGCAATTTCGGCCCCTGCAGATCGGCCAGCACGCCTATCGGGCGCCCCAGCTCGCGTTCCATGGCGCGTATGAGTTCCAGCCGCGCCTTGTGGTCGGTATGGCTGCCATGACTGAAATTGAGCCGGAATACGTCGGCGCCGGCCTCGAATAGTGCGCGTATGGTGTCGCGGTCGGAACTGGCCGGTCCCAGGGTGGCGACCAGCTTGGCATTGCGCAGTCGTTTCATGCTTGTTTTATCCGCAAAGTTCAGGCAGCGCCGGTGATCAGGATGGCGCGAAAATCATTCACATTGGTGAGCGTCGGCCCGGTCACCAGCGCATCGCCCAGGGCTTCGAAAAAGCTGTGACCGTCGTTGTCATCCAGACTGTCGCGCGGGCGTATGCCGCGCGCCCAGGCACGCGCTAGTGTATCCGGGCTGACGAACGCACCGGCGATTTCTTCCAGGCCATCTACGCCGTCGGTATCGCCCGCCACGGCATGAATGCCGGGCGCCCCCTGCAAGGCCAGCGCCAGCGCCAACAGGAATTCCACATTGCGGCCACCCCGGCCCTGCCCGCGCACCGTCACCGTGCTTTCGCCACCGGACAGCAGTACGCAGGGCGCCGGCACCGGCTGGCCGTGCTGCCTGACTTGCAGCGCAATGCCGGCCATCACCTTGGCAACGTCGCGCGCCTCGCCTTCTATGCTGTCGCCCAGAATGAAAGGTGTGATGCCCGCCGCCCGCGCCACCTGCGCAGCCGCTTCGAGCGCCATTTGCGGCGTGGCGATCAGGTGGGTGGTAACGCCTGCCAGGCGCGCATCGCCGGGCTTGATGCTTTCTCCGGCCCCGCTTTCCAGCCGCCGACGCGCGCCGCCCGGCAATTCGATGCCGTAACGGCGGACGATATCCAGCGCATCGTCACAGGTGCTCGGATCGGCCACGGTGGGACCGGAGGCAATATCCATGGGCCTGTCGCCCGGCACGTCCGAAATGAGCAAATTGACGATGCGCGCCGGATGACAGGCCGCCGCCAGCCGCCCGCCCTTGATGGCCGACAGGTGGCGCCGCAACACATTCATTTCGCCTATGCTGGCGCCGGATTTGAGCAAGGCGCGGTTGATGGCCTGTTTGTCTTGCAGCGTGACGCCTCCACCGGGCAGCGGCAACAGACTGGAGCCGCCGCCGGACATGAGGCCGATCACCAGATCGTCGGCGCCCAGACCTTGCACCATATCCAGCATGCGCGCCGCCGCGGCAAGCCCGGCGGCGTCCGGCACCGGGTGCGCGGCTTCGACGATTTCTATCTTCCGGCAGGGCAGCGCGTAGCCATAGCGGGTCACCACCAGGCCGCTCAGATCGCCCGGCCAATGCCGCTCCAGCGCCTGCGCCATGGCTGCCGAAGCCTTGCCGGCGCCTATCACCAGACTGCGGCCGCGCGGCACGGGCGGCAGAAAGCGCGCAATGCACTGCTCCGGTTGCGCGCTCGCGACCGCCGCGGCAAACATGCTCTGCAACAGCGCGCGAACATCGATGGCGCCAGTCATGCTCCGCTCCCCATGCAATCAGCTCGAGCACGAGCGCAGCGCTCGTGCGCCTGCCAGTGTGTCCCGAATGAATGCCAGTGTGAACGCGGCCCGTCTTGTATCGTGCCGCGGCGCTGCCGCCGAACAGACACCCGCGCCGTGAAGATTAGTCCGCGCAGGACTAGCCGGCTTTTTTGGCTGGCTGCAGGCGCGCGGCACGTGCGATTTCATCCACCCGGCCGGCATGGCGAGAAAAGAACGTGAGCCGCGGCGCGGTATAGATCAGCGCGTACAGTTCGTCCTCGGCGGTGGTCGCATAGCCCAGCCCGGACAGGCGCACGTTATCGCGCTTGCGCGTAACGGAAAATTCAAACCGCACGCCGGATTGTTCCAGAAACTGGCTGGGTTCCGCCTTGGTCAGCGTAAAGCTTGAGCCGTCGCGCGTATAAATCTGCTCGAATAGCGTAACCAGTTCGTCCGGCCGCATGCCGCTGCGGTATTTGACGGTTTTGAGCTTGCCGGCTGCCGAATGCGGGTGCATGACAGTTTCTGGCTTGATGCCCGAATAAAGGTCCAGCCGGTCCACGCTCAATCCTTCCATGGTCCATACCTGAGCCGGTCCCACCGCCGACGAATTCAGGTGGTTCCAGGCCGAATCAAGCTGTACCGACAGGCGTTCGCCTATGGCATGGCTGCCCGGACCCTTGCTTTCCATGGCGACGCAGGCGGACAAGGCCACTGCCGCAAGGGCCAGGGCCAGGCCGGTGCGAACGCCGCCTGAGCGTGCGTTGCGCGTGGACGCCGAAATGCAGGCCTTGCGAGCTGCAGCGTGCCCGGCAGGCACAGGCGCGGAATGGTCGAAGCGAAAGTTCATTTTGCAGTCTCGATATAACTTTTGATCAAAGGCGCGTCCGGCGCATCGGGTGCCACGGCAAGATACTGCCGCAGGGCGTCGGCCGCCTCGGCAGTCCGGCCCAACTGGCGGTAGGTATAGCCCAGCGAACGCAAGCTGACGGGCGGCGCGCCACCCAGCGCGAGAGCGGCGCTGAAATCTTCCAGTGCCCGCTTCAGGTCGCCATCGCCGGCGCGGGTACGGTAAATTTCGCCGCGCGCATACACCACGTCGGCCTGCGACGGCCAGCGCGCCATCATGCGGCTGAATAACGCAATGCTTTCTTCGTGCTGCCCGCGCCGAATTTCGTCGTGCAGCCATTCCAGCCGGAACGGCTTTATCTGCTCCAGGTAGGCCGATTCGCCACGCTCGCCGGCGGGCATATCGGCCGCCAGGGCAGCCAGGGTGGCCTGGCGCTCGGCGGAATTCGGGTGGGTGGCAAACATCGCGTTGTCACGCGCCGGATCGCCGCCCGGACGCGCCTCCAGCTCTTTCAGCAGGTTGGCCCAGATACGCGCGGCTTCCGTGGCCGCGTAGCCGGACTGGTGCATCAATATCAGGCCGATGCGGTCGGCCTCGCGCTCGTGCTCGCGCGTGTAGGAATACATGCCGGCAACGATCGCCAGATTGCCGACCAGCCCGGGCAAGCCGAACACACTGACAAATTGTGCCAAGGCAGAGCGCGAGCGCGCCTCGCGCAATTGCTGCAGCGAATGCCGCGCCAGGTAGTGCCCGATTTCATGCGCCAGCACGGCTGCGAGCTGGGCCTCGTTTTCTATGCGCAGGAGCAGCCCTGTGTATATCTGCAGCATGCCGTTGGGTGCCATGCTGGCATTGAAAGTCGGCGCATGGATGACATGTACGCGCACATCGGGACAATGTTCGCCGGCAAGCCGGCAGGCCATGGCCTGCACATAGTCGCGCAGGCCGCCCTCGCGTACTTCGAATGGACTACGCCGGATGCGCGCTTCCTGCCGGTCCATCATGCCCCAAAGGCCGCCCTCGTCACTGCCGATATCGGGCCGCTCGAAGCGCGGCGGCGCTTGCCAGGAAAGATCGGCTGCGCCGGCAAGCAAGGCCGAGGCGCCGGCGGCCACGATGAACTGCCGGCGCTTCACGGCGCGCGTGGAAATTCGGTCAGCAAGGTATCGACGCTTTCGGCGGCCGGAGCGGCCTCGCGCAAATCTCCGCTCATGCGAAACAGGCTGTTGAACCACACGATCTGGCCGCTGTGCAAATCCACCAGCGAGGCATAGCCGACCTGGAAGCCGCCCACCAGGCCCACGCCCAGCAAGGCCATGAATACCATCGCAGCCTTGCGCTCACCGCTGGCGTAACTGTCGCGTACCCAGGTAAATAGCGCGTAATCGGCGCCAGTGCGTTCGCGTACCGGCGCAATCGCGTCGCCCAGGGACCAATCCAGCTTGCCGCCTTTGGTGGGCAATTTCAGATTGCCGAAATGGTGCAGCGAAATGGCCTGCGCGACGGCAGCGTGCAACGCGCTGATTTCTTCGAATTCGTCCATGTCCTCGGCAGCGACCACGGCAGCTTCCACCTTCGCCGCGCGGCCGCGCGCCAGCAAGGCCTGCGTCAGATGGCCGGCCGCAGCCGCGGTCCAGTCCGCCCGCGGCTCGAAAACACCGCCCGCGCTGACGGACATCAGTTCCACATCGACCGGCATGAGCACCACTTTTGCGCCGGCCGGCAGCATGCTGAAACCGGGAGCAAGATGGTCTGCGGCCGGGCACGCGGCCACGTACAGGGCGAAAAGCGCGGCAAGCACGCCATAACGGAACCGGCGCAATGAGCCAGCAAAACCGGATAGCGCCCTCAGTGCCAGTCCGGGCGGAAGGCAGGCCGAATAAACCATGGCCAGGCGACGCCACGCCGCGCTTGCAAAATCTGCCGTGCCTGCAGCCATGGTGCTACCTCCCGAGCCACAATAAAAACCTGTAAGTGCTTTCTCAGTCGAGTATACATCGCCGTGCGGGTGCCCCCCGGCGCCCTGCACCGGGGCTTGACCTGGATCACGATTGGCGTGGCGGCGTAGGCGGCAGAACAGCATCGGCCACTTGGCCGAAGGTTTCCTTACGCGCCCGGCAGGCTGGCTGACGCAACAGGGAGAGGGCGCGATGCAATCCTGCCCGCTCAGCCGCCTTCGCTGAACGCCACCTGGCGCGCGCGCGCCAGCGCGGGGATGGCTGTCAACGCCAGCATGAGGGCGGCCAGGGCCAGAAAAGTGGCGCTCCAGGGCTGGCTCAGGAATACGCCGAAATCGCCGTGCGACAGGGTCATGGCGCGGCGCAGATTTTCTTCCAGCATGGGACCGAGCACGAAGCCCAGCACGAAAGGCGTCGGCTCGCAGTCCAGGCGCACGAACAGATAACCCAGCAGGCCGAAGCCCGCCATCATGATTACCGTGGCGTAAGAATTGCCCACGCTATAGGCGCCGGCGGCACACAGCACCAACACGGCCGGGTACAGCAGGGCATAGCGCAGCGCCAGGAGCCGCACCCACAACGCGATCAGCGGCAGGTTAAGGATGAGCAGGAATACGTTGCCCACCCACATGCTGGCGACCAGGCCCCAGAACAGGCGCGGATCGGCCGTCATGATTTGCGGGCCGGGCTGTATGCCGTGCAGCGTGAGCGCGCCGAGCATGAGCGCCATGACGCCGTTGGACGGCAGCCCCAGCGTGAGCATGGGGATGAAGGCGGTCTGGGCGCCGGCATTATTGGCGGATTCCGGCCCCGCCACGCCTTCTATGGCACCTTGCCCGAAACGCTCCGGCGCGCGCGCGATTTTCTTTTCCAGCATGTAAGAGGCGAACGCCCCCAGCACCGCCCCGCCGCCCGGCAGCACGCCCAGCAGCGCGCCAAGGGCGGTTCCGCGCAGGCAGGCGGGCCATGCCAGTTGCCATTCTTCGCGGCTAAGGCGGCTGGTGGCGGGGCTGCCGGCGTCCTGTAACTGTACGCCGGCGCTGCCGCCCGGCTCCAGATTGCGCACGATTTCGGCCACGCCGAACAGGCCCATCGCCACCGCCACGAAATCGATGCCGTCGCTCAGTTCCGCAACGCCGAAAGCATAGCGCTCGCGCCCGCTCGTAAGGTCGGTACCGACCAGGCCGAACAGCATGCCCATCAGGGCGGTGGCAACGGATTTGGCAATCGAACCCCGCGCCAGGGTGACGGACGCCACCAGGCCCAGCGCAATCAGCGCGGCATGGTCGGCCGGCGCGAAACTTAGTGCCAGCGCGGTCAGCCCGGGCGCCACGGCCGCCACCAGCAGGGTGGCGCTGCAGCCGGCTAAAAAGGAGCCCAGCGCCGCCACGCGCAGGGCCTGCCCGGCACGGCCGCGGCGCGCCATTTCGTGACCATCCAGCGCGGTGACCACGGAACTGACTTCGCCCGGCAGTTTGAGCAGTATCGACGTGGTCGAACCGCCGTACTGTGCGCCGTAATAAATGCCTGCCAGCATGATGATGGCGCTGGCCGGTTCAAGGCCATAGGTGAGCGGCAGCAGCAGCGCGATGGTGGCAACCGGACCCAGCCCCGGCAGCACGCCGACCAGGGTGCCGATGAGCGCACCGATCAGGCAGTAGAGCAGGTTCTGCACCGACAGCGCGACGCTGAAACCCAGCGTCAGATGGGATAACAAATCCATCAGCCGCGCCCCCACGCCAGCGGCAACAAAGGTACCGGCATGCCGAACGCGAATTTGAACAGCAGGCCGGCACCCACCGCCAGCCACAGCGCCAACAGCCAGGTTTCGCGCCAGGGGCGGTCGGGCTGGGCGCGGCAGCCCAGCACGACCGCGGCGGCCGTGCTGGCAAACAGTCCCGCCGTGTCGATCGCGGCAGCAAACACCAGCAGGGCGGCGGATATGCAAAATAGTGGGCGCCAGGCCGCGGTGGTGGCCGGCGTTGCCGTAAATCTGACAGAGCGCAGGCCGATCAACAGCCCCAGCACGAGCAGCGCGGCGCCGATCAGCTTGGGAAAAAACCCTGGCCCCATGTCGGCCAAAGTTCCCGTTTCATAGTTGCGGCCGAGCAGCAGCGCCGCCAGTCCGGTCGCGGTGAAGGTCGCGCCCGCCGCGCGCTCGCGGAAACGATCGCGCCCCTGTCCGCCCGCCATGTCTGCCCCTTTCAATTCGCCGTGGCCCGCATGGCCGATAGTTCCCCGTCCAGCACATCGACGGCCTGTAGGGTAAGCCCGGCTGCGCTCAGTAAAGTGTTGAATTCGCTTAATTGCCGCTCGCGTCCGCCCGGACCGACCAGCATGTTCAGATCAGCGCGCATGGCCGCGCGGCAGGCCGCCGAGTTATCCATGCGCGGCGGCAGGATGCGCTCCACCACCACCAGAGTCGCGCTGGCGGCCATCGCCGTGCGACAGTTGGCGAGAATGCGCGCGGCGCGTCCATCGTCCCAGTTGTGCAACACGCTTTTGAGCACGAGCAGGTCCGCACCCGGCGGCAGGGTGTCGAAAAAATCCCCAGCAAGCAGCGCGCAGCGTTGTTCCACACCGCTCGCAGCCAGCACTTTGCGCGCGCCGTCGAATGCATGGGGCAAATCCAGCAACACGCCCCGCAGTTTGGGGTTGGCGCTCAGCAAGGCGGCGATCAATTCCCCCTCGCCGCCGCCTACGTCCAAAACACAAGTGCTCTGCGACAGATCGAGCAGCGCGGCGAGGCGGCCGGCAATCAGGCGCGTGCGCTCGCGCATCGCGCGATGGAATACCGCGGCGGCATCGGCGTCCCGGGCAAGGTGCGCATAGCCGTCTTCGCCCGCGCCACGACTGCGCGCGCTGCTGCCGCTCTGCACACATGCGTGCAATCCCTGCATTTCGCTCCAGCAATAGCGCCCCCACCAGATCGCCAGCGCGCGCAAGGAATATGGCGCATCCGAGCGCAGCGGCTGCCCGGCCGGCGCCAGCGCGTAGCGTCCGTCCTCGCGCTCGACGCACAGGCCGAGACTGGCGAGCGCGCGCAAGAGCCGCTGCAAGGCGCCGGCGTCGGTGTGCGTGCGGGTGGCCAGATCATCTGCCGTAGCGGGCTGTTGCGCCAGCAGATCGGCCAGCCCCAGCGCCGCCGCGACGTGCAGCACCTGGGTCGTCCAGCAGGCGCCGATCAGGTCGATCAGGCGCGCCGGGTCGGCTTGACTATCGGTGCTCATGGGCAGGCGTGCGGACAGCTCAGTTGGAATCCGGCCTGATGTCATAGTCACGGAAAAACTGTTCCCAAGCGGCCGTTTCGTTCTTCATCAGTTCCGCCAGTGCGTCCGGGCCGCCGCTGTCGACTTCCAGCAACTGCTTGGCGTACTGTCCGCGCAGTTCGGGCTCCTGCAGCGCCTGCCCGGCCAGCGCGGCGATGCGGCTCGCCAGCGTGCGCGGCGTATTGGGCGGCGCGAGCAAAAACTGCCAGCCCGGCGGCGTCAATCCGCCGTACCCGCTCTCAGCCATGGTGGGCGTATCCGGCAGGGAATCGCCCCGCTTCGCCTGCAAGGTGGCGAGCAATTTGAGCTTGCCGGCGCGAACGTACTGCAGGCCGGCCGCGAGCGGCAGGAAATTCACCTGCACGCGGTCCTGCATCAGGTCCGGCAGTGCCTGCGCCGCGCCCTTGTAGGGCACGCGCACCATGCGGATGCCGGAAGCCTGCATGAACTGAGCCGCTGCCTTGTATTCCGAGAGGGTACTGGTGGCCACGTTGAGGCGGCCCGGATGGGCACGCGCCTGGGCCACGAAATCCGCCACCGTATTGGCCTCCTGAGCCGGACTGACGAACATGCCGAAGGCAAATTTCCCGATCGAGCCGACCGGTACGAATGCCGGCGCCGCGGCGCCCGCCTGCAGCCGCAGTTGTGCCTGCGTGGAGCTGGTAGCCCACAGCAGGGTATGGCCGTCCGGAGCCGCAGCGGCGACCTGGCGCGCAGCGATCACGCCATTGCCGCCGGGCCGGTTATCCACGATGACGGGCTGCCCCGTCAGGCGCTCCAGACTGCGCGCAAAACCGCGCGCCGCCAGGTCCGACGGTCCGCCGGCCGGAAATGGCAACACCAGGCGCACGCTGCGCGCCGGATAGGGTTTGTCTGCAGCCGCCGCGCCCTGGGACGCACAGGCGCCAAGCAGCGCCAATAGTGGCAGCAGCCAGCTACCGAACCACGCTTTCATGAAGCTCTCCGCAAAAATCATGCTTGCAGTAAAACACGCCGGCCGGCACGCCGTAAGATGCACGCAAAAGAACCACGGTAACCACAGGTAACCACCATGCGCTTCAATCAGGTGCGGGATTTTCTCGCCATCGTCGATGCCGGCAGCATCCGTGCCGCGGCGCGCGCGCAAGGCGTCACCCATCCGGCACTTACCAAAAGCCTGCGTCAGCTCGAAGAAGAACTGGGCGTGGAACTGATACGCCGCAGCACGCGCGGCGTTTCGCTCACCGCCATGGGGCAGGCCTTCGCAGCGCGGGCGCGGGCGATACAGGCGGAAATCCGCAAGGCGGAAGAAGAACTGGCTGCCCTGTCGGCGCCCGGTGGCGGCATGGTGTCGGTGGGCTTGTCGCCGACCGCCATTCCATTCGCCGCCGACGCGCTGGCCGAATTTCTGGAACAGCACCCGCTGGTACGCCTGCGCGTGGTGGAAGGGCCACCCTCGGTATTGGTCCCGCTGGTGCGCGACGAATCACTGGATTTCGCCATCGCGCAGAAAACCCGCCTGACGGCCGGCGCCGGTCTGCGCTTTCGGCCGCTTTACCGCGACCGCATGACCATCGCCTGCCGCGCGCAGCACCCGGCGCGCAACGGGACAACCATAGACGAACTTGCCGACCTGTGTTGGCTGGGTCTCAACCCGCAGGGCGCGGGCAGTCTGGTGGAACAGATATTCGCGGCGGCCGGCAAACCTTTCCCGCGCCGTTTCGTGCAGTGCGAATCGTTTGCGTTCGCATTCGAACTGATGGCGCGCACCGATGCGGTAATGCCCGTATCGGCGCCGGTGCTGGCATCGCCCGCCGCCGCCGGTCGCATGAGCGAAATTCACATCGAGCCGCCCCTGCCGCCATTGATCCTGGGACTATGCAGCCGCCAGGACGTGCGCCCTACTCCGCCCGCGGCACTGCTGTCCAAATCGATCGCCGAGCGCCTGCTGAGCGCGGCCGCACGCGCGGCAAAACTGACACGGTAAACCGGCACCCTGCCCGTCACCGTGGCCCGTAGGCCCGTAGGGCGGAAAAGCGCAGCGCATTCCGCCGTATGCGGCACTTGAAAACAACCCCACGCCGGACGGGGCACCCACGCCGGACGGGGCATGTTGCCCCGTCCGCAGGATTTGCCGCGGTATGGCAGAGCAAGGGGGCGCGTCTGGCCGCCACCACTCCGCACCGTTCCGGACAGGGTGGAATTCACGTCCTGCTGCGCAGTCCAGCCCGGCCACGGGCGGCAGCGTTCGCGGGCGGGACGCCCGCGCCCCCAAGGTCAGGGCTGTCCCGAACGGCCTGGCCGCGCAGTGCCCTCCGACGCCGGATGGGGCATGTTGCCCCGTCCGCAGGATTTGCCGCGGTATGGCAGAGCAAGGGGGCTCGTCTGGCCGCCACCACTCCGCACCGTTCAGGACAGGGTGGGACGCCCGCGCCCCCGGCGCGGGGCCATAACTCAGGCCACGGCGGCGTTTGTATGCGTGACTGGCAGCCCAGCCGCCTTGTCCTCGACGCAACACACATAAAAAAACGGCCCGCTTGCGCGGGCCGTTACAAGGGCCGGGCGTTAGCCCGTCCCGTCACTGGAACCTTAGGATGGGCTGATCTACCGACAGGCTCTCCCCCGGATTGGCTAGCACTTCCGCTACGACACAATCCTGTTCGGCTTTCAACACGTTTTCCATTTTCATGGCTTCGATGGCTGCCAGTTTCTCCCCAGCCTTGACCTCCTGTCCGGCCTTGACGGCAAGCTGCGTGAGCAGCCCCGGCATGGGCGACAGCAGGAATTTAGACAGATCGGGCGGCACCTTCTTGGGCATGAGCTTCATGAGGTCGGCCGCGCGCCGGCTCACCACTTCGATGTCGACCTGCAAACCCCAGTGGGTGAGGCGATAGCGCGGGCCTACCCGCTCCACCTGCATGACGATTTCCTGACCATTGATCATGCCGCGGAACACCGGATCGTAGAAGCGCCATTCACCACGAATGTCATATTCCTTGCCATTCCAGGTGACCACGTGGCCACCTTCGATGTCGCGCACCTGAATGTCGTATTCCTCGCCATTCATGAGCAGCACATAGTGCTTGAGTATCTTGAACTCCAGGCCCGCCATCTGGCCCACGATGCCGGAATTGCGCTTCAGATAACGGTAATGCACCGAGCCTGCCACCGCGATGAGCAGTTCCGGCGCGTCGTGCGGCACCATCGACGCATCGAAGCCCTTCGGATATTCCTCGGCGATGAAGGCAGTCGTGAATTTGCCGGACTGGAAGCGCGGGTGCGCCAGCACCGCCGACACGAAACTGATGTTCTGCGACACGCCGCGGATGGCGAAGCCATTGAGCGCTTCACGCAGGCCGGCGATGGCATCGTCACGCGTGGGGCCGTGCGCGATCACCTTGGCGATCATGGAATCGTAGTACATCGACACTTCGCCGCCTTCGAACACGCCGGTATCGACGCGCACCTTGCCGGCTTCTTCGGGCGGCGGAATGAAGCGCACCAGGCGCCCGATGGACGGCAGGAAGTTGCGGAACGGGTCTTCCGCACACACACGCGCTTCCATCGCCCAGCCGGTCAGCGTGATATCGCTTTGCGCAAAGCTGAGCTTTTCGCCAGCCGCGACGCGGATCATCTGCTCGACCAGATCCAGCCCGGTGATCATTTCGGTGACCGGGTGTTCCACCTGCAGGCGCGTATTCATTTCCAGGAAGTAGAAATTGCGGTCCTTGTCGACCACGAATTCCACCGTGCCGGCGCTCTGGTACTTCACTGCGCGCGCCAGCGCACAGGCCTGTTCGCCCATCGCCTTGCGGGTTGCGGCATCGAGGAAGGGCGAAGGCGCTTCTTCCAGCACTTTCTGGTGGCGGCGCTGGATGGAACATTCGCGTTCCCACAGATACACCACCGTGCCGTGCGCATCGCCCAGCACCTGGATTTCGATGTGGCGCGGCTCTTCGACGAATTTTTCGATGAACACGCGATCGTCGCCGAATGCGTTCTTGGCTTCGGTGCGGCAGGAGGAGAAGCCTTCATGCGCTTCGCGGTCGCTGAAGGCGACACGCAGACCCTTGCCGCCACCGCCGGCGCTGGCCTTGATCATGACCGGATAACCGATGCCGCGCGCGATTTCCACCGCCTGATCGGGCGTTTCGATGGCGTCGTTATAGCCGGGGATGGTGTTTACCTTGGCATCGAGCGCGAGCTTCTTGGAAGCGATCTTGTCGCCCATCGCGGCCACCGAATAGTGTTTCGGGCCGATGAAGGCGATGCCCTCCTCTTCCAGCCGGCGCGAAAATTCCTGGTTTTCCGACAGGAAGCCATAGCCCGGATGCACTGCCTGGGCACCGGTCTGTTTGCACGCCGCGATGATTTTATCCATCACGAGGTAGGACTCTTTCGACGGCGGCGGCCCTATGCACACGGCCTCGTCGGCCATTTCCACGTGCATCGCGTCGCGGTCCGCTTCGGAATACACCGCAACGGTCTTGATGCCCATCTTGCGGGCGGTCTTTATTACGCGGCAGGCAATTTCACCGCGATTGGCTATCAGAATTTTGTCGAACATCGTTCGTTACCTGTTCAGTCGCTGGCCCGAAGATCAAAGGGGAATGTTGCCGTGCTTGCGCCACGGGTTATCGAGCTTCTTGTCCTTCAGCATGGCGAGCGAGCGGCATACGCGCTTGCGCGTTTCATGCGGCTGGATCACGTCATCGATGAAGCCGCGGTGGCCGGCGATGAACGGATTGGCGAATTTTTCCTTGTATTCCTTTTCGCGCGCGGCGATTTTTTCGGGGTCGTTCTTTTCTTCCCGGAAAATGATTTCGACCGCGCCTTTCGGCCCCATCACGGCGATTTCTGCGGACGGCCAGGCAAAATTGACGTCGCCGCGCAGGTGCTTGGAACTCATCACGTCATAGGCGCCGCCGTAGGCCTTGCGGGTGATCACCGTCACCTTGGGCACGGTGCATTCGGCATAGGCATAGAGCAGCTTGGCGCCGTGCTTGATGATGCCGCCGTATTCCTGCGCGGTGCCCGGCATGAAGCCCGGCACGTCGACGAAAGTGATGATGGGTATCTGGAACGCATCGCAAAAGCGCACGAAGCGCGCTGCCTTGATGGAACTTTTGATGTCCAGACAGCCCGCCAGCACCAGCGGCTGGTTGGCCACCAGACCAACGGTCTGACCTTCCATGCGCGCGAAGCCGATGATCATGTTCTTGGCGTAATCCGGCTGCAGCTCGAAGAAGTCGCCGTCATCAACGATCTTGTTGATGAGTTCCTTCATGTCGTAAGCCTTGTTCGGATTGCCCGGCACCAAGGTGTTGAGGGAGCGCTCGCTACGGTCGGTCGGATCGGTGGTGGGCCGTACCGGCGCTTTTTCGCGGTTGGACAGCGGCAGATAGTTGAACAGCCGGCGCGTCATGTAGAGCGCTTCGACGTCATTTTCAAATGCCAGATCGGACACCCCGCTCTTCGAGGAGTGGGTGACGGCGCCGCCCAGTTGTTCGGCGGTGACGTCTTCGTGCGTGACGGTTTTGACCACTTCGGGGCCGGTCACGAACATGTAGGAACTGTCCTTCACCATGAAGATGAAGTCGGTCATGGCCGGGCTATACACGGCGCCGCCCGCGCAGGGGCCCATGATGAGCGATATTTGCGGAATCACGCCGGAGGCCATCACATTGCGCTGAAACACCTCGGCATAGCCGCCCAGAGACGCCACACCTTCCTGGATGCGCGCGCCGCCGGAATCGTTGAGGCCGATCACGGGTGCGCCGACTTTCATGGCGTGATCCATGATCTTGCAGATTTTTTCCGCGTGCGCCTCGGACAACGAACCGCCGAACACGGTGAAATCCTGCGAGAACACGAACACCAAGCGGCCGCTGATGGTGCCGTAGCCGGTCACCACGCCGTCGCCCGGCACGGTTTCCTTTTCCATGCCGAAATCCGTGCAGCGATGCTCCTTGAACATGTCCCACTCTTCGAACGTGCCGGCATCCAGCAGCAGTTCTATGCGCTCGCGTGCCGTGAGCTTGCCGCGCTTGTGCTGCGAATCTATGCGCTTCTGGCCGCCGCCCAGGCGCGCCGCTTCGCGCTTC
>JAEUNM010000108.1 GCA_016791105.1 Rhodocyclaceae bacterium | reverse complement strand
CCCCAAGCGCAGCGGCGCCTCCAGTCCGTCCCAGTCGGCATAAACGGCGATGGCGGCCATGCGTCAGCGCCCTTTTTTTGACGCGTGCTCCGAGCGATCGATCAAGGCGGCCAGTGCATCGCTGCTGGCAAAGCCTCCCTGTGCCATCCAGTCCGGGCCGCTGCGCAATCCTTCGCCAGGCAAGGCCGCCAATGCCTTGCGCAACTGCGCGTCCGGCAGCGCTTCGATCGCTTTGCGCAGTTGCTCGGTCGGCAGCGCTTCAATTGCTTGGCGTAGTTGCTCGGTCGGCCGCGCTTCAACTGCTTTGCGCAGTTGCTCGGTCGGCCGCGCTTCAACTGCTTTGCGCAGTTGCTCGGCCGGCAGCGCTTCAATAGCTTTGCGCAGTTGCTCGGTCGGCAGCGCTTCAATAGCTTTGCGCAGTTGCTCGGTCGGCAGCGCTTCAATCGCTTTGCGCAGTTGCTCGGCCGGGAGAGCCTCAAACGCCTCGCGCAGTTGCACCTGCGGCAACGCTTCGGCCAGACTTTGCAATTCCGCAGCACGATTCCCGGCGGCGACAGATCGTTCTGGCCGTGCAGGGTCTAAGGACGCCCCGGGCGCAACGCCTGCCGCGCTGCTCGCGGGTGCCAGGCGCGCGTCCTGCAAGGCCCGCCCCAGCGGGTCCGCCTTCGCCAGCAAGTCGAGATCGGTTTCGAGGCCGAGCACCTGCATCACCGCCAGATAGGCGCCCATGGTCACCCCCGCGCCGCCGCTTTCCAGGCTGCGCAAGGTCATTGGCGACATGCCCGCGCGTTCGGCTACCTGCTTTGCCGTCAGGCGTCGCCGCTTCCGGGCTAGGCGCAGCCGTTCCGCAAACTGCCGCAGCAGTTCGTCGGTAGCCGGAAGCAAAGGGGCAGTTTTCTTGGCCATAGTGCCAATATATTATCCTTTCTGACCTATGCATGCCAATTTATTGGCGTTTGTTGCATTGACGTGGAAAATCTAGAGTAATTATTTTGGCAATATTTGATCATAATCGCCAAAATATTAGCGCAATCATCGCCCGAATGGCGCCTGTTCGTGGCGGACTCCGGGCGTGCAGCGCGGCGCCGACTAGCGTTCCCGAGAAAGGCCGATGCATGCGCACAGCCTCAACACCACGCGCGCGCAACCCATGCGCGCAGTCCCCGGAGTCGGGAATCAGGGGCAGAGCAAGGTATTTTTACGGGCAGGACTGGGCAACATGCCTCGCCCGGAAGCGATGATCTCGCGCCGGACGAATTTATCGAGGCTCGCGGCTAAAACCCGCGTCGCCGGCAGCGTGCGCGATTCGGCTCATTTCGGCGCCGGCGTGCCGGGCGGCGGCACCGATGCCGGCGCGCTCATGCCGGGCGGCGGTGAGGTGGCGGGGTACCAGGTGGCGCTGCCGGGTTCGACCAGGGTGGCGGCCGGCACCGGTACGCGGTGGCCGGCGGCGTACATGCACTGCGTATAGGCGATGTCGTAGCGGCGCTGGGCGTCGTAATAGCCGCCTTTGCTGTCCGGCTTCGGCGCGGCGTAGGCGCGGCACTGCGCGTGGTCGGCGCGGAACTGTTCCAGGCTTTTGCCCGTGCCGGGCAGGGCGATCACGTCGGGTTCCGTCGGCAGGCCGGCACAGCCGCCCAGGAACAGGGCCGCGCAGCATGCGGTGGCGGCAAAAATCGGCTTCATGGTGCGTTCCAGTACCTTGGTCCCAGGCGGGGCGCGGCGTCCGGCCGCGCCGGAATGCTGCAGGCCGGGCCGGCTTGCGCCCACGGCCTTGCCTGCGTCCTTCACTGCGGCTCGACCTGGCGCCAGGCCCGGTTACAGGCCGGTACGTATGGATAGTAGCCGGCCGGGTCCTCGCAGTAATACCACCAGGTGCGCGGCGGCGGCATATTGGGCTCGACGTACATTTGCGGTTGCACCACCACCGGGGCGGGGTAATAGGCCGGGCCGTAATACCACGGCCAGCCGAAATAACCGCCGATGACGATACTGGTGCCGAAATGGCCGTGACCGTGGTGGCGCCCCCCGTGCGACCATGCCGGCGTGGCCACACAGAGGGCCGCCAGCAGAAAGCCCGCGATTTTGAGCAGTTTCATGCGCTTCTCCCCATGCTGCCGCCGGAGGGCGGCTCATACGCATTCTATGACCGCTGTCGCGGCGCGGAATTTCCATTGGAAACTTGCTGAAACAGCGGCGGCTTGCAGCCAGGCGCTGCCGGCAAAAAAAAGCACACGGCGAACGGGCCGCGCGGGCCCGCCCGTCGTGTGTGCGGTGAGAACCGGTTGTGCTGCGCTTAAAACGGAATGACGATGGGCGGCAAATCTATGCCGATCACGATGCCCGGCTGGACCGGCGCCGGGCGGTAATAAACGGGCGGCGGCGGGGCCACGTAGGTGCGCGGGTAATACACGTCGCGCTGCACGATCACCGGAGGCGGCGGCGCGAAATACACACTGGGGCCGTAGTAGCCGTAGCGCGGGCCGTCGTGGTGGTGATGATGGTGGTGATGGCGCTCCCAGCCACGCCCGCCTTCCCAGCCGCGCCCGCCTTCCCAGCCGTGGTCGCGCGCAATCGCACTGCCGGAAATGCCCAGTGCCAGGGCGCCAAGCAGGGTGGCAATCTTGAGTTTTGCGTTCATGGAAGTTCTCCGCTTGCGGCGCCGAACCTATGCGGCGCTTTCGCATGACTGAATTCTAAGCTTGCGTGGCACTTGCGCCAGCCCTCCAGTTGTAAGCAATATCGACACGCCAAAACTTGCGCGGCGCGCCGGATGGCCCGTGTAAACCAATGAAATTAAATGTACTTTCCGTGAAACGCCGGTGCGAAACACTGGCGGGCGGGATACAAACGGCGTATCATTCCGCGTCCTTTCCCGCGATGCATCCCCATGTTGTACCCCTCCCGCTTTGACGTGATCGTGGTCGGCGGCGGCCACGCCGGCACCGAAGCCGCGCTCGCCGCTGCGCGCACCGGCTGCGCCACGCTGCTGCTCACGCACAACATCGAAACTTTGGGCCAAATGTCCTGCAATCCGTCCATAGGCGGCATAGGCAAAGGCCATCTGGTGAAGGAAGTAGATGCGTTGGGCGGGGCCATGGCCGCCGCCACCGACGAAGGCGGCATACAGTTCCGCATCCTCAATTCCAGCAAAGGGCCGGCTGTGCGCGCCACGCGCGCGCAGGCGGATCGCGTGCTGTACAAGGCGGCCATCCGGCACCGGCTGGAAAACCAGCCCAATCTGTGGCTGTTCCAGCAGGCGGTGGATGATCTGACTCTTGAGGGCGAGCGCGTGACCGGGGTGGTGACGCAACTGGGGCTGCGCTTCGAAGCGCGCACGGTGGTGCTCACCGCGGGCACGTTTTTGGCCGGCCTGGTCCATGTGGGCTTGAAAAATTATCAGGCCGGACGCGCTGGCGATCCGCCCGCGGTGTCGCTGGCTGCGCGCCTGCGCGAACTGCAATTGCCGGCCGGGCGGCTCAAAACCGGCACGCCGCCGCGTCTGGATGGCCGCACGATAGATTTTTCCGTCATGCAGGTGCAGCCCGGCGACGATCCGGTGCCGGTGTTCTCGTTTCTGGGCGATGCCGCCCAGCATCCACGCCAACTGCCGTGCTGGATTACGCAAACCACCGAGCGCACGCACGAACTGATACGCGCCAATCTCGACCGCTCGCCCATGTACACCGGCGTGATCGAAGGCGTGGGGCCGCGCTATTGCCCGTCCATCGAAGACAAAATTCATCGCTTCGCGGACAAAACCAGCCACAACATATTCCTCGAGCCGGAAGGCCTGGCGACCCACGAAATTTACCCGAACGGAATTTCCACCTCGCTGCCTTTCGACGTGCAACTGGGCATCGTGCATAGCATTCCGGGCCTGGAAAAGGCGCACATCCTGCGCCCTGGCTATGCCATCGAATACGACTATTACGATCCGCGCGGGCTCAAGTCTTCGCTCGAAACCAAAGCCATCGCCGGGCTGTTTTTCGCCGGCCAGATCAATGGCACGACAGGTTACGAAGAAGCCGCCGCGCAAGGACTGCTGGCCGGCGTCAATGCCGCACTGCTGGCGCGCGAGGCGGCGCCCTGGTGCCCGCGCCGCGACGAAGCCTATCTGGGCGTGCTAGTGGATGACCTCATTACGCGCGGCGTAAGCGAGCCTTACCGCATGTTCACCTCGCGCGCCGAATATCGATTGTCGCTGCGCGAAGATAACGCCGACCTGCGCCTGACCGAAACCGGGCGCCGCCTGGGCCTGGTCGATGATGCGCGCTGGAATGCGTTCTGCCGCAAGCGCGACGCCATCGCCGCCGAGCGCGAACGCCTGCGCAGTTGCTGGGTAAATCCCGCCATCGTGCCGGCCGAAGCCGCCACCGCCGTGCTGGGCCAGGCGCTGGAGCGCGAATACAATTTGTTCGATCTGCTGCGGCGCCCCGCGGTGGCCTACGCCCAGCTCATGACGCTGCCCGGCACGCCGGCTCCCGTCGCCGACGTGCAGGTAATCGAACAGGTGGAAATCCAGGCCAAATACCAAGGCTATGTGGATCGCCAGAAAGATGAAGTGGAGCGCCTGCGCAGCACCGAAACCATGCCGCTGCCGCCCGACATCGACTACGCCGCCGTGCGCGGACTATCCAAAGAAGTGCAACAAAAACTGGCCCAGCACCGGCCGGAAACTTTGGGTCAGGCCTCGCGCATACAGGGCGTGACGCCGGCCGCGATATCGCTATTGCTGGTGCACCTCAAAAAAGGCCTGCTGGCGCGCGAGCGCCTTACGCAGTCCGTGGCAGAGCGCGCCTCGGCATGAATGTGCGCGCGGTACAGCGCCGGCGCGGCGGCGCACCGGCCGCGCGCACTACGCCGCGCGACGAGGCCACGCCGCAGGCACTGCAGGCGCAGGCGCCGCAGTTGGCCGCCGGCATCGCGGCGCTGGGTCTGGCGCTGGATGCGGAACGGCAGCAGGCGCTGATCGACTTTCTGCTGCTGCTCGCCAAGTGGAACCGCACCTACAACCTCACCGCTTTATCCGCGGCCGAGGAAATGCTCACCCACCACTTGCTCGACGCACTCGCCGTGCTGCCGCATCTGGGCGTGGCGCGCCGCATTATCGACGTAGGATCCGGCGCCGGTGTGCCGGCCATTCCGATCGCCATCGCGCGGCCCGACGTGCAGGTGGTGTCGGTGGATACGGTCGATAAAAAAATCGCCTTCCAGCGCCAGGCGCGCATCGAACTGAAACTGCACAATCTCGAATTGCAATGCGCCCGCGTCGAAACTTTGCGCCTTGCGGGGGCGGATATCGTGATCGCGCGCGCATTTGCCGAACTGGCCGAATTCGTTTCCGTCGCCGGGCACCTGGCGGCCCCCGGCGGCGCCTTGCTGGCCATGAAGGGTACTTACCCGCAACAGGAAATCGAAGCCCTGCCCCCTGGTTGGCGCCTTGAGCGCAGCCTCAGACTGAGCGTGCCGGGCTTGAATGCCGAACGCCATCTGATCTGGCTGCGGAAAAATTGAGCAGGAAGCCATGGCACACATATTTGCAATTGCCAATCAAAAAGGCGGCGTGGGCAAAACCACCACTGCGGTCAATCTGGCCGCCGCCCTCGTACAGCAAGGCCAGCGCGTGCTGCTGGTCGACCTCGATCCGCAGGGCAATGCCACCATGGGCTCGGGCGTGGATAAGCGCAGCCGCAGCGCCACCGTGTATCACCTGTTGCTGGGCCTGCAGCCGCTCGCCCAGGTGCGCGTCGATTCGCCCACCGGCAAGTATCAGCTATTGCCTTCCAACCGCGATCTGGCCGGCGCCGAAGTCGAAATGGTCGATCTGGATGGGCGCGAATTGCGCCTCAAGCGCGCCCTGCAGGAATACGCCGGCAATTACGATTTCGTACTGATAGACTGCCCGCCGTCTTTATCGCTGCTGACGCTGAACGGTTTGTGCGCCGCGCACGGCGTAATCATCCCGATGCAGTGCGAATATTACGCGCTGGAAGGCTTGTCCGATCTGGTCAATACCATCAAGAAAGTTCACGCCAATCTGAACCGCGAACTTAAAATAATCGGACTATTGCGAGTCATGTTCGACCCCCGCAACACGCTCGGTCAACAGGTATCGGCGCAGCTCGAACAGCACTTCGGCGACAAGGTGTTCCGCGCCGTGGTGCCGCGCAACGTGCGGCTCGCCGAAGCCCCGTCGCATGGCGTGCCGGGCGTATTGTTCGATCGCAGCGCCAAGGGCGCGCAGGCCTATATGGCGTTCGCGCAGGAAATGGTAGAGCGCGTGCGCACGCTCTGACGATGCAACACCGTTAATTCCGCTTACACCATGTCGCCACCGAAACTTAAAGGATTGGGCCGCGGGCTGGACGTGCTGCTGGCCAGCAGCCGCGCCGACGAACAGACCCAGCCCGGCACGCTCATGCTGGCCCAGATGCAGCCCGGCAAATACCAGCCGCGCACGCGCATGGACCCCGGTTCGCTGGAAGAACTGGCCGAGTCCATCAAGGCGCAAGGCATCGTGCAGCCGATACTGGTGCGCCCGCTAGGCAGTGACGGACTGGCCGCCGACGAGCGCTACGAAATCATTGCCGGCGAACGCCGCTGGCGTGCCGCGCAACTGGCCGGCCTGGAAAGCGTGCCGGTGCTGGTGCGCGACATTCCGGACGAAGCCGCGCTGGCCATGAGCCTGATCGAAAATATCCAGCGCGAAGATCTGAATCCGCTCGAAGAAGCGACCGGCATCCAGCGCCTGATAGACGAATTCCAGATGACGCACGAACAGGCGGCCCAGGCCATAGGCCGTTCGCGCCCGGCCGCCTCCAACCTGCTGCGCCTGCTGCATTTGGCAAAGCCGGTGCAGGATTTGCTGATGGCCGGCGACATAGACATGGGCCACGCGCGCGCCCTGCTGCCGCTGCCCAAAGCCGACCAGGCCGGCCTTGCCCAGCGCGTGGTGGCCAAAGGCCTGTCCGTGCGCGACACCGAGCGCCTGGTGGCACGCACCGCCGCCACCGCCAAACCCGCCCTGCGCAAACCAGACCGCGACCTCGAACGGCTACAAGAAGAACTGGCCGACCTGTTCGCCGCCCAGGTAAAGTTGCACACCAACAAAAAAGGCGCCGGCAAAATCACCATCCAGTTCCACAACCTGGACCAGTTAGACGGACTATTGGAGCGGTTTCGGCGCAAGTAGTTGGCTCGGCACCGCCCGTACCCGTAGGTTGGGGTGAGCCTGCGAACCCCAACAAAATCGACGACTTGCAGATCAATATCGGGGTTCCTGCGTCACCCCATGCGATGCGACCTGACGGAGCGGTGCCGATTCAAGCCGGCAGATACAACGCACCAACTTTGCGGGCCTATTTGTGATTGGAAGATAGACCTAATGAATCCGACCAAGAAAATTTCTCTCACCCTGCTCGAATTCGCGCAACCTCTGATCGATATGCTGGCGGACCCAGAATCGAAACCCGAACTCGAAAGCGCACTCCTGACCGCGACCGCGGTCTGGAACAGTTGTATTCTCGATCGTTGCTGGCGCACCGACAAGCACGTAGCGGAACTGAAGCGGGTGGCATCTACGTCTGGATTGCCAGGCCATCTCGAATTGCTGGAAGCGCTCATCGAGCGGAAAGAACGCATGTTCGGCGATGACTTGCGCGGAATCAACGACCCTACGGTGGTCATGACCGAAAACGGGCTGGTTCTTCGCGCCGAAGCCAGGGATGTGCTCGAATTCGCCCGCAGGGAAATGAAGGGCTGAGGCGCCGGCCCGGCATCGGGATATCGATTCCGGCCGGCAAACTGACCACAAGGCCTGTTGCGCAGGGTGACAATGGTTCTTCAGCCAGTTTGTGAACGCCCCTCCCGGGCCGGCATTACAGGCGCGACAGCAGTTCCGCCTTCTTGGCTGCGAATTCGTCGTCCGTAAGTATGCCTTTGGCGCGCAGGTCGGCGAGCCGCTCGATGGCTGCGAACACATCGCCGCTATCGCGGCTGGGCACACTATTGCCGGCGTTGCCGCCCTGATAGGCGGGCTGGGGCGGCGGTGGCGGCGGTGCCTGGAAGGGCTGGCCGTTGCGCGACACCACCGGCAGGCTGGACAGATTGACCGTGCCGTACTGGCTGCTGAGCGTAATGGAACCGCCGCTGCCCTGTTGCTGCGAAAACCCGCCGATCTGGTGGTCCAGCGTGTCATACACCCACACGTCGCCGCCGCTATCCACGGCCAGGCGATGCGCATTGGCGAAATAGGCATAGCGCAAGTTGTTCTGGGAGCCGGTGGAGTTGGGCGCGCCCAGTTCCGCCGGGTACCACTGGGCACGGGGGTCGGGCACGAATAGCGTGGAAGGGCCCAAGGCCATCCCCATTCCGCTCGATTGCCCGCCGCCGGACTGGCTTTGCGACTGGAAGCTGCCGGTTTGCAAAAGTCCGGGCTGGTCGTTGAGCACGGACGAAATTTCGCTGCACAAAGAATCGACGCGACCTTTGAGCGCGTAATTGAACATATCCCCCACCATGGTCATGCCGCCGCGCATCCATTGGCCTGCGCCGCCGAATTCCGGATGGCTGAATTGCGCCATGGAGCCGTTGCCATTGAGCACGGCAAACAGCATGTGGGTGATGGCGTCCTGGCTGACGCCGTAACGTTGGGCCAGATCGGCGACCAGTCGCTGGCCGGCCGGAGCAAGTTGCTGCATGAAACATCCCTCACGAGAGCGCCCCCCGCGGGACAGGCCGGGCATTGTACAGGCCACGCCGCGGCGATGTCAGCATAGGCCGGCAGCGTGCAGGAAGTGCTCTACCGGGGAAGCAGGGCTTGGTTTGCGAATTGTTCGATGACAGAGCGCAGCGTCCGGCACGGGCGGCGGACTTCAAGTGTAGGGCCGTGCGGGCTCGCGCGCAGGCTTTCTGGGGGCAGCGCAAATCACCCCAGCCTGAACTTGAGGCCCCAGGCTGCAAGCGTGCGCGTCTCGCCCGCAATTGCGGCCCCGCGCGCGCTCGCGGGCGGCGCAAAACTGCAATCAAAACCAACTATTCGACCAAAATTCGGCGGCGCTGCGCCAAGCGAGCTTTAACCGACTTCGCTCAACCATTGTTCGAGCTTGTTGGCGAGCGCCTGGGCGGACACGGGTTTGGACAAATAATCGTTCATTCCTGCCTGCAGGCACTCTTCCTGATCGCCCCGCATGGCGCCGGCCGTCATGGCGATGATGGTGATCCCCGTGTTACCCGTACCGCTATCGCCGGCGCGAATGCGACGGGTCGCTTCGGTACCGTCCATTTCCGGCATCTGTACGTCCATCAGTACAAGGTCGTAGGGGCGTTCCTTCAGCGCCGTAATGGCTTCCTGGCCGTTGCCTGCGACGTCCGAGGTCACGTCGAAATTGCGCAGGATGCCCTGTGCCACCAATTGGTTGACAGGGTTGTCCTCGACCACCAATATGCGTTTGCCCTTGAAGCTTGGCGCCACGGAATGGTCCGTGTGGCGCGGCTCCCGCTGGCCAGGGCGGGACGGCGCCGGTGCCGGCGCGGGCTGAGGCTCGGGCGCGAGCAGCTTGGCCAGGGCAGCGGCAAGGTCGGACAGACGCAGCGGCTTGGTAAGGCAGGCGTCGAAGCCCAACTCGCCCGCGCGCTGGGCCTCGCCGCGTTGCCCGAAGGCAGTCATCATCACCAGCCGGGTCGGCGCAAAACGCTCCGCCGCACGGATGCGCCGGCCCAATTCGGCGCCGTCCATCCCCGGCATCTGCATGTCCAGCATGGCAATCCGGTAGGGCTGCCCGGCGCGCACGGCCGCGTCCAGCTTTTCCAGCGCAGCAGCCCCATCGTCCGCGCTATCTGGCGAGGCACCCCAGTCGCGCAGGCTGGCCTCCAGCAGGGAGCGGTTGCTGGCGTTGTCATCCACCACCAGGATGCGGGCGCCGTTCAGATCCGCCATGTTGGCGGGACTGGCCGCGAGCTCGCCGGTCTGTTTGCGCAGGCGCGCGGTGAACCAAAATTCGGAGCCTTCGCCCGGCACGCTGGACAGGCCTATTTCGCCGTCCATCAGTTCCGCCAGCAGCTTGGAAATGGCCAGCCCCAGGCCCGTGCCGCCGTATTTCCGCGTAGCCGAAGCATCGACCTGCGAGAATTTCTGGAACAGCAGCATTTGCTTGTCTTCCGGGATGCCTATGCCGGTGTCGCGAATGGCGAAATGCAGCAGAACGCCGTCTTCCGCGTCCTCCTCCAGGCGCGCCTGCACCAGAACCTCGCCGGACTCGGTGAATTTGATGGCATTGCCGGCAAGGTTGGTAAGGATTTGCCGCAAACGCCCAGGATCGCCACGCAGACGGCTGGGCGTGCCGGGCCGAATTTCACAGAGAAATTCCAGTCCCTTGTCGTGGGCCCGCAGCGCAAGGGTGGCTGCGAGGTCGTCGAGCAGTTCGACAAGATCGAAATCCAGTTCCTCGAAGTCCAGCTTGCCGGCTTCGATCTTGGAGTAATCCAGGATGTCGTTGATGAGGGCCAGCAAGGATTCGCCACTGCTGCGTATGGCTTGCGCATAGACCAGCTGCTCCTTGTCGAGTTTGGTGTCGAGCAACAGGCCTGACATGCCGATCACGCCGTTCATGGGGGTGCGGATTTCGTGGCTCATGTTGGCCAGAAATTCCCCTTTGGCCTGGCTCGCGGCTTCGGCCGCTTCCTTGGCAAAAATCAGTTCCCGCGCGTATTCCTGTTGCCGCTGTTGCTCCTCCCGCAATTGCAGGGAAAGGCTGTTGAATGCCCGGCTGGTCAGGGCCACCTCGTCCCGCCCCTCAACCGGTATTTGATAACCCCATTCGCCCTTGCCCAGACGTCCGGCCCCTTCCGCCATGCGCGCCAACTGGCGCGTGAGGTAAGTGCCCAGCGCCAAGGAAAACAGGGCCACCAGCAACATTTCGCCCGCGGCGATGCCTATGCTCCAGTGCTGTGCCTGGGAAAAAAGTTTGTGGATGTGCGCAACGTCGATGCCGATCTGCACCTGGCCGAAAGACGCGCCCGCGGCATTTATCCCCCCCGCTACGTCGTAAATGTCGTCATCGACGTTTTCGAGCAGCACATCGGCCTTGAACGCTCGCTGGAGAATGGCGTCCGGCCCGGCCTCGGCCAGAACTTCGCCGTTGTTGTCGAGGATGCGGGCATAGACGATGCCGGGATTGCGGATCAGTTCCTGGGTGAAAGAACCCAATCGGGCGAGGTCCATGCCCAGCACGGCATCTTTGGTCATGGCGGCGAAAGTGCCGGTGGTGACCTGGGCGTAGCGGTGCAGTTGCTGCTCGTTTGAATCGTGCAAAAAGCGCATGACGCTGGCGATCAGGATCGCCAGCAAAATGGCCTCGATCAGGGCGACGCCAAGTATGGTCTTGAGCCGGAAGGACATGCTGCCGGGCGTCCCCCTACTTCAGGAGCGGGTCGAGCTCATCGATGTTGAGGCTGCGCACATCGTTCCAGTCTGCGTCGGCGGCAGCCATGACACCACCCGTGAAGCCTATGCCGGCCAGCAGCTTGCGCCCCTCCGCATCGGCATGCATTGCCAGCAGGGCACTTTTGACCTTCTCGACCACTTCCGCCGGCACCCGCGCATGGGCAGCAATGGCATGCGGCGTGTAGCCCTTGGTGGTCCAGAGCACCTTGAGATCCCGGCGCACCACCTCGTCCGTCATTTCCAGCGTACGCGGAATGCCACCGCCGGCCGGGTATAGCCCCTTGGCGACGTTCAGGTAGACCGAGTCATGCGAGGACACGTACTTGGCGGTAAAACGGATGCCCTGGCTGTGCAACTCGCCGCGCGGCAGGATGCTGGCCGCAAAGGCCGCCGGCGACGGGAACACCAGGGTGGCGCCTTGCAAATCCTTGAGCGAATTGACCGGACTGTCCTTGCGTGCCACCAGAATGCCCTTGATACGCCGGTCCTGTTCCTTGGCCAGCGCCCGATAGCCCGACTTCTGGCTGAACACGGTGTAGTGGTAAGGATTCATGTAGGCGAAGTCATAGCCGCCCTGTGCCAGACGCTGCTCGAAATCCGGAATGGCCGGCGCTGTCGCAAAACGCAGCTTTACGCCGGATTTCGCACTCAGCCAGGCCAATAGCGGAACCCAGCTTTCGGCCAATTCGGAAGCCGCCTGCTGCGGCACGATGGCAAAACTGTAGGCCGTGCCCGCTGCATGGGTGCGGCAGGCAATGGCCAGAATGAGTGCCAGGACAACAGACTTCAAACCTTGCATTGCGAAATCTCCGGGACGCTGACGCGATGATGGGCTGAAAGTCGAGTACCGACAGCCCTGCCGCAAGCCATGGTTTCTGTGTATCGGCAGTCACAGCCGTCTCTGGAGTTCAGAATTGAATGAAATCGATCATACGGCATCGCCCGCGAGCCGCCACGCATCCGCCGACGTGAAGCAGCGCACCGCATAGGCACCCTCGCAAGTTCAGGCGACCGGGCTTGCCGCGGGGGGCTTGGGTCACGCGTCTCGCCCGCGGGGTTGCGGCCCGGTAGGTGTGCCCTACCCCGATGTCTACAATTCGTAAAAGTGGGACAGCCCACCGGGCTACACGAGAACGGCCGAATTCGAGCGGCAATGGGCCAAAACCCGGCAAAATCGAGCGCCGGTGGGCAAGGCCGGGTTGGAAACAGATGCAAATTGGCACAAAGGAGGTTCAGCATGGGCGGCGAACGCATATCAGCACCATTGGGCAGCGCAAACAACGCGCCGGGAATCGATGCGGGTACGTTGGCGCGGAGCATTTCACCTACACCCGGCCCGACTGGCTTGACGCCACCCGGCACCGCAAATTCCCCGAGCCCTGGTACGGCAGCAGGTGAAAACGACCCGGAAATCGAAGCGCTCGATCTGGCACCCAAAGCACGCGCGGCCGCTTACCAGCTAAAAAAAGCCCATCCATCCGTAAAGTTCACCAGCGGCCGCCGCAACAAGGAAGATCAGGCCAGAGCAATGGCGAGCAACGTCGTCAAAAATCGGAAATGGATCGAACAAACCTATGCCAGCAGCGACTTGCGAAAAAAATGTCAGGATTGGGTGGATGCCAACCCCGACAAGAAAACACAGGCGGAAATAGCTGAAGGGCTGCTTTCCCTGTTCAATGCCGCGACCGACGCCGAACTGGGCAAGTTCAGCAAGCATTTGTCCGGCAGCGCTTTCGATGTGCAGCCTGTCGACACGGACGCTGACGCAATCAAGAAAACCATACGCGCCCTGCCGGACCTGGACAAGTTCCTCGATACCGAAGGCGGCCTGACTCGCTGGCATGCACAGTTCAAATGACCCATCGCATGCATCGACACATCGCGTATTGCCTGGGCATTTTCGCCGTGGCTTGCGCGAGTCCGCCCGACAGGGCAGCAAGGACGCCATCGCCCGCCTGCCTGTTCAGTACTGATGTGGCCTCGCCCCAAGACGAAACTGCCGTCAAAAGTGTGTTGGGGCGTGTTGAGCAAGAACCCCTGTACACCATCCCGGCGATGTCCGAAGGCCTGGCTGAATGTGATGTTCGCCTCGATGCGGGCGCGCTGCGTATCGAATATCGCTTCCGCAAGGGGGGCTGGTTGCATGTCGAGTACGATGCGCGCATCGAATATTTCAATCGCGAAGCCAGCTTCACGCTGCCGCCTGGCAGGAATTCCCTGGAAGTGTTGGCCGCTGCCGAGCGCGTGGCGTTTGGCGCGAGCGGTTGCGGAATCGACTGGCAAAACCCTGAATCGCAGCCAAGCGACGGTCAGGGCGTGACTGAAACCGTTTTCCGCGGCGATGTGTGCAACTGCCAGGCTCGAATCCGCCGCAAACCCGGCGACAGCGCAACGGGGTGGATGCTGCGCAGCGCATGTTGACGACCGGCCGGGAATTAAATCGCTGCCATGCTGAGTGCCCCGCCCGGCCGCGGCACGGCACCCCGCGAAGTCGACTTGAGGAAGCAAAAGCGGCAAAAGCTTGAGCTTGTCGCGGGAGCAGTCCTTCACGTTCTGGATGTACGGCCGCTCCGGGGTCGCCACCATAGGCGCCCACTCAGGGCGTGTCAGCACAAGGGTGAGAATTGGGGCAGAGCAAGGTAATTTCCAAATGCAAGCTTGGTCCGAAACAGGCCTCTTTCGGTCGGTGGCGAAAAATACCTCACTCTGACCCCAGTTTCCTTGCAGTTTCCTTGCCCCAGTTTCCTTGCCGGAAACACTGCGTATCGCGTCCTTCAAAACGTCCTGCCTCGACATCGAGGGAGGACGCGCATGCATCCGGGCCGTCATCGAATCGATCCAGCCGGCTCGATCAAATTAGGCACAGACGCGGGTTGAGTCGATGGGCGCGCGACAGGACGAAGTGCGACAAGCAAACCACAGGACCCCTCCGAGCCGGAGACACCCCGCCTGAGCACGCCCAAACATCGTGACATTCGTGCCGGGCGTCTCCTCGTGCACTGACGCCACCGCGTCAATGGGATCTGATCGCAAGGGGGCCGCCCGCGCTTCGGCTGGCATCAAGCGGGGGCGCCTGCCTGCGTCCGTAAGGCAGCGCGGAAAGGTGACCCCGATCCGGGCAGGGCCGTCGTGAATCGGCGTGCAAAACTATCCGAACGCCGGATTTTGCGGCACGCGCGGAACGTCCTCGCTCATCTGTACCCAGGGTTGGGCCGAGTCGCACCATATGTTCACCTGGGGCTTGAGCCAGGATGTGTCGTCCAGCGTGCCGGCCTTGATGAAGTCCAGGTCAGGTGCGGCGGCGGCTTCGGAAACCAGCGGCGAGCCGCATTGCGGGCAGAATTTGCGCAGCACCGGCTTGCCGCTGGTCCCGGTGTCGAAATACACATGCGGCTCGGCCCCCTCCATGACGAGGCTGCCGCGCGGGACCGCCACCACCACCGAAAACGCAGTGCCGGTCTGGCGCTGGCAATGTTTGCAATGGCATACGGCGGTCATGACCGGTTCGGCCTCCGATCTGTAACGGATCGCACCGCAAAGACACCCACCTTGGATTTTTGGCATGGCATACCTCTTTAGTAGTAGTAATTGGATCCCCGGCAGGACTGGCGCGATCCGGCCGCGCCAGCACCGGGCATGCATCAGGCGCCGGCCCGCCCTATCCCACTCGACCGCCGCCTGAAGTTTGAATATAGGCGGCTGGCATGGGCTGTAGTGCCTGGATAAGGGTCCGGCGCGGCTCTGGGGGTATTCGCTTTTAGCCGGCGCTGGAAGCCTGGTGGCTGCTATCGCGGGGGGGCGCCCGCAGTAGCAAGGCGAAAGGGCGTCAGGCGGCGTGCGATTCTCGACTCAGGGCCATTGCATCGGCGCTGCAGCGACCACAGCCACTTTATTTCCTGCCGCGCAGGCGACGGACGACGAGCAGAAGGATGAGTACCAGCAGACCTATCGGCGTCGTGAATACGCTTACCCAGGCCATTGCCACCAGCGGCGCGATATAGGGAAAAGCGCCGGGCGTGGCGCAGGTTTCGATGTGATCCATGCCGGAACAACCGAATAGGTGCATCGCGGCCATGCCGGCAAGGGCAAGCAGGGGCGGCACCAGGGTCAATGCCAGGGCAATGCGCAAGGCGATTTTCATCGGTTGTAAGCGGCTTTGGTGCCGGGCGAAATTTTACCGCCGGGTGCAGCAATGGCGGTGGGGGCGAGAGGCCAGCGACGGTCGTGCCGCGGCGGGCGCGCCGATCGGAGAACACGCGCAGGCGGCAATATCGGCAGATCGCCCAGGCGCGGACTTTATCAGGGCTGTCACCAGCGAGCCGGCAATGCTCAGGCGGCAAACTGGCTGCATATTAGTTTCCGCCCGGCCAGACTTACCCGCGCACCGTAATTAAAATCGCCGGCCACGGCAGGTGGCCGCGGCGGGCTCGATCTAGGCTTGGCTTGACAGGATTGGGGCGGTATGCGAATTGGCTGCTGTGCAAGATGTGGCTTCGACGACGGCGCTGGGGGCGTGGACGTCGTGCCCGCGTATAAACGCCAGGTGGCTGCCACCGCGGGCGGGACGCCCGCGCCCCCAGGGCGGGCGGAATTTGGCCCGCCGGGCACTTGCAATGTCTTCAGGTCAAGCAGTTGCATGGGCGTGACGCAGCGCGGGTCGGGCTCGATCCGGGCTTGGCTTGACAGGATCGGGGCGGTATGCGACACGGGCCAGCCTCCGGCGGCCTGGCGGCGCGCGCGGCGGGCGGGGGAGTAGGTCCAGGGGCGTCGGCTCAGCGCGCATCCAAGGGGCGCGGCGTCGACGACGGCGCTGGGGGCGTGGACGTCTCGCCCGCGCATTAACGCCCGGTGGCCGCGATCGCGGGCGGGACGCCCGCGCCCCCAGGGCGGGCGGAATTTGGCCCGCCGGGCGCTTGCAGTGTCTTCAGGTCAAGCAGTTGCTTGGGCGTGATGCAGCGCGGGTCAGGCTCGATCCGGGCTTGGCTTGACAGGATTGGGGCGGTATGCGAGACGGGCCAACCGCCGGCCGCCTGGCGGCGTGCCCAGCGGGCCGGGGAGTAGATCCCGGGCGTCGGCTCAGCGCGCATCCAAGGGGCGCGGCGTCGACGACGGCGCTGGGGGCGTGGGCGTCTCGCCCGCGCATTAGCGCCCGGTGGCTGCGATCGCGGGCGGGACGCCCGCGCCCCCAGGGCGGGCGGAAATTCGCCCGCTGGGCGCTTGCAATGTCTTCGGGTCAAGCAGTTGCATGGGCGTGACGCAGCGCGAGTCGGGCTCGATCCGGGCTTGGCATGACAGGATCGAGACGGTATGCGAGACGGGCCAACCGCCGGCCGCCTGGCGGCGTGCCCAGCGGTCGGGGGAGTAGATCCAGGGCGTCGGCTCAGCGCGCATCCAAGCGGGCGCGGCGTCGACGACGGCGCTGGGGACGTGAGCGTTTCGCCGGCGTATAAACGCCCGGTGGCCGCCATCGCGGGCGCGACGCCCGCGCCCCCGAAACTCCATGCAGTCAGTGTCTGCACTGCCTGCCGCTCAAATTTCCGCCGGATCGACGTCGAGGTGCCAGCGCAGGGTGCGCGGCGTGGTCAGGGCGTACAGGCCGCGCACCCAAACTTCGAGAAATTCCTGCAGGCGCCGCCGCGCCGGCGATTCCACCAATAATTGCGCACGCTCGCGGTTGGCAAGCCGCGTCATGCGCATCGGCACCGGGTCGAACAGATTCACCCACTCCGGCGTACCGGCGAGCGCGCGCGCTGCGGTCAGCCAATCCAGCGCGGTCTGCATTTGCGGGTCATCCGCCGCCAGCAGGGCGTGATAGGCAAACGGCGGGAAACCGGCGGCGCGGCGTTCGGCCAGTTGTGCCGCGGCAAATCCGGGATAGTCGTGGCGCAGCAGCGAGGCGAACAGCGGGTGCTGCGGAAATTGGGTCTGCACCAGCACGGAACCGGGCTCGCCGGCGCGGCCGGCGCGGCCCGCCACCTGCACCAGTTGCGCAAACAGGCGCTCGGGTGCGCGGTAATCGGCCGAATGCAGCGAGGCGTCGGCATTGAGTACGCCGACCAGGGTGAGCTGCGGAAAATCGTGGCCCTTGGCCAGCATTTGCGTGCCGACCAGAATATCCACCGCATGCGCGCGCACCGCCGCCACACTTTGTTCCAGGTCGCGCGCGGAGCGCACGCTGTCGCGGTCCAGGCGCAGGATGCGCGCCTGGGGAAAGCGCTGTTGCAGCATTTCTTCGATGCGCTGGGTGCCGCGCCCATAGCCGCGGATGTCCTGATTGCCGCAGCCCGGACAGGCCGCCGGCACCGGCGCGGCGGCGCCGCAATGGTGGCAGCGCAAGCTGCGCTCGGCCAGGTGCAGCACGCGGTTGGCGGAACAGTGATCGCAGCGGCTCACCCAGCCACAGGCGGCACAAGCCAGAACCGGCGCGTAGCCGCGGCGGTTCAGGAATACCAGGCTTTGGCGGCCGGCAGCCAGGTTCTGCGTCAGCGCGGCAAGCAGCGGTTCGGACAAGCCTTCCCGCGCCGCGTGGCGATTCAGGTCGATCAGCCGCACCTCGGGCAGGCGTGCGCCCGGTACCGCGCGGCGCGCCAGGCTGAGCAGCCGATAGCGCTTGGAGCGGGCATGCTGCCAGCTTTCCAGCGCCGGGGTGGCAGAACCCAGCACGATGGGTACGCCCGCGCGGGAGGCACGCAGGATGGCCAGGTCGCGCGCCGAATAGCGCACGCCTTCCTGCTGCTTGAAAGAGGCGTCGTGTTCTTCATCCACCACGATGAGCGCCAGCCTTGGCAGCGGCGTGAATACCGCCAGCCGGGTGCCCAGCACGAGGTCGGCGTGGCCGCCCAAAGCCGCGAAAAAGCCGCGCGCGCGCGCACCTTCGGCCACGCCGCTGTGCTGCAGCACGATGCGCGCGCGCGGAAACCGGCTCTCAAACCGCGCCGCGAGCTGTGGCGTGAGCGCGATTTCCGGCACCAGCACCAGCGCCTGACGGCCAGCGGCCAGCGCGCGTTCCACCAGGCGCAGATAGATTTCGGTTTTGCCACTGCCGGTAATGCCGTGCAGCAAAAACGGCGCATAGCCGCTGGCCGGCACGGCTTCCAGCACCGCGGCCTGATCCGGCGTCAAGTCCGGGCGTTCGCCGGTGACGAAGGGCGCCGCCTCCACCCAGCCGCGCTCCATCAGTTCGGCCAGTTTTGCATCCGTGCCGCTGGCTTCGGACAGCAGGTCGCGTAAAGCTTGCGGCCCGTCCTGCTCCAGCCGCGCCAGCAGGCGGCGCGTCACCAGTCGCGCTGCCAGCCCGGGCAGGGCGTCCCGCCCAGCCGGCGTAATGCTTAGCCAGTTGGGCAGGCGATCGACCAGACGCGGCGCCGGCCAACTGCCGCCGGGCGCCGCCAATGCGGCGACTTCGCCCAGGGCGGCGTGGTAATAGCTGCCAGTAAATTCGACCAGGGCACGCCAATCCGCCGGCAGCGCCGGCTGCTCGCCTTCCAGCGCCAGGATGGCGCGCAATTTTTCCGGCGCAACTTCGCTGTGCTCGGCAATTTCCCAGATCAGTCCGAGCGCTTCACTGCGTCCCCAGGGCACGCGCACACGCCGGCCGAGGTGCTCATTCAGCGCTTGCGGCGCGGAATAGTCGAACAGGCGCGGCAAAGGCAGCGGGAGCGCGACACGTACGATGGCAGCCAAGTTTTCTTTTATGAAAAATCAGAGGGTTACTGGAGATTCATCACAATCTACACGCAGTTTTGCGCGCAATGGCTTGCTGTAAAAGTACAAAACTCGTTTTCCACACAAACTGTGGATAACTTTGTGGGAAAGTTTCTGGCAGCGGGTCTAAAACACCGCCAGACAAGGACTTTTCCTATGTTGCACAAAATTTCAGCGAAAAATTTCTTCCAAAGAAACAATCACTTAAAGAATGTTGCCAAGCAGCAGGGAAAACGCCGGTCCGGGCCAATCCGGGCGCGCCGGCGCTGTGCATAACTGCCGGCCGCCCATCGACGATTCTGAATCTGTCAAGTCTTTTTTCGAACCCCGCCGCATACCACGGGGGGAACATGAACTGCGTGGATTTCAGGCTGCGGTGGCGCTTGTGGCGCGCAGGGCGCGGCTATGGCCGTGCACGCAGTCGACCAGAGCATTAACGTGTTCCGGAGGTGTGAACTGCGAAATGCCGTGACCAAGGTTGAACACGTGGCCGGGGCCGGGGCCGAAATCGTCCAGGATGCGGCGCGCCGCATCGCCTATGCGTTCGGGCGACGCGAACAATGCCATGGGGTCCAGATTGCCCTGCAAAGCCACGCGGTCGCCCACGCGCGCACGCGCCGCGGCAATGTCGGTAGTCCAGTCCAGCCCGACCGCATCGCAGCCTATGCCGGCGATTTGCTCCAGCCATTGGCCGCCGCCCTTGGTGAAGACGATGACCGGCACGCGCTCGCCGGCATGTTCGCGCTTGAGCCCCTGCACCACCTGCTGCATGTAGGCCAGCGAAAATTCGCGATAGGCCCACGCCGGCAGCGTGCCGCCCCAGGTATCGAACAGCATGACCGCCTGCGCGCCGGATTCGATTTGCGCGTTCAGGTAGGCCGTAACGGCGCGCGCCGTCACCTCGAGTATGTGGTGGGCGAGGTCCGGCCTGTCATACACCAGGGTTTTGATGCGGCGGAAATCGTCCGATCCGCCGCCTTCCACCATGTAACAAGCGAGCGTGAACGGGCTGCCGGAAAATCCGATCAGCGGCACCGAATTGCCCAGCGCGCGGCGTATTTCGGCCACCGCGTCCATCACGTAGCGCAATTCCGCATAGGGGTCGGGCACGGCCAGATTGCGTATTTCCCACTCCTGGCGCAGCGGACGCTCGAACTTCGGCCCCTCGCCCTCAGCGAAATACAGGCCCAGGCCCATCGCGTCGGGCACCGTGAGGATGTCGGAAAACAAAATGGCGGCATCCAGTTCGAACCGCGCCAGCGGCTGCAGCGTGACCTCGCAAGCCGCCGCGGGGTTTTTGCAGAGGTTCAGAAAACTGCCGGCGCGGCGCCGCGTTTCGTTGTACTCCGGCAGGTAACGCCCGGCCTGGCGCATGAGCCAGATCGGCGTGTATTCGACCGGCTCGCGCATCAGCGCGCGCAGAAAAGTATCGTTGCGAGGTCTCGTCATGTCACTTGCGCCAGAACTGGGGAGTGAATAATACGACCATCGAAAATATTTCGAGGCGGCCCAACAGCATGGTGATCGTGCATACCCAGGTCTGAAAATCCGTCAGCGAGGCGAAATTCGACGCCGGGCCAACCACATTGAGGCCGGGGCCGGCGTTGTTGATGCAGGCGATCACGGCACTGAACGATGAGGTGAAATCCAGCCCGCTCATCACGAGCAGAAAGGTCATGCCGACCACGGTCACGAAGTACAGAAAGATGAAGCCCAGCACCGAAAACGCAATTTCGTTGGGCACCACCGAGTTGCCCACGCGCAGCGGATTCACCACCGCCGGATGCACCAGCTTCACCAGCTCGCGATGCGCCTGTTTGGCCAAAATGATGGTGCGTATCATTTTGATGCCGCCGCCGGTGGAGCCGGAACTGGCACTGATGCAGGACAGGAATAGCATCCACAGCGGCGCGAAGGCGGGCCATTTGTCGTAATCCACGCTGGCAAATCCGCAATCGGTGGCTAGTGACACGAGGTTGAAGCTCACGTGGCGCAGCGCCGTCCAGTAGTTTCCATAAACCCCGTTCCAGTGCAGGTAAAAGGCGACACCGAAACAGCTACCGATGATTACCACCAGCAGGGTCAGGCACTCCTTGTCGTACCAGTAGGCGCGCAGGGATTTGCCACGCCAGGCGAGGAAGTGGGTGGAAAAGTTCATGGCCGCGAGCAGCATGAACACGATAAGCACGAATTCCACCGCGGGCTTGTTGAACGCCCCGACGCTGGCGTCGCGGGTGGAAAAACCGCCCAGCCCCATGGCCGCAAAGGCGTGGCAAATCGAGTCGAGCCAGTTCAGTCCGGCCATGTGCAGGCAAACGATGCAGGCCACCGTAATGCCTGCATACACGTACCAGAGCGCCTTGGCGGTATCGGCGATGCGCGCGGTAAGTTTGGTGTCCTTGAGCGGACCAGGGGTTTCCGCCTTGTAGAGCTGCATGCCGCCCACGCCCAACAGGGGCAGGATGGCCACCGCCAGCACGATGATACCCATGCCGCCCATCCAGTTGAGCTGGTGGCGCCACAGGTTGATCGAAGGCGGCGCGTGATCCAGGTCGGTCATCACCGTGGCGCCGGTGGTAGTCAGCCCGGATACGGTTTCAAAGAACGCGTCCGTAAAGGACATGTTGTCGTACACGAGCAGCAGCGGCAGGGTCGCGATGGCCGCCATGAGCGTCCACGACAGGGTGACCAGCAAAAAGCCGTCGCGCGGGCGCAATTCGCGGTAATGCCGCCGCGTTCCCACCCACAGCAGCACCCCGCCCAGGAGGGACATGAGCATCGCGCCGATGAAATCGGCCAGCGTGTCATCGCGATAGATGAAAGCGCTGGTAATGGGGAGCAGGTAGGTGAGGCTGAAAAACGCGAGCAACCTGCCCAGTACGTTCAGAACCGGAAACAGCGTGCCCATTAAAAATACTCCAGGCCCACCTGGAATAGTTTTTCGACTTTCGACACCAGTTCGCGCGACACGCAGAACAGGATGACGTGGTCGTCGTTTTCGATCACGGTGTCGTGATGCGCGATGAGCACCTGGTCATAGGTGGATTTGCGCCCATTGGCGCGCTCGGCGGATTCGCCCAGGTCGCTGCAGCGCAGGATGGCGGCAGCCTGCACGCCCGCCGGCAGCGCGATTTCATCGACCCGCTTGCCGACGATTTTGGATTTGCCGGCCTGTCCGTGCGCCACCACTTCCAGCGCCTCCGCCGCACCGCGGCGCAGGCGGTGTACGGTGGCGACATCGCCGGTTTTGACGTGGCGCAATAGCGAGCCTATGGACACCATGGCCGGCGAAATGGCAATGTCTATGGCGCCGGCCTGTACCAGGTCGACATAGGCGCGACGGTTGATGAGCGCCAGCACGCGGCGCGCACCCATGCGCTTGGCCAGCAGCGCCGCCATGATGTTGTTTTCGTCGTCGTTGGTGAGGGCCAGGAACATGTCCATGTCCTCGATGTTCTCGCCTTCGAGCAAATCTTCGTCCGTAGCGTCGCCAGAGAGCACGAGCGTGCGCGCCAGGTGCGTGGCAAGAAATTGCGAGCGCTGGCGGTTGTGCTCGACCACCTTCACGTCGTAATTTTTCTCTATGGTTTTGGCCAGCCGGTAGCCGATGTTGCCGCCGCCGGCAATCATGATGCGGCGCACCGGCCGGTCCAGGCGGCGCATTTCTTTCATGACGCGGCGTATGTGTTCGGTCGCCGCCAGGCAAAACACTTCGTCGCCGGACTCGATCACGGTATCGCCGTCCGGCGCGACCGCCTGGTCGCGCCGGTAGATCGCGACGATGCGCGCATCCACCTGCGGTATGTGCAGGCGCAGGTCGCGGATCGGGTGCCCCACCAGCGGACCGCCCTCGAAGGCGCGCAAGCCGACCAGGGTCACCTTGCCGTCGGCAAATTCGAGGACCTGCAGGGCTTCAGGGAATTCGATCAGGTTTTCGATGTACTCGGTAACTTCCTGTTCCGGGCAAATGCTGAAATCCACCGCGAAATTGCTGTCATCGAGCAATTGCGGATATTCCACGTAATCGGCCGAACGCAGCCGCGCGATGCGGGTAGGCAGGTTGAACAGGGTTTTGGCAATGCGGCAGGCGCACAGATTGGTCTGGTCCGACGTGGTGACCGCGATGAGCATTTCCGCATCTTCGGCGCCCGCTTCCTTCAGCACGTCCGGCGAGGCGCCGTTACCCACCACGGTGCGCAGGTCAAGCTTGTCCTGCAGCGCCTGCAGCAGGTCTGTATTGGTATCGACAACCGTAATTTCGTTGGCTTCGGATTCGAGGCTTTCGGCCACCGAACTGCCGACCTGACCGGCACCGAGTATGATTATTTTCACGGCGTAAAGTAGCCCTACGGGACGGGACGCGCGATTCTACGCCGCGCCCGGCCGAAACGCTTGATCGCGATCAGTCCGGCTCGGCGCGCCGCGAAGTCTGCAAGCCCAGTTGTTTAAGTTTGCGGTACAGGTGGGTGCGCTCCATGCCGGATTTTTCCGCCAGGCGCGTCATGTTGCCGTGTTCGAGCTGCAAGTGGTATTCGAAATACAGGCGCTCGAACGCTTCGCGCGCTTCGCGCAGCGGCTGATCCAGCGGCAGCGCCAAGCTTTTTGCGATTTGCGGCGACAACAGGCGTTTCACGTCGTCTTCACCGATTTCGTCCTGCAGCGCCGCCAGTGCCAAAGAGCGCAAGGACGACACCAGTTCCGGATAACCGCCCGGCCAACTGTAATTGCGCAACGCGTTCTGTGCGGCCGAGGACAGCCGGCGCGACGGCACGGCGCCCGATTCGACCAGATGCGTGAGTACGCGCGCCGCGATGTCGGGCACGTCGTCGCGCAATTCGGCCAGATTGGGCGTGGCCAGGGTCACCGTGAACAGGCTGCGCACCAGGGCTTCGTCCCAGCCAGCGGCCAGCAAGGTTTCGGCGCTGTCGGCGCAACCGGCGATCAGGCGCAGGTCGTAGCGTTCCAGCCGGTCTATCGCAAAGCCCAGGTTTTTCTGTTGCGGCCGGGTGAGCGCGGGCAATTCCGCCGCCAGCAGGATGCCGCCGCGCAGTTGTTCGAGCTGATCCACGCCCAGCGGCGCGCTTTGCGCGGCAAAGTCGTACCAGGGCTTACCGGCGCCCTGCACGCTGCGCGCGCACAGTTCGGCGATGCCGCCGCGCGCGGAACGCAGCAGCACGTGGCGCGACGCGGCGGATACCTGATTGAGCCGGCGCGCCAGATCGCGCAGCGGTGCCGAGCGCGTGAATGCCGCCAGCGTCAGATGCCCGGCCGCCGTGGCGTGCCCGTGCTGCAGGCCGCGCTTGATGGTGGACAGCAGCTTTTGCAGCGCGATGGGCTTTTCCAGAAAATCCAGCGCACCGATGCGCGTGGCTTCGACGGCACTATCTATGGTGCCGTGGCCGGACATCATGATCACCGGCATGGTGAGTTGGCCGTTGGACGCCCACTCCTTCAGCAAGGTGATGCCGTCCGTATCCGGCATCCAGATATCGAGCAGCACTAGATCGGGCTTGCCCGCATTCCGGATGTTGCGCGCGCGTGATGCGTTTTCCGCGAGTTTTACGTCGTAACCTTCGTCCGTGAGGATTTCGGACAAAAGTTCGCGTATGCCGATTTCGTCGTCTACGACGAGCAATGTAGTCATGGTGGTCAGCCTTCCGCCCCCGCCCGCGGCAAGCTGATGCGTATCAGCGCGCCATGTGGTGCGAGATTTGTGATTCGAATGTCGCCGTAATGGTCATCGACAATTTTCTTGACGATGGCCAATCCCAGCCCAGTGCCCTTCGCCTTGCTGGTCACGTAAGGCTCGAAAGCCTTGCCGAGTACCCCGGGGGCGAATCCCGGTCCGTTATCCGCCACCGCAAACTCGACTGTGTCTGCGGCTCCTCTGGTGGATAACGTAATGCGGCCGTCCGGCTGATCCGTCAGCGCATCCTGCGCGTTTTGCAACAAATTATGGATGACTTGGCGCAACAGGGCAGCATCTGCCAGCACGATGGGCTCATCCGTATCTAGTTCCAGGCCTATGGCAGGCCCGGACGTTTCGTACAGATTGAGTACGTCGCGCAGCAGTCCGTTGAGATCAAGGCGCGCTATTTGCGGTGCCGGCAACCGCGCATAATCGCGGAAGTCATTCACCATGCGCTTCATTGCCTCGACCTGCTGGACTATGGTGCGGATTGCGCGCTCCAGAATTTCGCGCTCGGCGGGTTCCAATTTATCCGCCAGCTTGTATTCCAGGCGCTCCGCAGAAAGCTGTATGGGCGTGAGCGGGTTTTTGATTTCGTGCGCCAGCCGCCGCGCCACTTCACCCCAGGCCGCCGTGCGCTGCGCGTCGATGAGGCGCGTGATGTCGTCGAACACCACCACATACCCGCCGCCGCTCGCGTCCGGCAGACGCGAACCGCGCACCAGCAGAATTTGCGGCGGCTCGTTGGGCCGCAGCATTTCGAGTTGATGCTGCCATTGTCCCTGGCCGCGGTCAAAGCCCTCGACCAGCACGGCGCGAAAATCGGCGTGCGCAGGCCAATCTTCGAAACGCAGCTTTTCGTAGCCGTCCAGGTCGTCCTTGAGTATGGCCAGCGCGCCCGCATTGGCCGCGCGCAATTTGCCTTCCGCAGAAAACGCCAGTACGCCGGCCGACAGTTTGGCCAGCACGCTTTCCAGATAGGCGCGCGCGGTTTCGGTTTCGGCGCGGCTTTTTTCGGCCTGCGCGCGGGCATCTTCGAGCTGCTGCGTCATGCGGCTGAAGGACTGTGTGAGCAGGCCCAGTTCGTCGCCGGAAGCCACCGTCTGACGACGCGAAAAGTCGCCGTGCATGACGGCGCGGGTGCCGGCATCCAGAATCGACAGCGGCGCCGACAGGTGCTGGCTGAGCAGGAAAGCAAAGGCGATCGCCGTAAAAAGCGCCAACAGCAGCGTGAGCGTAAGCGTCAGCCCGAATATGCGCTTGAGGCCCAGGCGCGCCAGCGACAATTCCTGATAATCGCGATGGGTGTTTTCCACGCTGGTGGCGCTCTGCGCCAGTGCATACGGCACCGGATGCAGCAATTGCAGCACCAGCGGATCGCTGCCGAAGCGGGTGCCGACGATTGGAACCAGTACGCGCAAATTCAGGCCGCTTGCCGCGTCGCCCTCGATGGCACTGAAGGGCCGGCCCTGGCGCGCCTGGCGCAAAGCCAGCGCGCCCGGCAGCCCCGGCACCAGGGCTTGCGCATCGCCCAGACTGGACGATTCGATCTGACCGGACGGACCGATCACCGCCGCGCTGGCCACACCGGCCTGCTCACGCAGGCGATTCAGATCGATAGGACTGACGCGGCCGCTGGACAGCCCCAGTTCCAGCGCCATCGAACGCCCCTTGCGCGTCAAATCTTCGAGCAGATAACCCAGTGCGGTTTGCGCCAGCGCCAGCCCACCGTCGAGCGCCTTATCCACGCGCACGTCGAACCAGGAATCGATCGACTTCACCGCAAATTGCACCGACACCGCATACACCAGCACGCCGGGCAGCACCGCCATGCTGGCGAAAGCCAGCACCAGGCGAATTTTCAGGCGCACGCCAAACTCGCGCCGGCGATGGTCGCGCCACAACTCCCAGATTTTGTAAGTCACCAGGCCGGCCAGACTGGCTGCGACCACGCCATTCAAACCCAGCAACAGCGGGTAATGGCGGCTGAACAAGGCGCTATTGGCGCTCGCCAGTGCGAGCAGGCCAAGCAATATGCTGCCCAGCGCCAGTGCCGCGATGATGAGGTAATTCACGCGCGCCCCCGGTAGCGGGCCGCGGCGCTGGCGGGACAAAGTGGGCAGGCGGCGCGCGGCATCACTGAACCTCGCCCGTGAACAGATAGGTCCAGCGCATCCAGTCGGAGGCGAGGTTCCAGTTGCGGCTGGCGATGGCGTTGATCTGGAACGGCTTGGGCAACTGCGATACATCCAGCCGGAAACGCAGCGCACAGGCATAGCGCTCGCCCGGCTTGAGCAAGTCGCGATCGGCCACCAGCACGTTGCGCAGGCGCGCCAGTACGCGCAACGCATCTTCCAGCGTGTTGAAATTCTGTTGCAGCGCGCCGGTCGCCAGCCGGTACTGGCGCGTAAGCGCGTGGTACGACAAGCGGTAAGTGATGCGATGCTCCACCACCGTATCGTCCAGCCAGTACCAGCGCGAGCGCGTCATGTCGAATTCGGCGACGAAGTACAGCACCACGCCGTGCGATACGGCTTCTTCCAGGCGCGAACTGAGCTCGAAATCGAAATCGGCCGACAGTTTGAATCCCTCTTCGTCGAGGTTGAGCGATGCATTGCGAATTTCCACGTCGGCCGACTGCACCGGCACCGCCCAGATCGCCGCCAGCAGCAGCAGCAGGCGCAGCCAGGCGCGCAGCCGCAAGCCCGCCTCAGGACAAGCGCGATAGCAAAGCGTAGAAAAAACCGTCATGCGCGGGAGCAGGCAGCAGTTGCAGGCTGGGCTGGTCGTTTATCGGTAGGATCCGGCAATCGGGATGCGCGGACGTAAAGCTTTGGATTTGCTTGACATTCTCTTCTGCGAACACCGAACAGGTGGCGTACAGCAATTTACCGCCCGGTGCAAGCAGGTTCCAAAGTGACGCAAGTATAGCGTGTTGCGTTTGCGCAAAACGGGTCGTATCGGAGCGACGCCGTAACCACTTCGCGTCCGGATGCCGCCGCACCACCCCGGATGCCGTGCAGGGTACGTCCGCCAGTATGCGATCGTAGGGCCGTCCGTCCCACCAGGCCTCGGTTTTGCGGCAATCGGCCACGGCAATCCGCGCTTGCACGCCCAGCCGTGCGAAATTCGGCGCCATGCGCGCCGCCCGCTCGGGCGAGGCATCCAGCGCGAGCAAGTCGACATCTGCCAGTTCCAAAATGTGCGCGCTTTTGCCGCCCGGCGCCGCGCAGGCATCGAGTACGCGCTGGCCCGGTGCCAGATCCAGAAGATGGGCCGCATGCTGTGCCCCCGCGTCCTGAACGGAAACCCAGCCGGCGGCGAAATTGGGCAGGCGATCCACGCCCAGCGGCCGCTCCAGCAAAAGCGCTTCGACACCGACCTGGCGCGCCGCCATGCCCTGCGCGGCCAGCAGCCCAGCGTATTCGTCCACCGTGCAGCGGCGCCGATTGACGCGCAGACACATGGGCGGGTGCTCGTTGGCGGCCGCGCAAATGGCCGTCCAGTGCTGCGGATGGTCGGCTTGCAGCGCCTCCAGCCACCAGCCCGGCAGGCCGTGCCGGCACACCGGGTCGGCGTTTAGGGCCGCTTCGATGTCGGCCGCCCGGCGCAAATAATTGCGCAGCACGCCATTCACCAGTCCATGTGCGCGCCCGCCAGCGAGCTGGCGCGCCGCCGCCACGGCTTCATTAACCACCGTATGCGCCTCGGCCGGCCGCGCGGCAAGACGCGCCAACGCCACCAGCAGCAGTGCGCGCAGCAGCGCCGGGCGCGGCGGCGCCGGCATGAGCTGGGCGAGCGCCGCATCGCCGCGCCCGTAGGCGCGCAGCGCGGCACTGGCAAGTTCGCGCTGGGCGCCGCGCAGCGCCGGGTCGGCGGTGAGCGCTTCGTCCAGAGTGCGCCCGCCCAGCACGGCGGCCACCGTTTCGGCCGCCGCACGCAGGGCGGCACGCATGGGGGGCCTGAGGCGGTTTGTGGAATTATCGTCAGTGGGCACGTGAAATGGCTCGAAGCGAGAACCGGCGCGGTTCTCGCGGCCGCGCATTATCCGACAAAAGCCGCCACGGCGAAGCGGTGCGGCCCGCCTGGCGCGAACTGAGCGCTGCCGTGCGGCGCAAAGTTCGATGTGCCTCCCGTCATGAGCGGCGGCGACTGCGCGTGGCCCGGCATAACCCTGCCGGACGATGCCAGCCCACGGCAGCCTGGAAGCAAAATCTTCACAAAAGGAGGAAATCGTACTTATATTGCACTAACGCAAGGCCGGCCGGAAAGCCGTGCCCATCTCGTCCAGCCCTCATCACGCCGCCACTATCTTTCGGAGGTCCGCATGCACCCGTACCGCCGCATCGCAAAACTGGCCACCTTGCTCGCGCTGCTGGGAATTAGCTGGCTTGCCGTCGCCCAGGCGCCCGCCAGCTTCGATGCCCTGCTGGCCCAGCTTGGTGATCAGAATTTCAGCGTGCGCGAGCAGGCCCAGCGCGAATTGACCGAACGGGCGACGGGCGCACAACTGTCGGGCGCACAGATTCAGCGCCTGCAGGCAGCCATAAGCAGTGCGGATCTCGAGGTCGCACGCCGCAGCGAGCGCATTTTCGGTGCGTTCGTGCACTCGCTGCCGTCTTACCGCGCCATGAAGGACGCGGCCGGGGTACAACTGCTGCGTGCGGTGGAGTTCAATCCGGCGGATGGCGAGACGACGCGCGACGGGCGCTTCCGCTTCGACACTGCGCAAGGGCGCTTTGCAAGTCCGCGATTCACATCCAATGACCGCTTTCTGGCAATGTCGGCAGCCTGGCAGGAAGTTGAAACGGCACTATTGGTCGGCAACGCCGCCAAAGCACAGCAAGCGTTCGACGCCTATAAAACCGTGGTGGAAAATTTCACCGGCCTCGACACATTCAACCTGGACCTCAGAACTCCAGCCAACGACCTGCTGGACAAGGATGACATGCTCGCCCGCATCGCTGAGGCGCGCGATTTGCTTGTCGCCTTCCGCTTCGACCTGCAAAACGGCGGCGCGGCTGACGACTCAGCGCTGCCGCTGCCCACGCCCATACGCAACGCCGGCATTGTCCCGCTGGGCGCTTCGCTGCAACTTACGCTGTCCGAGTTAAGCGCACCGGGTCAGTTGCAACTGTTCGGCTTCGACGAATCCGACGCGCCGGCCCTGGCTCCGCCGGGCTTTCGCTTCATCGGCCAGCTTTTCAGCCTGCAAGCCCTGGCCGGTCTGGAAGTGGCGGGGCAAATCGCCCTGGACATCGAATTCGGCGAAATACAGTTGATCGGTAACCCGGTCACGGCGCCGGATACGCTGCAAATCGTGCGCATTGCCGGCGGCCAGGCGTTTTTTCTGGGCGGCACGCTGCACGACGTGGATCACCTGACGGCCACCTACGCGGCCGCACCCAGCGGCACCGACTCATTCGGTCAATTTGCCATCGTGGAGGCCGTGCCGGCTGCGCCGACCCTATGGCTGCTGCTAGCCGCTGCCGGTGCCGGTGCCGGCAACGTGGTTCGGCGTCGCGCCGGCAGTTAGCCCCAGCCGGAAATTCATCGAGGCGCGGCCGATGATGCGCCTTGCGAACACTTGCCCCGGTCCGCCCCGCCCTGAGAAATGGACGGGCGCAGGCCACGGGCCGGCGATACGCTTGAGGACGCCCGGCGCAAGGGCTAAGCGCCCCGACTATCCGCATTTGCGCTAGCGATCCGAACGCGGCGGGCCGACTATGGACGCGCCGATTAAGCGCAGGGAGAACAGCGCACCCAGCGGGTAGCCATCGCTACAGCATTGCCTGCCCGTGTTCCGCCGGGGTACACCTTAGCTCGACGCGCCCAGCTACGGTGCCGATACCGCGTTTTTGTCAGACCACAAATAATTACTGCATACTGCTGAATAATCAGAATTTTCTAAACTTAACCCGGTTCGAGGAATTCCGTTTTGCTTACGGCAAGGTCCGCCTGGCATACAAGCAAAAATGTCGAAATTTCTTACATGGCTCCTGCAGGAGAATTTAGCCCTTGTAATAATATTTCACAAAAGCAGCAACTTAGCTTACTGGCACAGAGCTTGCATAAAGCCCGAGCATCGCAAACGAACCGCTTTAGTGGTCGCAGAAAATTGTTCGTGTGCAGATGAATTCTGCTTCCGACCCTGGCGGCACACGCGTCGACTTGAGCCTCGTGCAGGGCGTGATGCCGAAAATGGCCCGACAAATTTTTACTTCGAGCCGGATGTCGAAATTTTTTACACAGCCTGTGGCGGGCCGAAAACTTCAAATTGAAATCTGCCGGCACGCAACCGGATTTTTGCCAAAAGCTTCGAAGGTCCAAGTCATGCGAAATGGCACGGTCGCGCGCAGCGAAGTAATGCCTGACACTAGTCAGTGTCTTCTATCGCAGCCGGAACAGGGTTCGGTAAGGCAAAGCCAAGCACGAAGTCCCGTCGGACTTTGTGTGTTTTAGTTCCACAGTGGAGATCGACATGGCAACAGCAGGACTTCGCATCGCAAAGCTGACTATTGCTTTGGCTAGCGCGGCATTCGCGTCCAGTTCCGGCATGGCGGCCCCGATAGACATACTTCTGGGTTCGGACTATTTCTTTACCGTCGAGGCATCCGTAGCTGCAGTAATTCCATTGGAAAGCCGGCCCGGCGGCCTGAATGGCGTGCGGCCGCAATTTGCCCCGCTGCCGGGCTACGTCGATACCATCGTCGAACGCCGGGCCGACTGTGGCGTCGAGTTAGGCCAAAGTTGCCAAATTCCCATAGAACTGGTGGGCTTGTCCTTACAGTCCGTAGGCGGAGGCTTTCTGATCCGCGAAGACCCCGACCGCGCCAGCACCGGGCAGATGACGATACATTACCTGACACAAACGGGACCGATCGCCGGGGGGACATTCGATTCGTTTTTCGACGTGTTCTTTGAAATCAGTCTGGATGGCGGCGCTACCTGGACGGACAACGAAGTCGCCAATGGGCCCTTTCCCGGCGTACCGCCGCTGCAGCTCGGTTCAGTGGGTTCGTCGTGGTCCAGCGATCCGACCGGAATAACGCTCTTCGTGGGGCAAGTCGGCGATCAGGCAGCAAACTGGCACGACCCAAAGTCCATAGACCAGTTCGACTTCTTCCCGGGCACCGGTCCCGCCGGGTTCCAGACGATCGTAGAAAGCCACCCGGACGGTTCGATTCACCGGGTTGTTCCTATCCCGCCGCCCGTTCCCGTGCCGCCCACCGTGCTACTTCTGGGCGCAGGACTATCGGCGCTCGGATGGATGAGCAGAAGGCGTCAGTCACACGTCTGACGCACATGCCCGCGGCCGCCCGAGCGGCGGCTGCGGCGACGCGCCGGGTTTGGCGCGTCAAACGTGCCCCAAAGCGTCCACGATGGATAGCCGTGCCGCTCTGCTGGCCGGCAGCAGTGCGGCCGCGCACGCCACCAGCGCCAGCAGCAGTAAGGCCAGCACCATGACGTCCGGCACGAAGTCCACTTGCAGAAACACCGAGTATGAAATATTCGGCGGCACGTAGCTCAGTTCCGCACGGTTAACCGCCCACATCGCGAACAAGGTGACCAGCGTGCCGGCCAGTCCGCCCGCCGCAACGAGCAGCAGGGCTTCTGCCGCAAAGAGCGTCACGACCTGAGCGCGATTCATGCCCAGCGCACGCAAGGTTCCGATTTCGCGTGTGCGCTCGACGATGGACATGCTCATCGTATTGACAATGGAGGTAAGCACCACCACCAATACGATGCTCACCATGAAGGTGAATATCATGTCAAATACCGTCTTGACCTGTTCGTAGAACGCCGACAGTTCGCGCCAGCTGCGAAGTTCCAGATCGAGCCCCGCCGCAGCCAGCGCGCCGGCGATGCGCCCGCGCGCGGTCTCGACGCGGCTGGTATCTTTGAGCAGGACGATGATGCGGTCGCCGCCGTCGGTGTCGAGCAAGCGCTGCACATAGGTGAGCGGCAATAACAGAAACTTGTCGTTGGTGCCGGCATTGCCGGTATTGAATAGCCCCCCGATTTCGAGATCGAGCGCATTGGTCTGGCCACTTAGTGTGGAGGTCAATAACACCGCGACGGCGCCGGCGTCGAGCTTCATCAGTCGTGCCAGATCGGACGCCACCACGCCGGCCGCAGGACGCGCAGGGTCTAGCTGGGCGCCCAGGGCGCGGCCGAAACTACCGTTCAGCCGGCGCGTTACCACCGGGTCCAAGCCTTCGCCGATAAATATCGTACTTGCCGTGCCGTTCGAAATGAGCCCGTTCAAGGCAAGTTTGAGCGCCACCAGTTCCACATCGGCATCATGCGCCAGCAGCGCGGAAATGCGCGCGAACTCAGCGCCTGAAAATACGTATTTCCCGGGTTCGAGCTTGCCTTCGTCGAAGGCGCCGCGCTGCGCCAGAATGAGGTGGCCAAGGCGCTCGCCCTTGATGGATTGTTCCGCCAGGCCCGCATAAACGTTGTGGATATAACCGGAAAACAGATTGATCGCCGCGTAGCCGAATGCAATGGCCAGCACCGTGACTGCACTGCGGCGCGCGTTGCGGCGCAGGTTGCGCCAGCCGAGCTTGATGTAGTCCATCGCTCAGGCAAGGCGGCGCCGGAGCAAGCGTGGCTTAACGTCCGGCGTCACGCTGGCTCTGCAATGATGCGCCCGTCCTGCAGGTGCACGCGCCGGTCCACACGCTCGAGCAGACGCGGATCGTGCGTCGAAAACAGGAAGGTCACCCCGTCGCGGCGATTAAGTTCGCGCATCAATTCCACGATGGCCAGGCTGGTTTCGCTATCCAGATTAGCGGTGGGCTCATCGGCGATCACCAGCCCGGGAGACGCAGCGAGTGCCCGCGCAATCGCCACGCGCTGGCGCTGGCCACCGCTCAACTGATCGGGCCGGCGTGCGCAGTGCTCACCCAGCCCTACCTGATCGAGACGCCGCAGCGCAATTTCCCGCGCCGCGCGTGCGCCCTGTCCCGCAATCTGCAACGGCAACATGACGTTTTCGCAGGCATCGAGCACCGGCACCAGATTGAAGCTTTGAAACACGATGCCAATGTGGCGAGCCCGCGTGCGCGCAAGTCGCGCGTCGGGCAGCCGATCGACGCGCTCCCCTTCGAGGTGCACACTGCCGCGCGTGGGCTTATCCAGCAGCCCGATAAGGTTTAGTAGCGAAGTTTTGCCGCTGCCGGACGGGCCCCATACGGCCATGAATTCACCGCGGGCAATTTCGAGATCTATGCCGCGCAGGGCGCGCACTGCCGTTGCGCCCAGGGCGTAGTCCTTATCCACTCCGGACAGACTGACGAATGCCACCGGACATCGCTCCGCTGCTGCCGCCACGTCGACGGCAGCGCATCATGCCACACCCGCCGCGCCATCCGGTTACCGGGAGGGGGGCGCAACGCGCGGGCCGGCGAGTGCTCTCAGGCGGCGCGGCGTGCGCGCAGGCGCACTACAGCCGGACCGACCAGCCCGAATGCGGCAAGCAGCACAAGAACGGAAGGTTCAGCGATTGAAAATGCGCCGCTGGGTCCGTTTCCGGTGCAATCGGGACTGCCCTGGGCACAGCCATGAAATACCTGCGGAACGTTTTGCACCGTCTGGGCGGCATCCGCGCGTGTCGGGCCCGGCGTACCCGCAGGGATGAACAATATGTCAACGTTCACTGGCAAGCCCAGAAAGTCCGGCGCCGAAGGATCGTCGGTCGTGACCCCGACGCGCCCGATATCCATTTGCCCGCTCGTGGCACCCGCGGCATTGAGCAGATTCATACGCCCGGCGGTTTGATCGACGCCATCTGCCAAACCGGCATAGACGTCGAATAGCGTTCCGCCGATGTCTATCGGCGCCACGCTTTTGAGGGACAGCCAGACAATTTCGATTTCCACCGGCGTAATCCCCCCGCCCGTCAGGTCGGCATCGTTCGGCCGCCGCACCACCGTGTCGAAATTGATCAGAATCGGATCGGGCACCTGGACGTTGCTGACTTTATGCACGGAATCTGCGGACACGCGATTTCCATGCATATCCACCCATTCGGTGTGAAAGGTCTGAATCTGGTTCGCGACAACCGGCGGTAGAGGAAAAAGCGCGGTTGCCAGTGATCCTTGATAACCCGAAAAGTGCAGTGTCGGGGTTCCTGGCAGGAAGTTTGCGACCAGCGAAGCATCGTCGGTATGGAAAAAGTCGTAACCAGCCTGCAACACGACGGCAGCCGCCGGGCGCGGCATCAGGGCTGCCATGAACAGCATCGCCACAGCGGCCAGGACAATCCGGAATTTCTTGAGCATCTGTGCCTCCTCGCCATCGAAAAGACTTACCTGCCGTCAGGCAGACTTGAGATCCCGCGCACCCGCTGCAAAGCCAAGGAAGGGCCATTTCCGAGCATGCAGGTGGCGGGCAATTGCCAACCACGCGACTTTCCGCAGCCGGCCAGCGCCAGGCACACCAGCAAGCCACGTGCCACCCACCTAACCCGCTGCTTTGAATAATGTTTTCCACCCACGTACAGCCGCACGCAAACGCAATGTAAGAATTATCGACAGCGCCATCGCTTGCGCTAAACCAGCACTCGGGGTGTTCGTGCGAACAATGATATGAATCTGCGCCAGCGACATGCCGACGATTATTGATTTGTAATTAGTACGATTATGTCGATGCCATTGCTCTAGCGATAACTTCGCCGGCATCCAGATTGTTATGATTTAATTCAATATTTCATGTAGTTACGAACAACTCCGGGATCACCGAGAGTACCATCCGAGGCACATTCTGCAGCGCCAATACGAGGCCGCCGGCGCACCTCGATTCTGCCTCAACTTACTTAATCGTCATTGGAGTTTAACGGGGGTAGAAACTCGGAGGTGTGCCGAAAACCTGCACCGAGTTCCTTAATTTCAGCCATTAATTGCGGCTTAAATTTTAATTGCTGCGAGTCATATGTCGAAAATTTTTACATCGGGGGTGCACTTGCTGCAGCCGGGCGCTCACCCCTAATTTCAACTATCGGAAATTAAAGCGGCTTTCACAACTGGCACGGATGCTGCTAGCTAGCGCAAGCACCGGCCAACTGCCGTAGGCGGCGCGCCAATCGGGCCGCGGGCTGTCATGCCGCGCAAAGCCTGGAAATTTTGGTCGACGCGGCAAAAGTCGGAGTGCAGGCTGCCTGGATTGCCGAGTGGTGTGATAGCGCCTGGCGGTGCGGAATTCCAGGCCGGCAAAGTGTTGTTGCGCGTGTGCCGTACAAGCCAATTTGGAAATTTGGAGAATGGCGCTTGTCAATAGATTGCCCTGGAGTGGCAGTTGCGGGATGCAGCGCTTTTAAGCCCGCCAGGCGGCAGCGTGTTTGGCGCAGCAGCGGCGCCCCCCAGTCACGTACTTTCGTAAAGGGCGCAGCATGGGCTGCCTAGTGCGCAGCGTGCTGGGCATCTCTCCAGTCGAGGCCAGCCCGGTGCGGCGCGGTTTTCACACCGGCGCGGCGGCGGGCCAGCTGGAGGAGGTCGGGCGCGCATTCGTGGCCGGGTATAACGCAGCGCTGGCCGAGCCGGACCTGCCCGCCCTGCAATCCCGCCTGGAGCGCATGGCGCCCGGCCTGCAGGGCTTCGCCTACGAGGGCGCCGCCATGGCGTTCGCTTTGCTGGATCTATTCACGCCCTGGCGCGCCGAGCGCTGGCGGAAGCTGCACGCCGGTCCGGGTGCGCCGCACAGCTACATGCTGCATGTCGGCGCCGGTTGGGCGCTGGCGCGACTGCCAGTGGGAATCGACAAATATCTGGCGCGCTTCGACCCGTTGTTGCGCTGGCTGGTACTCGACGGCTACGGCTTCCACGAGGGCTATTTTCACGCCCCGGACAGCATCGCGGCACAACGGCTACCGGCGCGCCTGCGCGACTACGCCCGCCATGCTTTCGACCAGGGCCTGGGGCGCAGTTTGTGGTTTGTATGCGGGGCCGAGCCGGCACGGCTCACGGCTGCCATTCGCGCGTTCGCGGTGGCACGGCAAGGCGATCTGTGGAGTGGGGTCGGTCTCGCCGCGACCTATGCCGGCGGCGCCGATGCCGAGGCGCTGCGCGCCCTCGCGCGCGCGGCCGGCGAACACAGCGGCGAACTCGCCCAGGGCGCCTGTTTTGCCGCCAAGGCACGGCTGCGGGCGGGCAATCCGGTGCCGCACAACGAATTGGCCTGCCGCCTGCTGGCCGGGCTCGGTCTGCACGACGCAGCCGGGCTCACCGATATCTGTCTGGCCGGCCTGCAGGACGCGGATGCGGCCACCCCGGCCTACGAAATATGGCGCCGGCGCATACGCGAACGGGTCGCGCAGCATGCCGGCACCCCCCGGCCCACGGGGCCGTTACTGGTCGAAGGAGTGTCGGCATGATTGCCTCGCTTGCCGGTTTTGCCAAGCGCCACGCCGTGCGCGTACTTACGCTGGGCGTGATTGCCGCTCTGTATGGTCTGGCACGGCTGCCGCAAGCGGCGCCGGACGAACGCGCAGGACTGGCGGCGCGCTTTCATTTCACCCAGACCATGCTGGCGGAGCCGGCGCGCGCCGACATGCACAAGGTGCGCAAGGTGCATCCGCAGTTGCAGCGTATTTCGGCATGGATTTCCTCGGTCGGCGCGGCGGTGGCGCTGGCCGACGTGGATGGCGACGGTTTGCCCAATGATTACTGTCTGGTCGATCCGCGCACAGATAAGGTGAGCGTTGCGCCGGTGCCGGGCAGCCCCGCCCGCTATGCGCCGCTCACGCTCGATCCGGCGCCGCTGCCCCTCGACGCCGCCACGATGGCACCGATGGGCTGTCTGCCGGGCGATTTCAACGAAGACGGCCGCACCGACCTGCTGGTGTATTACTGGGGACGCACGCCGGTGCTGTTCCTGGGCGAGGCGGATGGCCGCGCGCCGCACTTCCGGCCGGTGGAACTGGTGGAGGCGCCGGCGGCCGACGGCGGGCGCTGGTTCACCAATGCCGCCACCAGCGCCGATCTGGACGGCGATGGTCACGTCGATCTGGTCATAGGCAATTATTTCCAGGATGGCGCGCGCATTCTGGACACCCAGGCCAGCGCCGACACCTATATGCAGGACTCCATGTCGCGCGCCTATAACGGCGGCAAGACGCACTTCTTCCTGTGGACCAGAAGTGCCCAGGGCGTGAAATTTGTCGAAGCCGATCCCGGCCTGGACGATCGCATCACCCATGGCTGGTCGCTCGCCGCCGGGGCGCAGGACCTCGACGGCGACCTGCTGCCTGAACTGTACCTGGGGCACGATTTCGGACCCGACCGTCTGCTGCATAACCGCTCCACGCCGGGCCACCTCAAATTCGCGCTGCTGCAGGGCCAACGAGACTTTTTCACGCCGGCATCGAAAGTTCTGGGGCGCGACTCCTACAAGGGCATGGGGGTGGATTTTGCCGATCTGAACGGGGACGGCATTGCGGATATTTACGTGAGCAACATCGCCGCCGAATACGCGCTGGAAGAAAGTCACTTCATGTTCGTGAGCAGCGGCGATACGGCGGACATGATGCGCGGCGTGGCGCCCTATAAGGACAAGAGCGAGCCTTTGGGCCTTTCGCGCAGCGATTGGTCGTGGGAAGCGCGGCTGGCGGATTTTGACAACGACGGCTTTCCGGAAGCGCTGCAGGCAACCGGATTCGTGCGCGGCGACATCAACCGCTGGCCGGAATTGCACGAACTGGCGATGGGCAACGACGGCCTGCTGCAACACCCACAGGCCTGGCTGCGCGCACAACCGGGCGACGACCTGTCCGGCAATGCCGTCAATCCGTTTTTCGTGCGCGGCGCGCAGGGGCGATTCGTCGACATAAGCGCGGAACTGGACCTCGCCACGCCGCAGGTAAGGCGCGGCATTGCGACCGGCGACACGGACGGCGACGGCGCGCTCGATTACATCGTCGCCAATCAGTGGGAGGCGTCCTACTTTTTCCACAACGATTGCCCGCAGTGCGGCAGCTTTCTGGGCCTGCACCTGTTGCTGCCGGCAGCCGGCGACGGGCCGGGGCAAACCGTCGCCGTGGACGGCCACCCGCAGCGGAACCGCCCGGCCAGCCCGGCCATAGGTGCACAGGCCAAACTGCGCCTGCCGGACGGCCGCGTGCTGGTGGGCCAGGTGGACGGCGGCAACGGGCATTCCGGCAAGCGCAGCCAGGATTTGCATTTCGGTCTGGGCAAGCTACCCGCCACCACGCCCTTGGCGGTGGAACTGGCCTGGCGCGACCGCAGCGGCCAAATCCAGCGTGCCAGCCTGACGCTCAAGCCGGGCTGGCACAGCGTGTACCTGGGCGGCAGCGTGGCGCGCCCCCTCTATGCCGATGCGCGCGCGCCGGATGCGGTGCAGGCCGCGGCGGGCCGCAAATAAACATTCACCCGGAAAGGCGCAGCCATGGAACAACCGGACCTCAGACTGGCGGCACTGCGCCGCTTCGGTACCGCCATCAGCGTGCTCACCCTGGTCGGGCACGGATTTCTGGGTTTTGAACAGGCGCCTGCCCACGTCGCGATGGCGCTGGCGACGGCCTATACGCTGGAACTGGCCACCGAGTGGCTGCTGGCCCGACTGCAGAACCGTCCGGCACGCTACCGCGGCGGCTGGCGCAAGTTCATAGACTTCATGCTGCCCGGCCACATTACCGGCCTGGCCTGCGCCATGCTGCTCTACACCAACGAGCGGTTTTGGGTGCTGGCGTTCGCCGTGGCGGTCGCGGTGGGGTCGAAATCCTTGCTGCGGGTGCCGGTCGGGCGTGCCACGCTGCACGTTCTGAATCCTTCCAATACCGGCATTACCACCACCCTATTGTTATTTCCCTGGGTGGGCATCGCCCCGCCTTATCAGTTCACCGAAAACATTTACGGCATCGCCGACTGGCTGTTGCCGCTGGTGTTCGTGATCGTGGGCAGTTTCCTGAATATCCGCTTCACCAGGCGCATCGTGCTCATACTAGGGTGGCTGGGCGGTTTCGCGCTCCAGGCGCTGGCGCGCCAGGCACTGTTCGGCACCCCTTTCGAAGCGCCGCTGGCGCCTTTCACGGGCGTGGCCTTCCTGTTATTCACCTTCTACATGGTGTCCGACCCCGCCACCACGCCGCAGCGGCCGCTGCAGCAGGCGGTGTTCGGCGCCGCGGTGGCCCTGGTGTATGGGGCGCTGGTCATGCTGCACATCGTGTTCGCCATGTTCTACGCGCTCACCCTGGTGTGCGCCGCACGCGGGCTGCTCATGTATCTGGCCAGCCTCAAGGTGCAGGTGGCGGTGCCGGCCAAAGCCGCCATGCTGGCGCAACGGCAGGAACCGCTATGAGCGCGATCGCCATCGTCGGCATGGCCTGCGTCTTTCCGGACGCCCGTTCGCCGCGCGAACTATGGGAAAACGTGCTGGCGCGGCGGCGCGCCTTCCGCCGCGTGCCGGCCGAGCGGCTGCGCCTGGAGGATTACGGCCCGGCGGCCGGCGACGACGGCATTTATTGCGGCCAGGCGGCGGTCATCGAAGGCTATGAATTCGACCGCGAGCGCTACAAGGTGGCCGGCGACACCTGGCGCGCCGTCGATCCCGTGCATTGGCTGGCGCTGGACGTGGCCGGGCGCGCGCTTGCCGACGCCGGCTTTGCCGCGGGCCTGGGCCTGCCGCGCGAAGCATGCGGCGTGCTGGTCGGCAATAGTTTGACCGGCGACGCCTCGCGCGCGGCGTCGATGCGCCTGCGCTGGCCCTATGTGGAGCGGGTGGCCGCCGCGGTACTGGCGCGGCAGAACTTGTCGCCGCAGGCACAGGCCGCGCTGCTGGCTGAAATGGGCACTTTGTACAAGCAGCCGTTTCCCCCGGTCGGTGAAGAAAGCCTGGCCGGCGGGCTATCCAATACCATCGCCGGACGCATTTGCAACCACTTCGATTTTCACGGCGGCGGCTTCGCCGTGGATGGCGCCTGCAGTTCCTCGCTGCTGGCGGTAAGCCAGGCCTGTGCGGCACTCGGCGCGGGCGACCTGGATTTCGCGCTGGCGGGCGGCGTCGATCTTTCGCTCGATCCATTCGAATTGGTCGGCTTTTCGCGCCTGGGCGCGCTCGCGCGCGGCGACATGCGCGTGTACGACCAGTCGCCAACCGGCTTTTTACCCGGCGAGGGCTGCGGCTTCGTAGCGCTCATGCGGGCGGACGACGCGCTGGCCTGCGGCGCGCGCGCGTACGCGCTGATACGCGGCTGGGGCATGGCGTCCGACGGCGGCGGTGGCATCACGCGCCCGGAACAGGCCGGCCAGCATCTGGCGATCACGCGCGCCTACCGGCGCGCCGGATTTTCCGCCGCCAGCGTGGGCTATTTCGAAGGCCACGGCACCGGCACTCCGGTCGGCGACGAAATCGAACTCGCGGCGCTGGCCCAGGTGCGGCGCGAAGCCGGCGCCGCGCGGCGCGCCGTGGTGGGCTCGATAAAAGCCAATATCGGCCACGCCAAAGCCGCGGCCGGCGTGGCCGGGCTGATCAAGGCCAGTCTGGCCCTGCACCACCAGGTTTTGCCGCCCAATAGCGGGCTGGAACACCCGCGCCCGGAACTGGCGGGGGCGGATGCGCCCTTTCGCGCGCTGGACCATCCCGAAGCCTGGCCGGCAGACAGCGCGCTGCGTGCCGGCGTCAGTTCTTTCGGTTTTGGCGGCATCAACGTGCATATCGCGCTGGAAAGCGAAGCGCCACGGCGCGGCGCCCTGACGACACGCGAAGCGCAGCTCGCCGCCGGTTGGCAGGATTGCGAGTTATTTCTGTTTGCCGCGCCGGACGCCGCCGCGCTGGGCGCCACCATCGCGCGCGTAGCGGCGCGCGCGCCGCTCCTGTCGCAAGCCGAATTGACCGATCTGGCGGTGGCCTGCGCGCGCGCGCCGGGTGCCGGCGACTGGCGCGCCGCGCTGCTCGCCGCGCGCCCGGCCGAACTGGCGCAGCGGGCGGGCGAAATGTTGAGCTGGCTCGAAGCCGGCGACGCCGGCCGCAGCCGCCACGCCGACTACATGTGGCTGGCCCGGCGCGACACACGGCCGCGCATCGGCCTGCTGTTTCCGGGCCAGGCCGCGCCGGTGCGCACCGGTGGCGGCCTCATGGCCAGGCGCTTCGATGGCGTGCGCGCGCTGTATGCGGCACACCCCCTGGCGCTGCCGGCTTCTGGCCCCATCGCCACCGACCTAGCCCAGCCCGCCATCGTGCAGGCGGAATTGGCCGCGCTTGCCGTGCTGCAAAGTTTCGGCATCGAAGCGCAGTTCGCGCTGGGCCACAGCCTGGGCGAACTGGCCGCTTTGAGTTGGGCCGGCGCACTGCCAGCGGAGCATTTGCTGCGTCTGGTGGAAGCGCGCGGTCGCGCCATGGCGAGCGTGCCGGGGCCCACCGGGGGCATGGCCAGTCTGCATGCCGGCGAGCTCGAGGCCTTGCGCTGGATCGAAGCGCTGGGCGGCGGCGCGGTCGTCGCGGCGTATAACGCGCCGTCCCGCAGCGTCATATCCGGCGCGCTGGACGTGGTGCGCGGCGTGGTCGCGTTGGCCACGAGCCGCGGCGTGGAAGCGACCCTACTGCCGGTATCGCACGCCTTCCACAGCCCGCTCATGGCACCCGCGCGACCGGCTTTCGAAGCCGCGCTGGCGGCAACGCCCCTGGCGCCACTGGCACGCCGGGTTCTGTCCAGCGTGAGCGGCGCCGAACTGGATGCGCAAACCGACCTGCCCACACTGTTGAGCCGGCAGCTCACCGACCCGGTGCGCTTCACGCAAGCGCTGGAACACGCAGCCGCGGCAGCGGATTTATTGATCGAGGCCGGGCCGGGTTGGATATTGCGCGGTCTTGCGCGCGCCCAAACCGGCTGTGTGGTGGAAAGCCTGGATGCCGGCGGCGAATCGCTCGCCGGCCTGCTCGCTGCCGTGGGCGCGGCCTGGTCGCTGGGCGCGGCACTGGATTTGCGCCCGCTGTGGGAACAACGCTTCTGCCGCCCCTACGACATGGCGCGCCCGCCGCGGTTTTTCGAAAATCCCTGCGAAAAAGCGCCACCAGCCGGCAGCCCCTTGCACACCGCGGAAGCTGTACCGCAAACTGCACCGGCAGCCGAAGTGGCACAGTCCGAGCCGGCCCCGGCGCCGCTCGCCGCGGAGGGCTCCGCCGCGCCGGCCGATGCATTGGAACTGGTACGCGCCCTGGTGGCCGCCAAGGCCGAACTGCCGCTAGCGGCGATCGCGCCGGCAGCGCGCCTGCTCAAGGATTTGCACCTGAATTCCATCGCAGTGGGCCAGCTTGCCGCGCAAGCCGCGCGTCAGATGGGCCTGGCCGCGCCGCTCTCAAGTACCCAATTTGCCGACGCCAGCGTGGGCGAACTGGCGGCTGCGCTGGCCGATCTGGCCGCAACCGGTGCCACCGCGCCGGCCGCGGAATTGCACCTGGCCGGCGTCGATGCCTGGGTCCGCGCCTTCGTGCCGGAGTGGGTGGAAGCCCCCCTGGGCGCCGCACCGGCGCGCCGGCAGTCCGCGCCCGCGCACTGGCAGGTATTTGGCGTGGAGGGCGCCGCCGCGGCGCAGCTGGCCGCCGAACTGGCCGGCAGCGGCAGCGGCGGCGTTTTGCTGTGCCTGCCCGCGGCGGCCGAACACACGCCGCCCGCCACGCTGTACGCCGCCGCGCACGCGGCGCTGGCGGAAGGCAGCGCATCGACTTTCGTGCTGGCCCAGCAGCAGGGCGGCGCATCCAGCATCGCGCGCAGCGTACATCTCGAAACCGGCATGCCTTGCTGCGCCGTGGAATTGCCTTTCGACGCCGATCTGGCGCCGCGTCTGGCGCAGGAAGTCGCGCAGCTACACGGCTATGTCGAAGCGCGCCATGATGCCCAGGGACGCCGCTGGGTGGCGCGGCTGCTGCCGCTCGCGCCGGCAGCAGGCCGCGCGGCGCCTATCGCGGCGGGCGAGGTCGTCATCGTGAGCGGCGGTGGCAAGGGCATCGCAGTCGAATGCGCCGCCGCCCTGGCGCGTGCCCACGGCTGCAAACTGGCGCTGATCGGACGCTCCGACCCGGCGCGGGATGAAGAACTGGCGGCCAACCTGCGCCGCTTCGAACGCCAGGGCGCCAGCGCGCACTATTTCCAGGCCGATGTGGCTGACCGCGCCGCCTGCGCCGCGGCCGTGGCGCGCATACGAGCCGAATTGGGGCCGGTGGCCGGCCTGCTGCACGCCGCCGGCACCAACCGCCCTGCCCTGCTCGCCGACAGCAGCCCGGCCAGTCTGGCCGCCGCGCGCGCTGGCAAGCTGGACGGCCTGCAGCATTTGCTCGACGCGCTCACGCCTTGCGAACTGCGCCTGCTGGTGGCGTTCTCGTCCATCATCGGCCGTGCCGGTTTGCGCGGACAGTGCGATTACGCCCTGGTCAACGAGTGGCTCACGCGCGCCACCGAGCGCTATCAGGCCGCGCATCCGGAGTGTGTCTGTCTAGCGCTGGAATGGTCGGTGTGGGCCGGCACCGGCATGGGCGAACGTTTGGGCCGCGTCGAAGCCCTGCTGCGCGAAGGTGTCACGCCCATCCCTATCGACGCCGGCGTCGCGCACTTCATGGCGCTGGTGCAGGCGCCGCCGGCTGCAGTGGCGGTGGTGGTGGCCGGCCGCTGGGGCGACGCGCCCACCTTGCGCCTGCCCGAGCGCGAACTGCCCTTTCTACGCTTCCTGGAGCGCATCCGCGTGTATTACCCCGGCGTGGAATTGGTCGCCGAAGCCGAACTTGCGCCCGACTCCGATCCCTGGCTGCAAGACCATCAACTGGATGGCGACTGCGTGCTACCCGCCGTGCTGGGCATGGAAGCAGCGGCACAGGCGGCCTGTGCGGTGCTGGGGCGGGAGGATTTGTGCGGCTTCGATGCGGTCCACTTCGAGCGCCCCATCGTGGTGGCGCCCGGCCGCCCCGAAGTGCTGCGCATCGCCGCGCTGGCGCGCAGCGCCGACACGGTGGACGTGGTATTGCGCGCCGCCGGCAGCGCCTTCCAGGTGACGCATTTCCGCCTTACTTGCCGCTTCGGCCCGCGCCGCGAGGAGCGCCGCCGGCCCAGCGCGGCACGGCCGCTGCAGGACGGAGTGGATGCTTTGTACGGCGGTCTGCTGTTCCAGTCCGGCCGCTTTCGCCGGCTGCAGGGTTATCTGGAACTTGCGGCCACCCGCTGCACGGCGTGCCTGGCGGCGCCGGACGACAGCCCCTGGTTCGCGCGCTACCTGCCGCAGCGCCTGCTGCTAGGCGACGCCGGCTCGCGCGACGCGGCGCTGCATGCCATCCAGGCCTGCGTGCCCAACCTGCGCCTGCTGCCGCAAAGCCTGGAATCGTGGCAAGCCGGCGCGCTGGAGGCGCCCGGCCCGTGGACCAGCCGCGCGCGCGAAACCTGGGCCGACGGACTGAGCTTCGTCTATGACGTCGACATCATCGCCGCCGACGGCCGCCTGCGCGAACGCTGGCGCGGGCTCAAACTGCGCGCGCTGGCGCCCTACCCGGTGCACAAGCTGCCGGCGCCGTGGCTGGGTACGCTGATCGAGCGCCGCCTCGCCCGCCTCACCAGGTTGCCGCGCGGGGCTAGCATTCCGGCGGCGCTGGTGGCCGCCGAGCGCGAAGCCGGCCGCGCCCAGGCCTATGCGCTGGTGTGCGGCCCCGGCAGCGGGCCGCTACGCCGTTCCGACGGCAAACCCGAGCCGGCCGGCGGAGCGCCGTTTTCCTGTGCCTACGCCGGACAGCTCACCTTTGCCACCGGCGGTACGGCCTGCGACATCGAAACCATTTGCGCGCGCAGCCCGGATACCTGGCGCGACCTGCTCGGCGCGCGCGGCTGGCCGCTCGCGCAAAGCCTGGCCGGCGCCGCGGCGCTGGCACCCGACGTGGCCGCCACGTTCGCCTGGTGTGCGCTCGAATGCCTGCACAAAGCCGGCGCTCCGGTCACCACCCCGCTGCAGATCGGCGTCTGCGACCTCGACGCCAATGACGGCGCCTGGGTCGAACTGGAAGCCGGCGAGGCGCGCATCGCCTGCGGCGTGCTGGCGCCGGCGGCTGCGGCACCGTTCGTGGTTGCGGTGCAGATGCAGGCCGGCGCGCCGGAAGCGCGCCGGCGTGGCACGCGCGCGGGGCGGCACTGATGCGCACGCGGCGCGCCTATGAGTACCGGCACCTGGTCGGTTTCGAAGAAACCAACCTGGTCGGTAATGTGTACTACGCCAACCACGTGCGCTGGCAGGGAAGGGTGCGCGAAATGTTCCTGCGTGAACACGCGCCCGAGGTGGCACAGGAACTGCAGAACGGTCTGGCATTGGTGACGCTGCGGGTGTCCTGCGAATACCTGGGCGAGCTGGTGGCGTTCGACGCCGTCACGATACGCATGTATGCCGAGGCGCTGGCGCAAAACCGCGTCACGATGTCCTTCGAGTACTGGCTGGAGGGTACCGAGGGCGAGCAGTTGGTGGCGCGCGGGGAACAACAGATCGCCTGCATGCGGCGCGAGGGCACGGCCATGACGCCGGCCCCGTTGCCGCCGGCACTGCGGCGCGCGCTGGAAAACTATCTGTAACGGCTGCGGATTTCATCCCGCGCCGGTTGCCAAACCGCGGAGACACAATATGCCCTGGACCAGGCCGCTGCTGAAATACCTGTTGATCGCCGCGCTATTCCTGGCCCTGCTGGGACTACTGCGATTCAAGCCCTGGCAGCAGGCGGGGCCGGCGGAAAAAGAAACCCTGGCGGTCGGCTTTCTGCCCGTAACCTGTCATCTCACTTGCCCGGTCACGGATTTCGCCACCCAAGCCAGCCCCCTGGCACACTACCAGTCGCAGCGCTTCACCGATTTTCCGACCATGGTCGAAAGCATCAAATCGGGCCGCCTGCAGGCCACCTTCATGATCGTGCCGCTGGCCATGAAGCTGCGCGAACAGGGCGTGCCGGTAAAAATCATGTACCTGGGGCACCGCGAAGGCTCCACCATCATGGTCCGTTCCGACAGCGACGCCAAAAGCCTGCGCGATCTGCGCGGCAAGGTGTTCGCGATTCCGAGCAAGTACAGCAACCAGAATCTGGTGGTGCACAAGCTGATGCAGGACCAGGGGGTGGGCGCGGACGAAATACGTTTCGTCGAATTGCCGCCGCCGGACATGCCGGGCGCACTGGCAGCGCGCGCCATAGACGGTTATTTCGTGGGCGAGCCGCACGCCGCCAAGGCGGAACTGAACGGCACCGGGCGCGTGCTATACCACGCCCACGACATTTGGCCGAATTTCATTTCCTGCGCCCTGGTGGTGCATGAAAACCTGCTGCGCGATAAACCGCAGCTCATCGCCGATCTGGTGCGCGGCATCGCCGAATCCGGCCAGTGGGCCGAAACGCACCGTGAACAGGCCGCGAAAATCGCCGCGCCGTATTTTCAGCAGGACGAAAAACTGCTGCGCTTCGTGCTTTCCCAGCCCGGCCGCGTGAGCTATGTGAATCTCAATCCGGCTGATAGTGAGCTGGAAAAAATTGCCGCCATGGCGCTCGAGCTGGGCGTACTCGAGCAGCCGGTGCGGATTGCGGATCTGGTCGACCGCCGCTTCGTCCCGGCTGCCATCAAGCACATCGAACTTGCTGCCGCGCAGGCCAAACCATGAACGCCAGCGAGGCGGCGGTACAAAATGGCGCGGCGGAAGCCAAGTCCGCCGCCGCGGCGGCAGCCGCCGGCGGCGTACGCGCCTGGCCGGCCATACTGATCGGCGCCCTTGCGCTGGCCATCTGGTGGCTGCTTTGTTCCGCCAACTGGCTGCCGGAATACGTGTTTCCGTCGCCGCAGTCGGTGGCGCGCGCATTTGCCGAAGATATGCGCTCCGGCCGTCTGTTCGACGACGCCGTGGTTTCCTTTTACCGCGTCACGCTGGGTTTTGGCCTCGCTGTGGCTTTGGGCGTTCCTGCCGGGCTGTTGTTGGGCACTCGCCTCATCGTGCGCGAAGGCCTGCTGCCGGCGGTCAATTTTTTCCGCAGCCTGTCGCCGCTGGCGTGGATACCGTTTGCCATCCTGTGGTTTGGCATAGGCGACGCGCCGGCCGTGTTCCTGATTTTCATGGCCTCATTTTTCCCGCTCGTACTGGCGCTGAGCGGTGCCGTCGCGACGGTGCCGAAAGTATATTTCCAGGTCGGCGCGGAATATGGCTATCGCGGCGCACGCGCGCTGTGGTACGTCACCCTGCCGGCCATCCTGCCGCAGCTCATTACGGCGCTGCGCGTCGGTGCCGGCCTGGCCTGGCTGGTGGTGGTGGCAGCCGAAATGGTGGCCGGACGCGAAGGTTTGGGCTTTGCGATCTGGGATGCGCGCAACGGGCTGCGCATCGATTTGCTGGTGTGCCGCATGATCACCATAGGCTGCATAGGTATCACGATCGATCTGGCGCTGCTGCAACTGACCCGCCTCAATTGCGTGCGCTGGGGTTACGAGCGTTGAACGTGCGGCGCCGCCAGACGACGGGTTCGACTTGACGGCATGGCGCGCCAACGGGTTACGTCTGTGCGCAGGTGCGCAACAAACAGGTGAATTCCCCCTCCCGAACGGACTATTGCAGAGGCTGCGCCATGGACGACCAGATTGCCACCCTCACGCCGGATTTGCCGGCCGCCGGCCACCTGCCGCTCATCAGCGCGCGCGGCGTTTGCCACGCCTACGGCGCCTTCCCGGTGCTGCGCGAGCTGCGCCTGGAGGTGGCGCCGGGCGAATTTCTGGCCGTGGTCGGGCCCTCCGGTTGCGGCAAAAGCACCTTGCTCTCGCTCATGGCCGGCACCCGCCAGCCCGGTTCGGGCAGTTTGCTGCGGCGCGCCGCGACGCGCATGGTGTATCAGCAGGACGGTCTTTTCCCTTGGCTCACGACGGCGGAAAACATCGCCCTGGGGCTGGACCCGCAGGCCGGCCCGGCAGCGCGCGCGCGCTGCCTGGACGAAATGCTGGAACTGGTACGGCTGGCCGATTTCCGCCACCACTATCCGCACCAGTTGTCGGGCGGCATGCGCCGGCGCGTGGAACTGGCGCGCGTACTGGCCGGGCCGGCCGATCTGCTGTTGATGGACGAGCCGTTTTCGGCGCTGGATTACCAGACCCGCCGCCGCATGCACCGCGAACTGCAGTCCATGCTGGCCAGCTACCCGCGTGCCGTGGTGCTGGTTACGCACGACATCGAAGAAGCCGCGCTATTGGCCGACCGCATATTGTTATTGTCGGACCGTCCCGCCACCGTGCGCAGCGAATTCCACCTGCCCGCCGGGCGCAGCCGCGCCATCGGCGATCGTGAGGTACTTGAAGTAGTGGCGCGCATCCACGCCGAATTGGCGCTTTGACAGCGGCGCGGCCTCGCGGACTGTGGTCCGCAGTGAATTTCTGCTCCAGGCCGCCGGGCACCGGGCGGAAAAGCTTCATGGCGCCGAAGCAAAACCACGACGCACCATAGCGCAACGGTTTGCCCCAGCGCCTCAAATCTGCGCGTCAGCCTTTTCGGCCGACGACGTGCTTTTTCCAGGCGCGGCGCAAATTTTGTCCCAGCCGCGCCATTCGCCGCCGCACCCGGTGGCGCGCATAGTTAAGTGCATCCTGCGTAACAGCGCCGGCCCCCACGCGCAGGTAAAAATCGTTTACGTCTATGCTGTGCTGATAGGCGTAGCCATGCCTGACGAAATAATCCCGAATTTCAGGCGCGCGGAATTTGCTGTTCGATTCGACGACCACAATGGCCGGCTGCCAGCGCTCGATGTCGAAGCCTCTCAGCACATCCATTTCGGCGCCTTCGACGTCTATGCTCACGAAGTCGATGGCCGGCGCCGCGACTTCCTCGAGTATCGAATCCAGCGTGCGCGCCGGCACGGTCATCGCGCGCGGCACCTTGCCCATGCTGGCGAGCCGGCTCGCGTGTGCATCGGTCATGTGGGTGGTCGAGTACACACCCGCTTGGCCCACCTGATGAAAGGTAATTTCGCGCAACTCCGGCGAGGCCACGGCGGCACAATGAAAGGTAAGCGAGCGCGGACGCACGGCGCGGCAATTCGCCGCGCGATCGGGGTCCGGCTCGACCAATACGCCGGTCCAGCCTATCTGTTCGAAGTGATAGCTATTGCTCAGGTGGTCACCGTCGTACGCGCCGACGTCGACGAAAAAGCCGTTTTGCTTGTGCTCGAAAAAGTCGTCCAGCCAGCGATCTTCGCCGTTCTGGGCACGATAGGTATCGCCGGGTCGCGGGGTCGCGCCTGCGGCGCCTGATTGCGCAGTCATGGTGTGTGAACCGGAATGAATTGAAACTCAGGCTCGCGCCGGGGTCGCCATTTTCTCACGCCACTCAGCCGCCGCGGCAAGCAGGCTCTGCGCGCGGTGTTCGTAGGTATGCTGCGCCATCACGCGCGCATGGGCGGCCTCGGCGATTTGCCGCGTGAGCGCAAAGTTGGCCAGGTAAGCGCGTATTTTCGCGATGCAGTCTTCAAAGTCGCGGTAACTCGCCCACTCGTGTTCCACGTCGAAATCGTCAGCCGCATGGCGGCGTTCGTCGGACAGCATGAATCCACCGCGCGCCGGCACGCCATAGCAGCGTTCCGGCAGACCCCAGGACATTTCAATGCCGGCGCGCGAACGATGGTCGCAGGACGAGCGGTAATTCAGGTTGATGATGGAGCGCTGGATCACGTCGATCTGCTCCTGCTCGCTCATGCCGCCGGAACTGCAGAACAGCACGCGCAGGCCGAGCGCTTCCAGCCGCGGCTGCAGCGCCTTGAAAAAGCGCTCACGCTCGGCGTGCTCCTTGAAGCGCGCGCCATTCATGTTGCCGACGAAACTGACGTCCCACTTGTAGAACCCCGGGTCGCGCATCTGTTCGAGCGTGCGCCCGTGCAGATTGAAATTGCGCACCCAGACGGCGTTAGCGTTGTATAGCTTGACCGGCGCGAATTCATAGGTGGGCTGCAGCGTGTGCGTCGCGTAAATGTCGAACGGCCGCATCCATTCCAGCACCTTGAGGCGGCGCACGTGCATGCCCAGGTGCCAGGGTGCGTCGCGGTCCAGTGCGATCAAGGGGACGTCGGCGGAATGCAGCCGGCGGGATAGCTGCAATGTGGCCCAGGGCGCCCGCGCAGCATCGTACAGATTGACCAGGCATAGGGCCGCGCGCTGCATTTGCGGCGCGCTCGGGCGCGACACATGCCACTCGGTCGCATACCCCAGCGTGTCGAATGCTTCGCGGTAAGTTTCAAATCCGCTTTTGAAGGCACACAGGACGAGCGGGCGTTCGGACATGGCAACTCCAGGCACGTGGCGTTCAGGCCAGGGACTTCAGCCAGTTGCGCGCTATGCGGCGTTTCTGCGCCCAGCTGCTGGCATGACGCCACAGCAGCCCGTAAATGCCAGCGGCGCGCAATTTTGCCCGTAGCGCACGGCGCGTCTCGGCGGCAGAGATTTTTTCCAGCTTGTGGAATATCGACAAGCCACCGTCCACAAGTTGCCACGCCACCATGCGCGCCAGTTCCGGATCGCGAATATCCTGAATGATGCGGTCCAGTTCTTGCGCATTGAATGCAGAACTTTCCGTCATCAGGCGCCAGCGCGCATCGGTAGCCGGTCCCGGTGCCAGGCGGCGCACCGGCTTGCGGTAATAAACGAGCGGGGTGGGGTCGTAACGCACGCGCCGCGCGGCAATCAGCGCGCGTGTGGTCCATTGCACGTCTTCGTGCACCCAGGGCGGCACAAAGCGCAGGCCACTGCTGAGCATGAAATCGCGCCGGTACAAGTGCAACCACACCATGTGGAAGAAACTGCGCCGCTCGAGCCGTTCGCGCAGCCACTGCCCGCCGCTCATGACCTCGGTGGCCGGCTCCTTGGGGTAAATGAGCAAATCCGGCTCGCGCCCCTCGAAATCGAACCAGCCGTTGAACAGCGCCATATCGAGGTCGTCGGATTCGGCCATGGCGAGCGCGATTTCGCAGTGACGCGGCACCAGGCGGTCATCGGAATCGAGAAATACCAGCCAGCGTCCGCTCGCGTGGTCCATTCCGGTATTGCGTGCCGCCGACAACCCCCCATTCACCTGGCGGATGATGCGCATCTGCGGCAGGCGCGATTGATACTCCGCGAGTATTTGCGGGCTTGTATCGGTCGCCCCGTCATCGACCGCAATAATTTCGTCGGGCTGGCGGGTTTGTGCGACCAAGCTGTCCAGGCAGGCGGGCAAATACTGCGCCACGTTGTACACCGGCATGACTAGACTAAGGACGGGTCTGGCATTCATGGACGTTACTGGCTCGAAATCGTCGATTGAAGTTCTGCCTCGGCGGCGAGTACGCTCGCCACGTCGATATCGCCCACGTCCTGACTTGACGCCTGCAACAGACGATACGGTACGCCCCATGGGCGCCAGCGTACCGCGTTGCTTTTCCCGAACAGACACACGATAGGTTTGCCAAGTGCCGCCGCCAGATGCATGGCTCCGCCGTCGGCACAGATCAGTTCGTCGCACAAGGACAATGCTGCAATCAACTGTTCCAGTTGATGCGTGGGCTGCGCCAGCACCGGCAGCGTATCCACCTTTGCCTGCACAGCCAGGGCCTTGGCGTCGTCGCCAGGGTGGCGCGGATCCTGTTCGTCACCGGGCGCCCATAACAGCATGAAGGCACAGCCGGTGCGCGTGTGGAGCCCGTGCATGAGTGCGGCGAAACGTTCCACAGGCCAGCGCTGGCTGGGCTTGCGGGCCGAAAGATGAATGCCGATCACGCGCCGGCCACCGGCGTGCACCCCGGCCAGGGCCGTGGCAAGTCCTGCCTGCAAGGCCGCATCGGGCACGATCGAAAGCGGCCCGGGACGGCCGTGTATGTCGAAAGCGCGGGCCAGGCCCCATACATCCTCGGTTTCAGTTTGGGTCGCATCGTAATGCCAGGGAACCGGGCGCGTAATGAGCCGGCTGTACGGCCGCCCCGCATCGACGAAGCCGACCACGTCGCGCGCGCCTACCCAACGCGCCAGCCCCAGCGAGCGCCGCTGGTAACCCGGCGCCGCCAGGACACAAAGGTCGAAGCGCTCGCGCCGCAATGCAAGCATGAGCCGCAAACGCGACCAATAATTGCCGATCTGGCTTTCGCCAGAATCCAGGTGCTTGGCCTTCGTATAGGCGTAGACGCGATCCAGCGCCGGATGCCGATCCAGTACGGCGCGGTTGTAGCGCGTCACGAGCGCGCACAGCAAAGCGTCGGGATAGCGCTCGCGCAGCGCCGTAAACAGTGGGGTGGTACACGCCAGATCGCCGATATTGTCGCGCCGGATCAGCAGGATGCGGGACGGACGCAGGCTCACTCGCTTTCCTTTGCGAGTCCTGCAAGCAGGCGACCGACGCGCTCGGTAAACGCCGCTTCGCCGAAGCGGGCGAGGTGAGTTCGCGCATTGCGCGGATCGGGACGCGCCGCGCTGCCATCCAGCAGCCGGCTCAGCAGTGCACCGAAATCCGCGCCAGCGTCGCGGCGCGGGTCGGCATACAGGTAGCCGCTCTCGCCGTGCGCCACGGTTTCGGTAAAGGGCGGCGCGGCCGGCGCCAGTACCGGCGTGCCGCACAACTGTGATTCCAGCACGTTTAGCCCGAGCGCCTCTTTTTCCGGCAGCCCGGTCAGCAAAAAATCGAACAAGGGGTAAATGCGCCGCACGTCGCGCTGTTGCCCCCACCAGCGCACGCGCTCGCCCAGCGGCGCGAGTGCGCGGCGTGTGTCGCGCACTGAGGCATAGCCCCCGCTTCCGAAAATTTCCAGATTAACCTGGGGGTAACGCACGAGTACCGGCGCGAGGGCTGCAAACAGTGCCGGAAACTGTTTGATCGGGGTAATGCGCGACACCACACCCAGGGTCAGGCCAAGGCGCCGTTCAAACAGGCGGGCCGGCCGCAATGCCTGCCACAGCGGATGCACCCAGGACAGTACGCGGTCGCGCACCTTGCGCGTATCGAATTCATAGCGCGAGTGCGCCATGACGGGGCAAATCGCACTTGCGCGACGATCCAGGTCCGCGATGCCGTACATGGGCTCCGGCCACGCCTGATCAAACCCCTGTTCCAGCAGCCCGGCCACCACATAGCCTGAAACGCCGAACAAGCGATCGTAGGCGGCAAAATGGCTGCCGTCGCGTTGGTACAAGGGCATATGCACGAAACTTGCCAGCCGGTGCCCCGCCGCACGCAGCCGTTGCAGGCGTTCACCGCGGTCCGGGGTGTGATAGATCAGCCAGCTTGGGCTTTTCAGGGGCAGATGCGCCATTTCTTCCGGATGCCGGATGGGATGGGTGCGCGCAGCCGCGGTATCGTGCTCGCGCCACCAATGCGCGTCGGCGTGCACGACAAGGTCGAAAGGCTGGCCAAGTGCGCGTAGCGCACGCCCGAAAAAACACGTATATATTTCGCCGCCGCCGAAACCTGCCTGCAGATTGACCTGGACCAGATGCATCACTGGCCGCTCAGGGCGCCCGACCTGCCCCGGGCCGGTACAGGAAAAACACGTTTTTGCGAATCAGACTGATGTCGAGCACGAAGCCGCGCTCGAACAGCAAGGCCAGCAGGCGGCTCACGCCTCCATTGCCCAGCGTATGGGGATGGGTTTCGACACAGATTTTTTGCACGCCGGACAAATCGGCAAGCGGAAATAGGTCGGCTTCGCCACCCTCGATATCCACGATCAGAAAGGTAGGCTGCACGCGCGCAATTTCGCGGTTCAGATCGACTTGCTCAACCTCGATTTCGCGGGCATTGCGAGTTGCTTCGCGCACGGTGGTGGAGGCCCAGAACTCCTCCTCCACGAAAAACCGCGCCGTCCCGGCACCTTCCGCGAGCATTACGTTGCGTAGGCTGGGCGTCACCCCGTTCACTGCATAGGTATCGCGTATCACCTCCATCAGGGCCGGGTTGGCCTCATAGGCAAAAACGCGCTCGCCGCCTATGCGCTTGGCGCAATAGGCGGACAAAAACCCTATGCCGGCGCCAATTTCCATGACCACGTCGCCGGCTTCGAGGCGCTGCGTCACGATTTCGGCTTCTTTGCGTTCATAGTCGCCCAGGCAGATTTCCTTCCCTATGCCGGGCGAAATGAGCGGATGCTTGACCGGCAGCAGCACGCCGAAATTGTCGGCGTATGCGGGCGTGTGGAAGCGCCGCAATAATTTGCGCAGGCGGCGCGCGGTTCGGCCTTGTTTGCGAATCACCATATGCCTCGAACGGACTAAGCCCCAGGACGCGAAAATTTTTACAGAATAGCACAGCGAAATTCCGCGCCCGTACCTGTCCGATTGGCCGCGCGCGGGGATATTTCGGGGATACGCCGGCCGGCTTGGCAGGAGTGCGCACAGCCGCATCAGTTCGCGCGATCGTGCCTTTCCCACAGCAGCAGCACGAGCAGGCTGTAAGCCAGTCGCAGATTACCTTGGCCGCCGCGCGCCGCGCGCCATATGCCCTGCGCCGCTGCAGCGTCGAGATAGGGCGCATGTGTAGGGCAAGAAGCGAACAGTTCGTCGCCAAGCCCCTGCCAGGGGCCGCTGAACAGGGCGCGCAGGGGCACCGAAAAGCCGTGCTTGGGGCGGTTCCAGACGCACTCCGGCAGGTGCCGGCGCGCCAGCGCACGCAATAGCGCCTTGCCGCCGCCGGCATCGAAATGCACCTGGGCGGGCAGCCCGATCACCGTGTCGAGCACGGCGTTGCCGAGCAGCGGTACACGTACTTCGAGGCCATGGGCCATGCTCGCGCGGTCGGTTTTGACGAGGCAATTTTCCGACAGATAGGTCCACAGATCGGCGCGCATGAGGCTTGCAGTATCCAGCGTGCCTCCGAAAGAGCGCGCCAGTTCGCGCCATAGCGCCAGCGTTCCGGGCAGATCCGCCGCCGCCGCAACTTCGGGCTGCAACAGCGCGCTCAGGCTTTTGCGCGATACCGGCCAGGGACCGGCTTCCACCTGGCGGTACAGCATGCGTTCTTCGCCCCAAAGTGCGCGGCGCAATAGCGACCCCGGCAGCAGGCGGCGCAGCACCAGCGCGCGCATCAGCGCTTGCCCGGGCCGGCGCGGAAAATCCTGCTGCTGCACGCGGTAGCGCGCGTAACCGGCGAATAGTTCGTCGCCGCCGTCGCCGCTGATCGCCACCGTCACGTGCTGGCGCGTCAGTCCGGATAAGGCATGGGTCATCACGTATGCGGGGTCTGCGAGCGGCTGGTCGAGGTCGGCGACGGTGCGTGCGAAAGCATCCGCGTCTATGGATGGCGCATCGAGCACGTGGTGTTCGCAGCCGAAGCGGCGCGCAACGTCCAGTGCGTGTGCGCTCTCGTCGAACCCTTGCTCGGCAAAGCGCATGCTGAAGGTGCGCAGCGGACGTGCGCCGGCCTCTGCCATGTAGCGCACCATCAGACTGGAATCGACGCCACCGGACAGGAAGGCGCCCAGCGGTACGTCCGCGACCAATTGCGCGCGCACGGCGGCGGTGATCGCGGCATCCACCTGCTCCACCAGTTCTTCCTGCGCGGGCGCGTTGGCACCCGGCGGGCTGATGTTCCAGTAGCGCTCCACTTCGGCCCTGGCATCGCCAGGCGCCCAGCGTAGCCGGCAGGCTGGTGGCAGTTGCGCCACCGCGGCAAAGAAGCTGTGTGGCGCAAGACAGGTCTGATACGCCAGATAGTCGCGCAGCGCGCGCCAGTCCAGGTCGCGCGGAAAGCCATCCAGTGCACGGAAGGGCGCGAGTGTCGAGGCAAATGCGAATCCGCGCGCGGTGGAATAGAAAAACGGCTTGATGCCGAGCCGGTCACGCGCGGCATACAGGCGCTGTTCCTGCGCGTCCCACACCGCATAGGCAAACATGCCGTCCAGGCGCGGCGGCAGCGCCTCACCCCATTGCGCGAACGCGTGTAACAGCACTTCGGTATCGGAGCGGGTGAGAAAGCTGTGGCCGAGCTGTTCGAGTTCCGCGCGCAATGCTCGAAAGTTGTATATCTCGCCATTGAATACCAGCGAATAGCGTTCGTCCTGGGTGCGCATAGGCTGGTGCCCGCCGGCCGGGTCTATGACTGCCAGCCGCGTATGCCCGAACAGTACGTCGCCCAGATCGAGCAATTCGCGCTCGTCCGGACCGCGCGGGTCGAGACGCGCCAGCGCCTTTTCCGCTTGCTGGCGCCACGGTGTGTATAGCAGGCCGAATATGCCGCACATGGCGTGCCTTTCAGGCGCCCGGCCCGCAAGCCAGGGCTTCCCAGGCTGCGGCCACGCACGCTGGCGCGTAGTTGGAAAAATCCACGCGCGAACAATCGGCCGGCGCGGCAAGTTGACGCTCGATCGCCTGCGTCAGCGCTCCCAGATTGCCGCAGGGCACCAGGCATTCCGGCAGATTCCGCAAAATTTCGGCAGGCCCGGAAGGGCAGTCGGTACTGACCACAGGCGTACCGCAAGCCAGGGCCTCCAGCAGCACATTGGGCAGGCCTTCGTGGTCGGAACACAGCACGAGCAGGCGCGCGGCCGCCATCCATGGATAGGGGTTGCTCTGAAACCCCGCGATGTGCACGCGGGCAGACAAGCCGCGCACATCTATCATGGCTTGCAGCGCAGGCTCGGGCGCGGTGAGCAGTACCAGATCGGGCGCCGCGGGCAGCGCCACCCAGGCATCCAGCAGCAGGTCGTGGCGCTTTTGGGTCGCGAAGCGGCCCACATGCAACACGAAGGGCCGCGCCGGCAGGCCGGCGGCCTCTTCAGCGGCGCGCGCGCGTATCGCCGCTACGTCGAATGGGTTCGGAATCGCCTCGATGCGGTTACGCAGATCGAAAGTCGCGCGCAGGTCGTCCGCCACGCCCTGTGACACCGCGATGAGCGGGTGGGCACCATAAATTTCCGTGTAACGATGGCGGCGGCGCGCGGCTTTGGTGCCGCCGTGACGCGCAAGCAGCGCGATTTCCGCGCCCAGCGTGTTCGCGATGCGGCACCAGTGGCGCGGCAGGCGTGCGATGTGTGCAATTTCATCGGCGAAGGGCAGGGTGGATACGATGAGATCGGGCGGAGGCCCGGCCAGCAGTTGCCGGCGCAGGCGCCAGGCGGCACGGCGTTTGCCCAGCCAGCCGTGCGAAAGCTTGCCCGCCGGCACGAGTGCCCGCAGCCGCACGCCCGGCGGCGGCGCGTGTTCGCGCCTGTCCTCGAGCAGCACGACGTCCACCGCGTGGCCGCGCCCGGCCAGCAGCGCCGCCATTTTGAGCATGGCTTTTTCGGCACCGCCGCCGGAAAGATTCGTCAGGACCAGGGCAAAGTGCATCGGGTTTCCCGGACTCGTGTGCGCACGGCGGCGTCACCCATGATCGGCATCACGCTCTTCAACTTAATGACAACCTTCAACCCTACTTACGATCCGCCAATGCATATTCATACAAATAATCGGAATAGCCATATTCGACCGGCTGAAAGCGCCACAGAACGCGCTTGGCGGCCAGCTTCCAGGGCCGCAGCGGTTTGGCCAAATGATAGGCATCAAGATTCAGGCCGGCGCGGCGTCCCAGCTCCAGCGCCATTGTCGGGCTAATCCAGGCGACGTGGTCGAGATTTACCACCACCACGCCTTCGCGCTGAAAACGCCGGAAAAATTTGCGGGAAAAAGGGTTCGGCGTACTTACCAGGACGCGCCCACCTGGCGCGAGGTGCCGCCCCGCGAACGCGAGCAAGCCAACCGGATTATTTACGTGCTCCAACACGTCACCGATAAACACCACATCGAACCGCTCGCCCAGGTCGGCTTCCGACGTGGCATCGACACAGCGCACGTTGAATCCGCGCGCGTTCAGTTCATTCACGGCGGCCTCGAGAATGTCCACCCCGAGGCAATAAGAAGCTGCGCGACGTACCTCAGCGTGCCGCCAGCCGGGCTTATCCACGTAGTGCATGGCGTGTGACACGACACCGATATCCAGCACCCGCCGCCCCTGCATGCGGCGCGTGGCATAACCGACCAGATCGCAATCGGAATGGACTTGCCGTATGCGTGCCATTTGCTCACGGACGACGCGTTTGGCGGAAGAATTATTGGGGTCGTCGGATACAGACGTCCAGTCCAACTGGGGCTTGCTCAATCTCCCGTACTCCTGACTATCAGATTCATGTGCGGAACAATGCGGTGTCAACGACTCAGTATGATCCAGGACGGCTTAATTCAGTGATGCCTGATAGTCGTCCCACTCAGTCTGATGCGGCGGGTCAAAGCGGCCGGCAAATGCGCGCTCGACAGAGTCGAGGATGGTTGCGACCGAAATTTCTGCCATCGGCGTTTCAATATCGGCACCTCCCGCAGCCAATGGGTGATCGACTGCTATGCAACAGGGATGGCCGAGCGGAGCCAGCACCCGGCTCGGAGACGTCGGGTGATACATGGCCACCATGGGCCGATGCAATGCGCCCATGATGTGCGTGGGCCCGGTGTCCACTCCGACATACAACGCCAGCTTGTCCATTAACGCCGCCGTCTGGCGCAAGCTTAGCTGTCCGGCGACACTGAGGGCTGTTCCACCCAGTGCCTTGCAAAGTTCGTCGGCGCGCTGCTGGTCTGTCGGCCCGCCAAACACCAGAAAGCGCAAGTCCGGATTCATTTCGCCGAGCGTCAGGCAAAGGCGCCGGAAGTGATCGGTTGGCCAGTCGCGAAACGCTTTGGTCGGAAAGCTGGCGATCTGCAGCCCCAGCAAGGGTACCCCGGCAATTCTGCGCGCTGCAAGTTGGGCATCTGCCCACTGCGCCTCGGACGCCCTCACGCGATAGGACAGATGAAACCCGTCGGGCTTGATACGCAAAGGACGCAGCATGCAAAGCAAGTGGGTTACCGCGTGCTGCGGCTTATATTCATCGGCGCAACCCATCCAGTCCAACTCACGATTGAGGGCGGCGTCATCCTGACGTGCCGCGATGACGCGATCGGCGCATGCCCGCGCGTAACGTATGAGCGGCTCGTCATTGCCGAATACCACTGCCAGATCGTAGCGGCTGCGCGCAAGCAGGCGCACGAAGGGCGCCGTGCGCTTGCTGATATGGCTCACTCGCTCTACAAAATCGAGGTTCTGCATGACCTCGGCGCGCTTGCGGTGGCCGGCGAAGGTAATTTTCGCGCCCGGCCAATGGCGCGCGAGCGCCCGCAGCACCGGCGTCGTCAATAGGGTGTCACCGATGCGCGTCACGTTGATCACGAGTATGCGCGGCTGAGCGGGGAGGTCCATCATCGCCGCGCTGCCGCCCGAAAAATCGCTTCCATGCGGTCTATCATCAGGCCGAATGAAAACCGTCCCTCGCCCGCCGCGCGTGCGGCGGCCCCCATGCTGCGGGCGAGCCGGTCATCGTCGAGCAGGCGCGCGATGGCTGCCGCCAGGGCAGCCGCGTTGCGCGGTTCTACCAGCACGCCGGTGGCGCCGTCGGCCACGATTTCGGCAATTGCACCGACCGGCGTGCTGATCACGGGCAGACCGCACAGCATCGCCTGCATCAAGGCCTGCGGCACGCCTTCATTGGCATAGGACGGCAAACAAAATACGTCGCAGGCGCGCATCCAGTGTTCCGGGTTGCGTTGTTCGCCGGCCAACAGTACCTGTTTCGCGAGGCCCAGTTTGGCAACATGCGCTTCAATATTTTCGCGCATCGGGCCTTCGCCGACGATGAGCAGGCGAACATCGCTGCGCGCAAGCGCGGCCAGCGCGTCGAGCAGGTAAAGATGGCCTTTCCAGCTGCGCAAGGTCGCGACTATGCCTATCCAGCGGCAGTCGGGATCGAGGCCCAGCGCGCGCCGCGCAGCGGCGCCGTCGCCGGGCGCAAAGCGTTCCGTGTCTATGCCGGTCGGGACGGAAGTCACGTGGTCCTCGGACAGGCCATTTTCATGGATGAGGGTTTCGCGCAATTTCTCCCCGGTGGTCACCACATGGGAGGTGGCCCGCCCGTATAGCCAGCGCGAGGCCCGATTATCCCGGATGGGCGCCGAAATGTGGCGCGTGCGCACGATCGCGGGCGCGCCCGGCATGCTCGCGCAGGCCAGCGCGGCAAGCCAGGAATCGGTCGAACTGTGGGTATTGATCACGTCCACGGCTTGCGCCTTGAGCCAGGCGCGCAGCGCGAGCATGCCTGGCAAGCGCTTACGCGCTATGGGCAGTGCCGTGACGGTGAGGCCGCGTTCCTGCGCGCGGCGGTATATGTGTGCCTCGGCCGGGCACACCAGTCTGACCTGGTGGCCGCGTTCCTGCATGCCGCGCATTTCTTCGAGTATGCGTATTTCCTGGCCGCCCCAGCCGCAGGATGCTTCGGTATGCAGGATGTGCAATTGCGGATTTGCCATGGCGATCAATCGAATGCGTCGGGAATTTGCCCGGACAGGCTCTGGCTGTTGGCGAGCGACCATAGTTTGGCGTACTGGCCGCCCAGTTCGAGCAGTTCCGCATGGCGGCCCTGCTCGATGATGCGCCCTTGGTCGAGCACGACGATGCTATCGGCGCGCTCTATCGTGGACAGGCGGTGCGCAATCACCAGCGTGGTGCGTCCCTGCATCAGGGTTTCCAGTGCCGCCTGCACGGCACGCTCGCTTTCCGTATCGAGCGCCGAAGTTGCTTCGTCGAGGACCAGGATGGGCGCATTTTTGAGCAGCGCGCGTGCTATTGCCAGGCGCTGCCGCTGCCCGCCCGACAGGCGGTTGCCATTTTCGCCGATCCGGGTGTCGAAACCCTGCGGCAGCGCCTCGATAAATTCAAGCGCGTGCGCAGCGCGCGCGGCGTCGCGCACGGCTGCATCGGTAGCGCCGGCCATGGCGCCATAGGCTATGTTTGCCTTCACGCTATCGTTGAACAGTTGCACGTCCTGGCTCACCAGCGCGATGTGCGTGCGCAGGTCCGTGAGGCGCAGGCTGGCGGCATCGACGCCGTCGATCAGGATGCGCCCGCGCGTGGGCAGATAGAAGCGCGGCAACAAGCTTGCCAGTGTGGTTTTGCCGCCGCCCGATCCACCCACCAGCGCCACCGTGCTGCCGGCCGGTATGTCCAGATCGATGTCGATGAGCGCATCGCGCGTGGCGTTCGCATAGCGCAGGCATACGCCTTCAAAGCGGATATGCGCGCTGCTCACGGCTGGCGCCGGTTCGCCGGCTTCGTTTTCGATTGACTCGTCGAGAAAATTGAACACGCTTTCCGCGGCCGCCAGTCCGCGCTGCAGCGGCGCGTTGATGTCAGTCAGGCGCTTGGTGGGAGCGAGCAGCATGAGCATCGCGGTAATGAAGCCGACGAAACTGCCCACCGTCGTCTGATCTGCCGCGGACTGGCGCAGGGCAATGCCTATGATGAGCGCCAGCGCCAGCGCAGCCAGCAATTGCACGAAAGGCCCCTGCCCGGCCGATGCCACGGTCTGCCGCATGGCGAGCCCGCGCTGCAGGCGATTGGTGGCGTCAAAGCGCGCCACTTCATATTCCTGACCCTGAAAAATCTTGATCACGCGGTGGGCGCGTATGGCCTGGCTCAATTCGTCGTTGATACGCCCCATGGAATCCTGCGCCTCGCGCGTTAGCCGGCGCAGGCGCCCACCGAACGCACGCACGACCAGCCCGATCAGCGGCCCGACGGCAAAGGCGATCAGCGTAAGTTTCCAGTTCAGGTACAGCAGCCAGCCGAGCAGCCCGGCCACGGTAACGGTGTCGCGTACCGCAATCGTGAGCACCGTCGTGGCGGCCTGAGTCACGCCCGCAACGTCGTACAGCAATTTCGACATGAGCGAGCCGGAACTGCGCGCGTCATAGAAATCGGTGGGCAAGGACACCAAATTGCGGAACATGAGATTACGCAGGTCGGCCACCAGCCGATTGTTGATCCAGGCCATCGAATAATCGGCCACGAAGCCAACCACGCCGCGCAACAGGAAAATTCCGATCAGTAGAGCCGGGAAGTACCAAACGGGATGGCTGCCAGCATTGCCGAAGCCGCTGTCGAATAGCGATTTGAGCAAGGCCGGCAACATGGGCTCGGTGGCGGCAGTGGCTGCCATGCCAAGTACGGCAAGCAGAAAAATCCGCCAGTAAGGACGCACGTGGCCAAGCAGGCGCAGATAGGTCTGACGCGAATTCGACCCGCGTGTCATGCACGGAGATCCTCGCCGTCCAGATGCGCAATCCAGGCCGGGGGTGGCGTAGCCTGGTCATCCAACAACAGCTGGACGGCCTCCATCACGCGCGCCACGGGGAGGGATTCCAGACATTCCGAGCGTTTGCTACCGGCGCAGCCATCGCGCCCGCAGGGCACGCACTGATGACGTTCGTCCGCCACCACCTGCGCGCGCACGTGCCATGGCCCCCACTGGCGCGCGCCGGACGGCCCAAATAGCGCCACCAGCGGCGTATCGACGGCCGCGGCGATATGCATGGGGGCGGAATCGACGCCCACGAACAGGCGTGCGCGCGCACTAAGCGCGGCCAGTTCCTTGAGCGTGAGACGGCCGGACAAATCCACCACCGGTACATGCACTGCAGCGCGTATTTGCGCAATCATCGCGGCTTCGGCAGCGTCGGGTGCGGCGGTGAGCACGCTAGTCCAGCCCAGCGCATGCAAGCGGTCTATCAGTTCGGCCACCTTGGCAGCCGGCCAGCACTTGAATTGCCAGCGCGAGCCGGGATGCACGTGAATGTAGCCGCGCTCCTTCAAACGGTGTTCGGCCAGCATTTCCAGGATGCGCCCTTCGGCTTCGGCGCCCGGCACCAGGCATAGACTGCGTTCATGCGGCGACGGCTGGCAGCCGATACGGCGCAGCGCATCCAGATAGCATTCCACCGTGTGGCGCCAGGTTGCAATCGGCCGTGCAACGAGATGCGTAAAGCTTCTTTTCCAGCTCTTGCCGCCACCCGCATGTTGCGGCGCGACCGACCACCGCGGCTTGAGTAGACGCGCAAGCCACTGCGCACGGCGATGTGGAGTAAGCGCGATCAGCAAATCGTAGCGGCGCGCGCGCAAACTGGACAAGAGCCGCCATTCCGAGCGCAGCTGGGCGAGAGGTCCGAGCCCCTTCCAGCCCCGATCGATGCGATGTAGTTGGGCGAGCGCGGGATGCAAGCTCAGCATGGGCGCAGTGTCGGCATAGACGAGTGCATCGACCTCGCACTCAGGCACGTGATTTTTCAGCACCGTGAGCAGCGGACTGCAAAGCAGCACATCGCCGTGGTGGCGCAAATTGACGACCAGCACACGCCGTACGAGGTCCAGCGGAACAGCGTCGGGCAAGCGCCTAAGATCGCGGCCGGCATCTAGCGGCATCTGGCGCATCCAGGATTGCCCCCGGCTTGATGAAAAGCCGCAGATTATACGCGGCGACGGCAGCTGTTCCCGGGCTATGGGCAGACCTGGCTCAAGCGGGGCTCGGTATTGTTGCCGAGCCGATTGGCACCTTTGCGTAGGATGTTTTGTTGCCGAGCGCTGCCGCGAAATTGGCGTCCGCGCGCAAATGCCTGCCCCGAGACGGCAAATTTCCTGTGTTCGGCAGCGCAATCCGGGCGCGTCCGCGTTCGCTTTCGCTTTCGCTTTCGCGTTCGCGTTCGCGTTCGCGTTCGCGTCCCCAATCTGCAGATGCCGGCGGGTTCCCGCCGCACAAATTTCCCAGGCATCGCTAAAGGGTGCCGCTGCCGGGTCGTAAGCCCTCTGGTCGGCGCAGGCGTTCTGCGCCGCGGTACGTTTGGGGCGCCGGGTCGCGCCGCTTGGGGGGCTGGAAGTGGAAACCACATCATCACTTAAAACATTGTTGCTGGGGTGCTGGGCAGCCGGCGTGGCACTGATCGTGGCCGCCGCAATGGGCGGCATGTGGCTGTGCTGGAACAGCATCGAGCATTTCGACCGCGACGTGATGGGCCGCGTGTCCGAGCGGCGTATGGCGCATCAGATACAGCTCGATTTCAAAAAGCAGGTGCAGGAGTGGAAAGACGTGCTGCTGCGCGGCTACGACCCGGCGGCGCGGGAAAAATACTGGGGCCAGTTCGAAAAACAGGAAGGTCTGGTGCGGGAGCAGGCGGCCGAACTGATGGCGAAATTGGCGGACGGCAAGCCGCGCCAGTTGCTGGAACAGTTCCTGACGGCCCACCGCGACATGAGCCAGTCCTACCGCAAAGGACTGGCAGCGTTCCAGGATGCGAATTTTGATCCCAAGGCCGGCGACCGCGCGGTCAAGGGCATGGACCGCGCCCCGACCGACATCCTGAGCCAGCTGGGTGCGGAAGTGAGCCGGCTGGCGGACGTCGCGGCCAAAGAGGCGGCCGTGGCGGCGCGCCAAGCCTTGCTGACCAGCGTGGCGGTGATCGCGGCCGCCATCGCGCTGGGTTTCGTGCTGTTCCGCATTCTGGTGCAGTCGCGCATCGTGCAGCCGGCGGCGCGCCTCGCGCAGGATCTGGAACGCCTCGCGGCGGGCGATTTCACGCAGCCGGTTAACCGCTCGACGCGCGACGAAATCGGTCGCATCGCGGAAAGCGCGGAACGCACGCGCGTCGATCTGGGCAATCTGGTGCGCGAAACGACCGGCGCCGCCTCGCGCGTGGCCAGTTCGGCCGATCAGCTTTCCGCCACCGTAAGCTCGGCGGCGCAGGCCTCCGAGCGCGAATCGACGTCGGTCAGTGCCGCAGCCGCCGCGGTCGAGGAAATGGCGGTAAGCGTTTCTTCGGTGGCGCGCAGCGCGGAAGACGTGCGCCGCCTGTCCAATGACAGCCATCTGCAGGCGCAAACTTCGCAGTCGGATTTGCAGCAGGTGGCGGTGGAATTGCGCTCGGCGCGTGATGCCGCGGGCGGCATTACGCACACCATGGCCACTTTCGTCGGCAATGCGCGCTCCATAGGCCGCATGACGCGCGAGGTGAAGGACATTGCCGAACAGACCAATCTGCTCGCGCTGAACGCGGCGATCGAAGCCGCGCGCGCCGGCGAGCAGGGGCGTGGTTTCGCGGTGGTGGCCGACGAGGTGCGCAAACTGGCGGAAAAGTCCGCCCATACGGCTGAACAGATCGACGGCATCACGCAGGCGCTGGAACAGGATTCGGCGTCGGTGGAACGTGCGGTCGAACAGGGCTTCGGCGTGCTCACCACGAGCGAACAGCATTTGCATGAGGTGGTCGACGGCTTTGCCGGCGCCAATGACGCCATCGCCAGATCCAACAGCGGTGTGGATGAAATCAGCGGCGCCGTGATCGAACAGACCACGACCAGCAACCAGATCGCACGCGACGTGGAAAATATCGCGCGCATGGCCGAAGAAGTGCGCCGATCCATGCAGGAAGCGGCCAGCGCCGCGTCGGCACTGCGTGAAATGTCGCGCTCGCTGCACACTTCCGCCGGTCGTTTTCGCGTCGGCTGAGGCAGCTTGAGCGAGCGCATGCAGCAACGCTGCGCGGCAATGGCCCTGCTCCCTATCTCAGCTTCCGCTCCCTGCTAGATACGATATGTCCTCGCGCCTCGCTGCAAAATTGCGGCCGCCCCCTGGCGATTCATCCGGCAGAATACGTGCCATGCCTGCCACTGATACCGCCGCGTCCTGGCTGCACGCATACCATACCGGCGCCGATCTGCCCGGCGGTCTGGCGTTTCGCGCCGCGCTGGACCAGGCGGATCTCGATTACTCGCCGGACAGTCTGGCGCGCATCGACCGCCTGCTGCGGCAGATACGCCGCGAGCTTGCGCCGGAGCCGCGCATTTTCATGGAGAAAACGGGGCAGCGCAATTTCGTGTTGCTGCTGGCGTTTTACCTGGGTACGCTGATCGCGCGCCATACCCTGCAGCGCATCGACTGGTATCACCATGACGAGCTGGCCGACGTGCTGCCGGCCGACGAAGTGCGCAAACTGCCGCACAGCATGACCACCTCGCTCGCCTGCACCTTCCGGCGCGACGGCGAACTTTCTGCTTTTTTTCTGCCGTTGCGCCCGCTCGCCGGCATCCTGTTTCGCGGCACGGAAACGCCGGATTTGGCTGCCGCGGCAGAGTCCTTCCTGCGCCGCGCGCTGGCCGCGGCGGTGCTGGTAGCGCCCGAACCGCAAGCTGAATCGCCGCAACAGCCGGCCGACTATGCGGCCGACGCGCTGCAGCGGCTGGGCCGTCTGGCCGGCATCCAGTTTGCGCATGCCTTGCTCGCCTGGCAGGCCGAAGGCCGGCCGGCAGACCCGCAGTTGTGCTTCGAAACCTCCGCTGGCCGGCGCGACCAGCGGCGTGTTTCGTCGCGCCTGGACGCCGACCCGGTCGAAACTTGCCGTGCCCGCATGGCCCATCCGGAGCCGGATTGGGTCGGTGCGGTGGCCAGTCATGCCGGCCACGTCAACCTGGCGCGCTTCCGCAGTTCCGCAGTAATGCTGGAGGCCCACTGGTTTGCGCCCCACCTCGCGGTGAGCGTGGCGGTCCCCTGCCGCCCCGCTGCCGACCGCGATGCTGTAATGCTGCATTCGCCGCGCGTGCTGCAACCGGCGATGCAGGAGGGCCAGGCCAAAATTTTCGCGCAGGCGTTTTTCGCCGGCATCGAGGGTGTAAAGCCCGGTCTGTGGGCGCGGCATTTCGTCGCCGAAACCGACCCCGCCGAACTTGCATGGCGCCAGCAGGAACAGGTCGCCGCGGCACAGGGCACGGCTTGCGACCCCTGCGCGGCGCTGGATCTGGGTGCGCTGGATATCGCGCGCTGCATGTCGGAACTGCCGGCCGATCAGTACGCTTATGCCGAAGTTGACGCCCCGGCGGCAGAACGAGCGCCCCAATTTGCGCCCTTGTTTGGCGCCCTGCCGGCGCTATTGGCGGGCGGTCGCGTGGTGTGGGGCCATCTGGTGCTGACCAGTCGTCTCATGTTCCACCCCGGCGCGGAAAGCCACCCCGGCTTTGTGGTCTATGACCCGGCCGGGCGGCTGCTGCCGGCGGCACTGCAGGTGGTGGCGCGCCGACTGTTGGCGCTGCGCCGCACAGCATCCGCTGTACACGCCGAAGCGGCGCCGGATGCGCTCGCCGCCGCGATCACGGAACAACTACAGAACGAATTGAGCTGTGCCGCCGGACTGGCCGTGCCGCAGGGTATTTCGCGCAGCGGTCTGCTGTTAAGTTCGATCTGGCTGGAACGCAAACATTTGCCCGCGGAGCGCTTGAGCGCGCGGTTTTTCCCCATCCTGGTGAGTGACGCCACGCCGGGTCGCGTGATGCTGTTGCCGGCGCGCTGGTGGCCGGAGCCGGTACTCGCGCACTGGATGGCGGCCGAGCGTGTGGCGCGCGGGGACGATTGGGAACATACCCGGGCGGCCCTGGCGGCTCCGCGCAGCGATGCGCATAGCCGCGCGCTGGCGGAAGCGCTCGAAGCCATCGAACAATATGTTGCGCACGGCATGACCGATGCCCGCATCGCGCAACTGTGTGCGCAGGGATCGGCAGGTTTCACCAATGCGGTCGACCCGCCCCCGCGCGCCTGGGAATGGGAAATGGACGCGCATTTGCAGGCAGCAGCCGAGGTGTATCTGGGTGACGTGGCGCGTGCCCGCGCCCACGGCGACGCCCTGCCGGCGGAGCGTGCGCGGCTCGTATACGTTTGTGCGCACATGGCGCAAATGATCGCGCTATACCGGCTTCTGTTGCGCGAACCGCGCGGCTTTGCGGCGCCGGCGTTTGCGCTCGACCCGGCCGCCATTCTGTACGTGGCTTTGGGGTTCGCAGCCGGCTGCGACGCCCCCGCACGACAACTGGCCCGCATGCTGTGCACGTTGTGGCAGCGGGACGACGCCTACCGCGCAGCGCCGGATGCACAGGCGCGCGCGGCATTCATTCTGCTTGCGCGGCACTGCAACGTAACGATCGCCCTGCCCGCCCCGGCCGAAGCTGCCCCGGCGCTCGAGGCCTTGCTGGAAGGCGATTTGTGGCGCGACGCCGATGGTGTCCGGGTTGCCGCAGCCTTGGAAGCAGCCTGTAGCGAGCACACCGAAATCGCCCCGCCCGGGCCATTCCAGTGCCTGCCGGTGGCGCTGCTGCTCATGCTCAAGCTGCGCGCGCTGGCTGGCCTGAAACACCTCCAGATCACCCATCCACTGCTGGCGCCTCCGCTCGGTTCCTGGGGCGCCGGGGTGGAATTGGCGGCGGCGCTGGACCCGCTGCTCACCTCACTACGCGCCCGCCTGCAAGCGCAGGGCTGCGACGAAAACGCCATCGCGAAAGCCGTCCTGGAGGGCGCGCCGCTGGGCCTGACGCCCACGCTCAGCCCGGAACAACAGGCAAAAATGGCCCAGGCCGAATTATTGATGGCGCAATTCAGTAATGCCGCGGAAACGCGCCGGGATTCCGCCCTGCGCGGCCGGCGCATGCTTATCATCGGTGCCTGCGCGATCTGGGGCATGCTGCTGCTGTGGGTGTTTTTTCAGTTGCGCTAAGCTTCGCACCGGCTGCGCAGTTCGCAAGCCAGCCTTCGTACACCATCCTCGCCAACTTTGCTGCGCCTGCGCATTACGCTCGGGCAGCCGGCGGATCGCCAACGGAACGAATGGCCGGAAAAATGGACCACTTTCGTAGCGCCGCCGATTGCGGGCGATTCCGAACAAAACAAGATAGATCACAGGCGCCGCGGAGGCTCGAGCCGGGTGCCCCATCCAAGGAGGATGAGCTTGAACATGAACACACTGCGCATGGCGACCGCCATGCTGGCCTGCATTGCTTCGCCGCTGGTGCTGGGAGCGGGTGGCAGCGTTCCGGACAATGTCGCCTACGTGACAAATCAGGGCGGAGGCGTAAGCGTGCTGGACCTGGCAACCCTCAAGCCGGCCGGCGAAGTCGCTGTCGGTAAGGATCCGCGCGGCATAGGCATCACGCCGAATGGGCGCTGGCTGCTCACGGCCAATCAAGGAACGGCCGACGTCTCGGTGATAGACACCAGGCAGTTAAAGGAAACGAAGCGCATACCGGTCGGCAAGAATGTGGAATTTCTGCGCGTGTCGGCAGATGGCAAGCTGGCTTTCGTCACGTATGAACCGTCTTCCACCGGCAAACCGCCCGCCGCGGGGCACAAAGAAGCCGATGACGACGCCACCCCGGCCGAGGTGGCCGTAATCGATCTGCAAAAAGGCGCTGTGGTGGCGCGCATGAAGGCCTCGCCGGAAACCGAGGGCATAGAATTTTCCCCCGACCACAAGCGCATGGTCGTAACCAACGAGGGGACGGACACCATAGGCGTGTACGACCTCGCCACCTACAAACTGCAAAAGACCATCAATATTTCCAGCCACGGCAGCCGCCCGCGCGGCATCAAGCTTTCGCCGGACGGAAGAACTTACGTCGTGACCCTGGAAAATTCCGACAATTTCCTGGTGCTGGATGCGGACCTGAAGGTGATCAAGTCAGTAAGCACGGAAAAAGGCCCTTATGGCGTCGCGTTCGACCGCGAGGGGCGGACCATCTGGGTCGCCGCGTCGCGCGGCAACAAGTTACAGGTATTCGATGCCGCCAGCCTGGCGCCGCTGGCCGCCATACCGGTGGGCAAGCGCTGCTGGCATTTCAGCTTCACGCCGGATGAACAAAAAGTACTCCTGGCCTGCGGCCGTTCCGATTCCGTGCTGGTGATCGACGCCAAGGACTACAAGGTGCTGGACACGCTGGAAGGATACAAACTGCCCTGGGGCGTGGTCACTTACCCGAAATCGGACGGCAGTCTGGATACGGCCAAAACGACCGGAAAATGAGCCTGTGCCGCCTGGGTGTGGAAATGATTGGCTGAGGCGCTGTGCGGTAAGCACAGGGCGAATGTGGGGGCGCGGTAATTCGCCGCAGGGGCCTGCGCAACCGGCGCCGCAACCGCCCGCGGTGGGGGGTCGTGGCGCCACGCATTTGAAACGCGCGCCCGGGTGGGGCGCGCGCGGGATCAGACGTTTTTGCGGGTTTTGCGCCGTGTTGCGCCCAGAGCGGCAAGGCCGAGGCCGGCCAGCGCCATGGTGGCGGGTTCGGGAATTACGCCCGTACCGCGCTCGGTGAGGCCGCCCACGGCATCGATTTCATTGTCGCCGTCACGCACGATCGCACCGGGTCCGCCCCAGGTAACCGATACGTAGCGGAAGGTTTGCGCACTCGGCAATTGATACACAGCCACGAAGCCGTCCGCGATATTGGGGTCGGCCGACCAACCGCCACCGTAGACGTGCACCAGTTGCGCCTGCGTCCAGCCGCCATCGGCTGCATTTGCATCATTGGACAACCAGGCCGTATTTTCCAGAACTTCGCCTGGTACCGGGTCGTGATCGACGAACACGAATACCGCGACCTGATTGGCTTGACCGCCCAAATCCCAAACGATGCCCTGCGACGGAGCACCACCCGTCGCACCGTTGAAAGTACCCTGGTTACCGGCATCCTGAACCCAGGCGAAGTCGCGTCCATTGGCGTTCGCGGCAGCGGAACCGGAGCCGTCGTATGCGCCCAGCACGGTGGGATTGGTCGCGGTGCCGAAGCCATCCGCGCCTTTTACATAGGTACCCAGCCCGAAATTCGCCGGGTCGGTCCAGACCGAATTTTCGATACAGGTGGTGTTGGGGTCTATGCCTAGCCCGACGAACGTTCCAACCGTTGCGCCGAATACCGGATTTCCGACCCCATCCGCATTGTTGGTCAGGCAAGCGGCTTGAGCCGTATTGCCAAATGGAGCGGCTACCGCAGCCGCCATCGCGGCCACAGTCAGACTATTGCGCAGCGTTCGCGTGGCGCGCGCATATTTTCCAGACATGGATTTCTCTCCTTGAAGCACATCGTTATACCGGCTAAGTGCCAGCATCGCTGCACGCCGAATTTCTCTTGGAAAATCGGCGTTTCCCGAACATCAGAGCATAAATCATGCCAAACGGGCAAGCCCATGATTACCCGTATGTAATTTTCGATGGGCGGGGATGGCCAGCGAGCCGTGTAAAATATTTCGACGCGGTGTTGGCTCGAACGCGCGCGGTGCTTGGACCGAAAGCGCCAGGTCAGCGGGTGTTCCCGGGGCACCGGGTTACACTCGTGACCACATACGGAGTGCAATAACTGTACGTAAAAGCTTGCCCCGCCGAGCATTTTCAGGCCGACTAAGGCGACACGCCTGGCCGGCGCTCTGCCGATATTCCTAACTCTATTGGACGCACAGTTCCGGTTGCGCACAGGCCCGCAACAGGATCAGATCCTCGCGCCAGACTGGACCACGACTGCTTCGCCAAGCGGATGCTGGGCCGCACCGCACGCGGGCCGCGCTGCTGCGGTCAGCGCGACAGTTCGTACGGGTCGCGCGCTGCGATCGGTGAGAGATGATCGGTTCAGTGCCGGCGTTTTCGTGCGCGGGCGACATGCACCATGGGTAGCGCGCCGGGGATGCGTCGCCGCATTTCAGCCAAATGGCGCAGAAGCCGTCCTCGGCAGCGGAATCATCGAGGATGCATGGATCGCGGCGTCGCATCGCGCGGTCATGAGGTCAAGCGTGCCGGCGCGCCTCACGCGCGCCCGTACCATCCCGGATCCATGCTGGTGATGCTTCTCGGTGCCCGCAATCGTGATCGTCCCGAGCATACGCTTTCGCGACCATGCGGCGCCGACGATGTGCCGCCAGCCGATACAGGCTCGCGGCTCGCATGTGTCGAACATCGAACGAAAGCATCCAGGCGCGGACCTTCCTACATTCTTGCCAACCGCATCCATCTGCCCGAACCTGGGGCAGGAAATTACCGATATTGCGCAGCCGTAATGAACTGGCCGAAGGTTTCGCACCACACGATTACGGTGTTGTACCGTGACGGATCGACCGAATCGGGCAACGGAACCAGAAAATTCCGGAAGGTCTTCACTTCACCTACGCGCACCATGCCCGACTTGAGGCGATGGAAGTCTGCCTCGGTTTCGACGAACTGGGGTGAAAAGTACAGCTTGTAGTCGGGCCCGGGCGCCAGTTCCCCCTCGAATGCAACCTGTTTCGCCCCAATCGTGACCGTGCCCTCACCCCAGTGCAGCGCGTCGCTGTCCTTGAGGTCGCGACGGAACTTCCCGGTGTAGCGCGCCAACGCCGCCTGCGCCGCCACTTCCGCAGCCGAAGGCGCCGGCGGTGCGATCAATATCGGCAACATGTACACGCCGAGTGCAAAACCCAGCCCCAGCGCAAACAGGTGCGACAGGACAAGAATCAATTTTTTCATGGTGGGCGGAATTGTCCGGGACCTTGCCGATGGGTGCCAGATTACACCCGTCCCGGATCCGAGGCATAGAGCGACTCCGGCGTAGGCTCAATCTTTCGTAGGAGGCTTGCGAACCCTGCGCTACCCCAGGTCACGTTGTACTATTATGGAAAACCTTTGGGAAACCCTGGGCTTTGGGAGAACATTCGGGTCCTGGAAAGCCTCGCGTTGCGGAAACTCACCGGTCAATCGCTTGCCCGCGGTTCGCGGCAGCAAGTTACTCCCGCGGCACTCTGCGACGACTACCTACCTGTCTCCCATGCAGGGCACGAGATCTTTCAGAGGCCGATACTTTTGCATGTAAAATTTCATCTTTAGCTGCCGTTCCCTGAGGATCCCGTGAGACGCTTTTCAACAGATGTGTTTGCCGTTGTTTGCTGCCTACTCCTGACTGCGTGTCCGTCGATCCCAAAAAATTCTGCGGTTTCGACCAAAGACGCGCCAGCCGCGATTGGGCCCTATAGCCAGGCCATTACAACTGGCAATCTGTTATTTCTTTCTGGCCAGATACCACTCGACCCTAGTACGGGACAGGTCAGCGGCTCCTCGGTAGAAGAGCAAACCAAGCAGGTAATGGATAATCTTTCAGCCGTTCTCGCTGCCAATGGGCTGACCATGGCCAACGTCGTCAGTACCACGGTGTACCTACGCGACATTTCGGACTTCGCTAGAATGAACAAAGTGTACGGCGCTTACTTCGGCGCCAATCCACCCGCGCGTGCTACGGTGCAAGTTGCGCGCTTGCCCAAAGATGTAGCTCTGGAAATATCGGCGATCGCATCCAGATAGCACGACACGCTCAAGCGGGAAGGTAATGCCACTGTAGGCAGGCGGCAAGGCGCCTCTGGTATACAACCGACCTGCAATTGCATCGGCAACTCATAGAAAATATATTAGGTAAGCTATTGGTATTGTGCGGATGAGCCGAAAGTATATCTCTGGCCGCGTACGCGCAGAATTTTCAGATCAAGCTGATTTCCTGCGCCGCAGCGAAAAGTATGTTCGGCTCTTGTCAGCGGGAGTTTCTAGTTGTCGCTGTATCCCACACATAGGACAGGCCTGCCTCTTTGCTGTCCAGCCTGTTATATAGAGATAGCTCGTACCGCACACATTGCAATTTCGCAACTCGAGTGGGGCCGATTTTCCGTCCTTGTCCCTGCCTAAAAGCGTCATCAAATCATAGGCAGAATTGAACTCCAGTCGCTGCAGGTCTCGTATCGAGTTCCGCAATGGGTCTGTCAGGCGAAGGTAGGCAAGATAGGCCGTCGCCAGGAGCCAACCACGGTTGACGGGTTCGGTAAGAGCCGCCTCGATTCTGAGATAGATGCTGGCAAATGCCGCCGCCTGCAGGTTCCAATCCAAGCCGCGGTGCTTGCTGGGGAGGGCGTAATGACCGGGCTTTGACTGCGGGAGCCGTCCGGCTTGTGCTTCTCGGCCGGTAAGCGCTTTATATCGGAGCGCGACTTCTTTTGGCGCTAGGCCGGTATATCTGCAGATGAGCTTTGGCTTCCCACCGAGCCACACCATAAGGTCGGCAAGATCAAGAAATCTGCTTATCCAGATCGGGTCGTCGAATTGTACAGACGCAGGAATTGGCCGCACCGGCAACATTTCCTTCATCTTACGCGGCGGCCGCGAGCATTGCCACAGAGTACTGCGCCAACGCGGCTGGATGCATGCGTAGAAGCGTTCGCGTAACAGCGGCCGAAGCGTCAAAAATCGTACCGCGCCAGCGCACGGACAGTTCCTGAATTTGCTGGTTGGACAGTTCGGCGAGAACGCGCGCTTGCGCCATGTCTATGTGGAGGACAATGAGACCGTCAAAGTAGCCGCGGCCTATGTCCCTTGCGATCAGGCGCGCGAATGCAAGGTACTCATGGTTGATGGCTGCGACCTCGGCCCGATTTTCCAGCTTCTGTTTTGGAATTGCTTGAAGCGCCGATATCACCTGCAACGCAGAGGGCTTGAACTTTGCGATGCAAACCGGCAACACATTCAACACAGCTTCCAGGCTCACGTTCTTTCCACCCGCGTATGCCACGATGCGGTTATTCAAGACCGTCAGATCGTCCATATGAACTACTCCACGCGCTCGCTCTTTTGGATATAACTTGGCTGGGTGTCACAATGGCATTCGGCAACAATGCCACTCACTTCCTGGCGTCGATTAGAGTAGCAGTGTGCCATACGTACTGCGTGGATTGTATATTGTAAGAAAAAACTTTTCGCTGAGAAGGAAGTATTTTCGGTGGCATGTAGTCAACACAAGCTCGGATCGCAGGCGGATCATTCTTCCGCTTGGAGCGCGGCAGCCAACCCATTTGCGGTTCTTTTCGGGTAATTTGGGCAGGCAAGGCAGAATTTATTTTGACGCGCCGTGCGCCCGCGTGGAAAATCCTGATAATGCTGCCGCAGACGCTTGCGGTTCGAAAGGGCTACATAGCTGCGTATTCCGATGCAACGTGACCGACAATTTTGGAACTGGAATATCCACGCACTGGAAAATTTTCTTCCCTCTTAAGAAAACCCGGAGGATATTCTCCACCCACCAGCGAGAGTAGCCAAGAATATGGAACTTCCTTTGCGCAACGCACCAATCAAAGTGCTTTTTGCTGATGATCATCGGCTGCTCGCCGCTGGAGTTCAGCACGCCTTGCGGGGATCGCCGGTGGATGTCGTCGAGGTCGTTTTCAGTCTTGATGGACTGATCGACCGCTACCTGCGAATACGTCCCGACGTATTCGTTACCGACGTACGATTCAACAGCAGAAGCTCGGCGACAAACGGTCTCGATGCCTGTGAAGAGATTCTTGCTGCCGACCCCAGCGCGAAAATCGTGGTTTTTTCGCAATTCGATGATCAGTACATCGTGGAACAGGCATACAGGCTTGGCGCGCTCGCGTTCGTGTTGAAGGAGGAAAGCACGGAAATTTTAGAGTTGGCGATTGCCACGGTAGCCGATGGTCGCGAGTACTTTTCGCCTCAGGTTGCGCAATTGCTCGCCCGTTCGTCTGTCAAAGAGCGTAGCCCGCGCAAGCTGTTGGACGACAGGGAACTACAGGCATTTCTTCTCATGGCCGACGGCGCATCGCTTGCGGATACGGCTGAAAAATTGGATCTTTCCACCAAAACCGTGGGGACTATGCTGAAAGTAATCCGCTCCAAACTCGACATCGATACCACCGCGGACTTTACAAAGCTCGCAATTCGCTTCGGGCTTACGACGACAGAAGTGAAACCGAAAAGCTGACGCGCGTGCCAGGGCGCTTGGCATTTGACGGAAACGCGGGTTGAATGCTCAGATTGGCGCCGATTGCGTGGGCGCGCTCCCGCATGTCGATCAAACCGATACCCGCTGCCATTTCTTCACCGTTGCCGCCGCGTGGTCGGATGCCGGCACCATCGTCCGATACGTCTACCTGGAGTCGATTGCGTCTGGTATCCATCTTGAGCCTGACGCTCACTTGCCGAGCATTGGAGTGCTTGATTGCGTTGTAAATGGCCTCGCGTATTATCTTGTAAGTACTAATTGCAATTTCTTCGTCAATCCGCGGCCGCTTGGGAAGATCGTGTTCCAGGGAAATCGTGGGTTTATCAAAAAAATTCGTATAGTGCGAAATCAATGACTCGATGGCAGCAGTAAATCCAATTGAATCAATAACTTCAATTCGTGTATTTTTTATAATTTCTCGGAGTTTAGTATAGGAGTCCCCTATCAGTTCGTGTATCGAGGCGAGGGTTCGCGCGGCATCAGAGTCTTTGGAGACTACGCTTTCAAGCCTTCTTAATTCGCTTTTGCAGAGCAACAGATTTGGGTTGATATCGTCATGCAGACGCCGGGAAATTGTACGTCGCTCCTCGTCGATGCGCCGGTTAGACTCCGCCAAGACTCGGCGCGTTTCCTCGTGTGATACTTCCAGTTGCACATTGCGATGGACTTTCGCGAGTGCCAGGGAATAAGCAAAGAATGCCATCATTACTGCGGCAGCCTGACCAGAAATGGTCAGGCCCGCAGACATGAATGGTATGCCTAACAGAAGAAGGAGCGCCCAGGTCCATAGAAAGTATTTTGCACCCTGGCTTCCGCGGAGCGTCAGCACGACGCTTAGCACCAGAACAACCAACAGCAACGCGCACACGGTAACGAAGACGCTTTGCTCGCCCATGTGCTGGACCCTGTTAATTACGGCGGACTATTGGAACTTTTTCAGGGCAGCCTCGCCTGTATCGCCAACGTTTATCCCTAGCGCCAACGCTTTTTTCGACACCGCGACAATCGTGGCGCTTTTCATTTCCTCGAAATCACTTACACCGGAGACGATGGCGCAGGCTTCTTCCAGTTTGTCGCAGGTCTGGACGTTGATGTAGCCACAGGCGAGGAATCCGTTTGGAGCCTTCATGACAAGAAGGGGGCGTTTGAGCTGGAAATGAAGGGTTTCGACGATCATTTGCAAGTTTTCGGGAAAGATTCGAAGGGGTGGAGATCAGTTGTCACTGCGTACGCTTGCTGCTTTCAATCATTTCGGATATTTCCTCATTTGGCGTTACGTGGCGGAAGGCATCAAGGAATCGTTCCGCGGCCTCAAGCTTTTTTGGGTCAAGGGTCGAAATGTCGATGTTCATGCATATCATTCCAATCAATCCGTAGGTACGGTCGAATAACGGTACTGTCGTGGACTTTACAGGAGTGCCGTTTGTCAAGGTCAAGCTGTAACTAACGTATGCTTGGCCTGAGCTCCGGCGGGACTGGCTATAGGTTCTGATCAAACGTATTCCGAAATTGGTGTTGGGATCTCCGATGCGACGGCCGGATATCGGGTTTTGAACCGCAACGATGGATATCAGGGGGTTTCTGGCGTCATGCAAAACAATCTCTATCGGCGTGCCGGAAAATGTCTGGCCTATCCCATCTACGATGTCTTTGTAGGTTCGCAGCAAACTGTCCTTTTGCTCGTCGACTTTTGCGACGGCGGCGTAGTTAGGCAGGTTCGCCAATGCCAAGTACTTTTTCTTGGCTGGATCGTTGAGCATTAACTCGACGTGATTAGAGTTGCCAAGATAGATAAGATCAGCTGCAGCGCGCGGAGAGGTATTGCCGGAAAAATAATCAACTGCTTTTTCGAAGCGTTCCTTGTCCAGGTACAAAAGGCCGTTTGCATTGGCTCGAACCGGGTAATACTCGTCGTATGATGCTAGTGGCTTGCCAGGTAGTATCTTTTCGTCACTGCCAGTGGTGGTGCGGTAGCCGAATGCATAGATGCTTAGTGCTGCGATAAGCAAGGCCGGCACCAAGGCGGAAAATAGGGCTTTCGGATTCAAGGTGCCGCGATATGTGGGAGCGGTGTTCAATTGGCGTCAAATTCCAAGTATCTGATCTTGTGAGCATTCAATATTGTATCATCACCCTTGATGGCGATGGATAGCAGGCGACAGATGGATTTTTATTGATTTCTCGTGGTGGGTGCGAATGTATCGAAGTGGTTCGGCAATGATTTGCGCTTCGGTCGATTGGTAGCTGGGAGGTCCAACGGTAAAAATAGACTGAGTCGTTACACTCTTAGCACTCGAGCGCAGGCGAGGAGGATTTGAAATTTTGGCGAATTTCAGAGGCTGGCTCGCTTGATACGGAACGTACTGGCTCTTTTGAAATCCAGGTGGGTAGCGCCACCGCGGGTCAGGTCGAGACCGCCCGGGCACTTGCGGGCAGGAAAGAGCCGCTCGCCGGGGCTATAGTTTGTGGGATTTCGACAGCCGCGCCGTGTCTACAAGGCTGAATGCCGCATTCTGCCGCCTTCAGCCTTGGGCCAGTATATGTGTTCGAATGCGGTGTCAAGGGTTCGCTTCGCCGGGCAAAGCCCGCCCTTGACACCGCATTCGAACACAAAAGCGGGCACGGTCCACCCACCCGATTTTCAAGAGAGGCAACGTACTTCTGGGGAAACACGTAACGCGCACGATCATATTTCTCGTTGGGAAAAATGCGCTCTGTTCGCAAGAGTAGGGGATGGCGATACTGCAATGGCCGCAAATAGCATTGGTGATCGTGGGGTAAGAGGCAGTTGAATTGACGGGTGTTTCTCGGACGCTGTGGGGCAAAGTAAACGTACGCGCAAAATTTGGTCAAGTCTGTACGATGCCAAAAGGTACTGTGGTAAATCGGCGCGGGCGCTGCGCCAGCGAAAGGTGATTTGGAAGCGCTCGGGGTCAGCCGGATCTCTAGATGCTGGAAGCGTAATGCTTAACGGGGGTCGGCACGCGGCAGGGCAAGTTGCAACGCGATCACTGGCCTCGCGTGCTTGCCGTTTGGCCTGTTGGATTGATGGAATAGGGATTCAGACTGCAGGCAGCTCGCGCAGAAGTGATTTCGGTGCCAAGCGATTTTTTTCTTCCGGGCCGGCGATCCGGCCGCGGTCGAGTCGATCTTTTACCTCAAGCGACGCTATCGCTTGCCCCGACGACTACACGTCTATATTCCTGGCGCCCAAGGCATTGGTTTCGATGAATGCCCGCCGCGGTTCGACGTTATCGCCCATGAGCGTCGTGAATATCTGGTCGGCGGATATCAGATCGTCGATTTGCACACGCAACAGGCGGCGTGTGCCGGGATCCATGGTGGTTTCCCATAGCTGTTCGGGATTCATTTCGCCCAGGCCTTTGTAACGCTGTTTGGATAGGCCACGTTCCACTTCAGACAGCAGCCAGCGCACGGCGTCGCCGAAATTGGCGACGGCCTGCAATTTTTCTCCGCGACGTACGCTGGCGCCCGCGCCGATCAGGCCGCTAATGAGGGTGGCGGCGTGGCGTAACTGGCGGTAGTCGGCGGAAAGCAGGAATTCGACATCAATGTGGCCGACGCGGCGGTTGCCGTGGTGCATGCGGGCCACGCTGAGCATCCAGCGTTCGGCGTTTTCGTCGTATTCGCTGCTTACGTAGGTGGCTGGCGGCAGAACTGCGCTGAGGCGTTCGACGGCGGCGGCGGCGGCCGGCTCGCTACTGAGATCGATGTCTATGTCGTGGTCCAGTACTGCCTTGAGTACCGACGCATCGACGAAATTCGACAGCCTGGCTATGACGGCTTCGGCCAGCAAATAGTCGCGCGACAGTTCTTCGAGCGCCGTGCCTTCCAGCGGCTGGGCGTTTTCGCGCGGGATGAGCTGGGCGCCTTCCATGGCCAGGCCGAGCAGGTGGCGGTTCAGTTCGTGATCGTCCTTGATGTAGCGCTCGTTGCGGCCGTGCTTTATTTTGTACAGCGGCGGCTGGGCGATGTAAATGTGGCCGCGCTCGACAAGTTCGGGCATCTGGCGGTAGAAAAACGTGAGCAACAAGGTGCGGATGTGGGCGCCATCCACGTCGGCGTCGGTCATGATGATGATGCGGTGGTAACGCAGTTTTTCCGGTTTGTATTCGTCCTTGCCTATTCCGGTGCCCAGGGTTTGGATCAGTGTGACGATTTCCTGGCTGGATATGAGTTTGTCGAAACGGGCTTTTTCGACGTTCAGAATTTTGCCCTTGAGCGGCAGTATGGCCTGAAACTTGCGGTCGCGGCCTTGTTTGGCCGAGCCGCCGGCGGAATCACCCTCTACCAGGTACAGTTCGCACAGGGTGGGGTCTTTTTCCTGGCAGTCGGCCAGCTTGGCAGACAGGCCGAATGAATCCAGCACGCCTTTGCGGCGGGTCATTTCACGCGCCTTGCGCGCGGCTTCGCGGGCGCGCGCCGCATCTATGATCTTGCAGGTGATGATTTTGGCGTCGTTGGGGCGCTCTTCCAGGTATTCCGCGAGCTTTTGCGCGACGATTTCCTCGACTACCGGGCGCACTTCGGAAGACACCAGTTTTTCTTTGGTCTGCGAGCTGAATTTGGGCTCCGGCACCTTTACCGACAGCACGCAGGCCAGGCCTTCGCGCATGTCATCACCGGTGGTTTCCACCTTGGCCTTTTTGGCCAGTTCATGCATTTCGATGTATTTGTTGATGACGCGTGTCATGGCCGCGCGCAGGCCAGTAAGGTGGGTGCCGCCATCGCGCTGCGGAATGTTGTTGGTGAAGCACAGCACCTGTTCCGCGTAAGAATCGTTCCACTGCATGGCCACTTCGACGGTAATGCCGTCGCGCTGGCCGACGGCGTGAAACACGTTCGGGTGCAATACCGTTTTGCTGCGGTTGATGAAATCCACGAAGCCGCGCACGCCGCCGGTGTAGGCGAAATCTTCTTCCTTGCCCTGGCGCTGATCTACCAGACGGATTTTGACGCCGTTATTCAGGAACGACAGTTCGCGCAGGCGCCGCGCGAGAATGTCGTAGTGGTATTCGACGGTGGTGAAGGTAGTCACGGCCGCCAGAAAATGTACTTCCGTGCCGCGTCTTTCGGTGGCGCCGCTTACGCGCAAGGCTTCCGTGCGGACGCCGTCGCGAAATTCCATGAAATACACCTTGCCGTCGCGCCGTATGGTGAGGCGCAGCCATTCCGACAAGGCATTCACCACCGATACGCCGACCCCGTGCAGGCCGCCGGATACCTTGTAGGAGTTCTGGTCGAACTTGCCGCCGGCGTGCAATTCGGTCATGACGATTTCAGCGGCAGAACGTTTTTCTTCGTCGTCTTCCTTGATATCTACCGGTATGCCGCGGCCGTTATCGACCACGGATATGGAGTTGTCGGTGTGTATGGTCACTACGATGTCGTCGCACCAACCGGCCAGGGCCTCGTCGATGGCGTTGTCCACCACTTCGAACACCATGTGATGCAGGCCCGTGCCGTCGGAGGTATCGCCTATGTACATGCCCGGGCGTTTGCGTACGGCTTCAAGACCTTTGAGGATTTTGATGCTGTTTGAATCGTAGGCTTCGCCGTTGCCGTTTTTGCCGTTTTCGGGGTTCGTGGGTTCCAATTCGCTGTACTCCGCTGCTGAGGGGTCGCTGCTGTGCAGTCTTGTGGCAGACCTGCCGGTGGGATGGGGACGCTGGCGAGCCGGGATGGGCCTCCCAGCGGCCCGCCCTGGCTGCTTTCAACGCGAGGGATGCGCTAAATGCGCATGGGCATTACCACGTATTTGAAATTGTCGTTGCCGGGCAAGGTAAACAGTGCACTGGAATTGGCATCGTTGAGGCGCAAGTCGAAATTTTCCGCATCGACGTGGGTAAGCACGTCGATCAGGTAGGTGACGTTGAATCCTATGTCCAGGCCTTCGCCGTCATAGGCCACTTCGAGTTCTTCCTGCGCTTCTTCCTGCTCGGTGTTGATGCTCAACAGCTTGAGCGATCCGGGTGCCAGCACCAGGCGTACGCCGCGCAGTTTTTCCGCCGTCAGGATGGCTGCACGCTGCAGCGCCGGGGCAAGTTCGGCGCGCGCCAACTGCAGCAATTTGGGGTGGTTGGGCGGGATGACGCGGTTGTAGTCGGGAAATTTGCCGTCTATGAGCTTGGACGTAAGCTCGATTTCGTTGAACAGGAATTGCACCTGGCTGGGCCATACGCGCATGGTGAGCGGGGCGTCGCCGTCGGACAGCAGGCGATACAGCTCCAGCACGGTTTTGCGCGGCAGGATGACCTCGATGCCGGGCTCCGGGGTTTGCGCCGGCTGGCTGCAGTAGGCGAGGCGGTGGCCGTCGGTAGCGACCATCCGCAACTGCCCGCCGGCCACCGACATGAGCATGCCGTTGAGGTAGTAGCGGATGTCGGCCTGGGCCATAGCGTACTGCACGAGGCCAAGCTGACTGCGAAATTCGTTTTGCTTGAGTTGAATTTCGACCGGCTCGCCTTCACCGCCGCGCATGCGCGGAAATTCCTCGGCCGGCAAAATCTGCAAGGTAAATCGGCTTTTGCCGGCACGCACGGTAAGCCGGCGCTCGTCCGCGTCCAGCGTGACATCCACGTTTTCGGGCAGGGTACGCAAAATGTCCTGCAATTTGCGCGCTGATACGGTGATCGCGGCATTGGTTTGGTCCAGCCCGGCGGTGGTGGTGCTGCGGATCTGGATTTCCGAATCGGAAGCCAGCAAAGTGAGCATTTCGCCCGCCCGTTCCACCACGACGTTGGACAGGATGGGCAGGGTGTGCTTCTTCTCGACGATGCCGGCTACTGCCTGCAGTGGTTGCAGAAGCTGATTTCTGGGAGCTTTGATTAATAGCATTTTATTTAATAACTACTAATAGTTAACGTCGGTCGAAATCTGTGGATAAGCCAAAAAACATTTATTTATCCGAGGTTTGCGAATTTGAAACCATGTGGGTAAGGCTGCGTACAGGCGGTTGATGATTTGTGGATCAAATTTTGCCGCGCGCGTTTTTCGATACTTTTCCACAATTGGTGCCACGGGTTTTCCCGTGTTCATGCACAGGCTGCTCCCTGGGTTCGATCTATCCGCGCAACACCTGCATGAGCACGTGCAGATCGTGATTCAGGTTGGAATCCTGCAGGCGCAGGTCCGAAATGGTTCGATAGGCGTGCAGTACGGTGGTGTGGTCGCGGCCGCCGAATGCGTCGCCTATTGCCGGGTAGCTTTCCGTCGTCAGTTCCTTGGCCAGATACATCGCTATCTGGCGCGGGCGGGCGAGGGTGCGCGTACGTTTTTTGGAATGCATGTCGGCAACTTTGATCTTGTAGTAGTCGGCGACGGTTTTCTGTATGCCTTCCAGCGTAATCAGTCGGTTGTGTGCGCCCAGCAAATCCTTCAGCGCCTCGCGTGCCAGTTCCAGGGTGATGTCGCGACGGTGAAAATTCGCGTAGGCCAGAACTTTCTTGAGCGCGCCTTCCAGTTCCCGCACGTTGGAGCGCAGGTTCTTCGCGATCAGAAATGCCACGTCTTCCGATACCCGCACTTTTTCGGCCTCGGCCTTCTTGTTCAGGATGGCGACACGCATTTCGAGTTCGGGCGGCTCGATCTGCACGGTAAGGCCCCAGCCGAAGCGCGTCGTGAGGCGTTCTTCCACGCCGGAAATGCTTTTCGGGTAAGTGTCGCAACTGATCACGACCTGCTTTTTCGCTTCGGTGAGGGCGTTGAAAGCGAAGAAAAATTCTTCCTGCGTGCGTATCTTGTTATTGAAAAACTGGATGTCGTCGATCAGCAGCAGGTCCAGTGAGCGGTAATAGCGCTTGAAAATGTCGAAGGATTTTTGCTGGTAGGCGCGTACCACGTCGGCGTAATAATCCTCGGCGTGGACGTAGCGGATTACCAGGTCCGGGTTTTCGGCCGCAACCTGATTGCCCAGGGCATGGATCAGGTGGGTTTTACCCAGCCCGACACCGCCGTAGATGAAGAGCGGGTTGTAGGACTTGCCCGGATTGGATGCCACCTGCAGGGCGGCGGCGCGCGCCAGATCGTTGGCGCGGCCTGAAACCAGGGTGTCAAAAGTGAATGAGGGATTGAGACGGGACTTTTCCGCGCCGTTGTGCGGCGCCGACGACTGTAGCACCGCAGCATGGGCCGACGTTGCCGGCACCGCGGTGGGCTGCGGTCGCTGTGGGGCAGGCTGGGCTGGCTGCGCGGCCGGGCGGCTGCTGGCTTCAGGCAGACCGATGCGGACGTGAATGGTGCGCTGCAGTTGTTCGACGGCCAGTGCTTCGATCATTCCGACGTAACGATCGCGTACCCATTGCTGCACGAAACGGTTGGGTGCGGTCAGACGTAGTACGCCCTCGGTGGATTCATCGGCCCGCAATGTCTTGATCCAGGTGTTGAATTGCTGTGCCGGCAATTCCTGCTCGAAATACTCAAGACAGATGGGCCAGAAAGGTTTCATGCGCTTACCCGGGATAGCTCTACAGCTAGGCGAGAAAATCCTAGTATTGTATTGATTTAATTATGAAAAACTAATTTAGTCCGCCGCGTCTCCAGGCGAATCGGACGGCTTCGGGAAGCTTTTCGGGAAGGTGTGATTGTAGCCGTTTTGAGTGCAGCTTGCCAGCCCTCGTGTGCGGTGCAGATTGACAAAAGTTTCGCAAAAAGCTGTAATTGCGGGTTTTCTTCCAAGCGGAACCAGCATCATGAAGCGTACCTTCCAACCTTCCGTCGTGCGGCGCAAGCGTACCCACGGTTTTCTCGTTCGTATGCGCACCCGCGGCGGGCGCGCAGTCATCGCGGCACGCCGCTCCAAGGGGCGTGCCAGGTTGTCGGTCTGAACGACGTTACTCGCCCAGGCCGAAGCGGTGGCAGTGAATTGCCGGCGCAGGGTCGGGCGAGGTTCGAAAAAAAATTTCGCCTGCGGGTCGCGGCGGAATTTTCTCAGGTATTCGGATATCGTCGGGCCGTCCGTGGCGAGCGATTCAGGCTTAGCTACAAGCCCAACTCGCTTGGTACGGCGCGTCTAGGATTCGTGGTGGCGCGCAAGCACGTGCGGCGTGCGGTATGGCGCAATCGGATACGGCGGGTCGCGCGCGAAGTTTTTCGCCTGGAGCGTGAAAATTTGCCGCATCTGGACCTCGTTCTGCGCGTGACCAGCAGCTTGCGCGATCCCGAGCGTACCGAACTGCGGACCGAAATCGCGCAATTACTTGCGAGGCTGCCGAAGTGAAAACCGTGCTGCTCGGCGTGGTTCGTCTGTACCGCTACGCGATCAGCCCCTGGTTGCCGCCGCGTTGCCGGTTTTATCCCAGCTGTTCTGCCTACGCCGAACAGGCGATCCGGCGCCACGGCGCACTTGCCGGCGGTTGCATGGCAGCGCGCAGGCTTTGTCGTTGCCATCCATGGCATCCGGGCGGCTTTGACCCGGTGCCTTGAGCTGGTCAGAAAACGCGGCGGATTTGGGCGATCGCGGCGCAGCAAGCGTAATGCAGGAAAGGCGGGCGCGCGTGCGCGGGCTGCCCGCGGAAAACGTGGCGCGTGGCCACTGAACATAGCCCGCAATGCCGCATCCGCGTGGATATTTGTGCCATTCGCACAAGTTCCACGGGCAAGTGACTAAGACGAATTCGCCATGGAAAACCAGAAAACCATTATTTTGCTCGTCATCTTCGGGTTGTCCTCGATGATGCTGTGGACCAACTGGCAGCGGGCGAACATGCCGACCGCGACGCAGCAGCAGGCGGCGACGCCGGGGAGCAGCGGGCAATCCGGAACAGTTGCTCCGCCGACGCCTGGCATAGGGGCGGCCGCGCCCGCTTCAGGTGCGTCGCCGCCGGCGGTAGGGACCAGCGGCGCGCAAAGTCCGCGGCTGGTCGTCAAAACCGATTTTCTGGTTGCGGAAATTACCGCGCAGGGCGGCGATATCGTCAAGCTGGAATTTCTGAAACACCATGCGCGCGAAGACGTAAGCAAACCGTTCCAGTTGCTGGACGACGGTTCGTCGCATATTTACAAGGCGCAAAGTGGGCTGCTCGGCGGCTATGCGGATCACAATACGGTTTACCGCTTACCGGCGGCAGCGGTCGAATTGAAGCCAGGTGAGGACAAGGTCGAAGTGCGTCTTTCGGCGCCTGGCGCAAGCGGCGTGGATGTGACTAAAGTACTTAGCTTCAAGCGCAGCAGCTATCTGATCGATACCAAATTCGAAATTCGTAACGGAACTAACGCGGCAATTTCCCCTTCCGCCTATTTCCAATTGCTGCGCGACGGCAAGAAGATCGAGTCGGATGCAAAAATGGTAAGCACCTTCACCGGCCCGGCGACTTATACGAGTGCTGACAATTACCAGAAGATAGAATTTTCAAAGCTCGACAAGGAAGGGCTGATTTCCAAAAAAGGCAGTGATGGCTGGGTTGCGATGGTGCAGCACTACTTCGTTAGTGCTTATGTTCCAGTGCCGGGACCGGAGCGGGAATACTACGCCAGAAAGCAAAATGACCTCTATGCGGTTGGGCTTTTGTTGCCGCTAGGTTCCATTGCCGCGGGCGCGACAGGAAGTGTCGATGTTCCGCTTTATTCGGGTCCGCAGGAAACCTCCAATCTCGAGAAGATCGCGCCCGGCCTGGAACTGGTGGTGGATTATGGCTGGTTGAAGCTGATCGCTTTCCCGATCTACTGGTTGCTGTCGATGCTGCACAAACTGGTTGGGAACTGGGGCTGGGCGATCATCCTGCTCACCATCGGGATCAAACTTATGTTTTTCCCGCTGTCGGCCGCGAGCTACAAGTCGATGGCAAAAATGCGCCAGGTCGGACCCAGGTTGCAGCGCCTGAAGGAGCAGTTCGGTGACGACCGGGCACGCATGAATCAGGAAATGATGGAGCTTTACAAGCGCGAGAAAATCAATCCGCTGGGAGGCTGCCTGCCCATCCTGGTGCAAATTCCGGTATTCATATCCCTGTACTGGGTGCTGCTGGGTGCGGTTGAAATGCGCCATGCACCCTGGGTCCTCTGGATTGCCGACCTGTCGGACAAGGACCCGTACTTTGTGATGCCGCTGGTCATGGGCGCTACGATGCTCATACAGACCAAGCTCAATCCCACCCCGCCGGATCCGATTCAAGCCAAGGTCATGTGGCTCATGCCCATCGTATTCACCGGCATGTTCCTGTTTTTCCCGGCCGGGCTGGTGCTGTACTGGACGATCAACAATTTGCTGTCGATTGCCCAGCAGTGGCAAATCAATCGCATGATAGAGGGCGGCAAAGCAAAGGCCGCGTAATCCGTGTGACGGCGGCGGATTTCCCAGGGCACGCCGGCGGCAGGTCCGGATGAGCGTTTGTTCCGGCGCGCGCGACGTCATTGCGGCCATTGCAACCGCGCATGGCCGCGGCGGCATCGGGGTGGTGCGCTTGAGCGGCCCCAGGCTGGAGAGCTACGCGCTGGCCCTGCTGGGGCGTGTACCGCAGGCGCGGCACGCAATGTACGCGCAATTCCGCGATGCCGGCGGTGCCGCCATAGACGAAGGCATCGCCCTGTATTTCCCCGCACCGGCGTCCTATACCGGCGAGGACGTTCTGGAGTTGCAGGGGCATGGCGGTCCGGTCGTGCTGCATTTGCTGTTGCAGCGTTGTGTCGAACTGGGCGCACGCATCGCGGCGGCGGGAGAATTTACGCAGCGCGCTTTCCTGAACGAAAAAATAGATCTGGCCCAAGCCGAGGCGGTTGCCGATTTGATAGACGCGGCTACCGCAAGCGCGGCGCGTTCTGCGCTGCGCTCACTCGAAGGGGAATTTTCGCGGCGGGTACATGACCTGGCGGATCGCCTGTTCGAATTGCGCTGTCTGGTCGAGGCCACGCTGGATTTTCCGGAAGAGGAAATCGACTTTCTCGAGCGGGCGGATGCAGCCGGGCGGCTCGCGGTGATCATGCAGGATCTGACTGAGCTGCGTGCCCAGGCAGAGCAGGGCAGATTGCTGCGCGACGGCTTGCACGTGGTATTGGCTGGGCAGCCCAACGTAGGCAAATCGAGTTTGCTCAATCGTCTGGCCGGGGAAGATAGAGCCATTGTGAGCGAGTGGGCCGGTACCACGCGCGACACGTTGAAAGAGCATGTGCAGATTGGTGGTATTCCCCTGTACGTGGTGGATACTGCCGGCCTGCGCGAAGCGGAGCACGAAATCGAGCGGCTCGGCATGGAGCGCACCTGGAAAGAGATTGGGCGTGCCGATGTGGTGCTACTTCTGGTCGATGCAAGGGCCGGCTATACCGTGGCGGACCAGCAGATTGCAGCCAGGTTGCCGGGCAGCGTGCCACGCCTGGTGGTGGGCAACAAGTGCGATCTGGTCGAAGCGGCTACCGCGGCCGGCGCGTGCGATCTGTTCGTTTCTGCGCGCAACGGGGCCGGTATCGATGCGCTGAAAGATCGATTGCTGCAGATGGCGGGAGCACAGCCTGCCGGGGAGGCCACGTTTCTGGCCCGTGCGCGCCATCTCGATGCCCTTGCGCGTTGCGCCGCACATGTGGACATGGCGAGCGCACGCATGGCCGACGCGCTGGAATTGTTTGCCGAGGAACTACGCGAAGGGCATGCAGCGCTGGGTGAAATTGTCGGGCTTGTCGCTGCCGACGACTTGCTGGGCGCCATCTTTTCGCGCTTCTGTATCGGAAAGTAGTAGGCAGTCCGTCTGCTCGGTCAGGCCTGCGGCGCGGGCCGGAACAGCTTGCTGAATTCGCGAGGGCTGTCCTGCAGGTGGTCCATCCACCAATCCAGCATTTGTTCGAATAGCTCGCGTTCTTGACCTGAATCCGGCCCGGCGGCCAGCAACTGGGCGAGCAAATCGTAAAATTCACCATATTTTCGCTGCTGTTGTGCCAATCCGGGATAGGCGTGCCTTTCCAGCAGCGAGCTTTCGTCACAGAAGTGGCGATCGGCGTGCGCGCGCATTTCTTCAGCGTAATAGCGCAGGGTGTCGCTGGGCATGCCTCCATCGTGCCGGTAGCGGCTGGACGCCAGCTTGCAAAATTCGAGTAGTGCGCGATGTTGGGCATCGAGCAAGTGATTGCCCGTACTGTAGCGTTGTTCCCAATGCACAGTGGGTGTGGGGCCGGTGTTTTCCGCTTGAGCGGCGGGCAGCCAATGCAGCACCCGCGATCTGAATTGATCCGGATCGAGCGGCTTGGAAAAGAAATCATTCATTCCAGCTGCCGCGCAACGTTCCCTGTCTTCCAGAAATGCGTTGGCGGTGATGGCAACGATGCGCAGGGAGGCCCGGCCGGGCAGGGCACGGATGTGGCGGGTGGCTTCCAATCCGTTCATGCGCGGCATTTGCACGTCCATCAGAACCATGTCGTAATCGGTTTCGCTGACACGAGCCACGCCCTCCACGCCGTCGTTGGCGATGTCGATCACAGCGCCGGTACCGTCCAGAATTTCGCAAATGATTTCCTGGTTAACCGGGTCGTCCTCGACCACCAGAATGCGGCGGCCTGCAAGTTCCTGCGCGTGTGGGTCGGCAGGTGGAGGTGGCGTGGTCACTGCCATCGGGGTGGCGGTCGGGAGCTTGCGCAGGCGGGCAGTGAACCAGAATTTGCTGCCTTCACCGGGGGTGCTGATGGCGGCCGCTTCGCCGCCCATTAATTCGGACAGTTTACGTGTGATGGCCAGACCCAGTCCGGTGCCGCCATGGGTACGGGCGACCGAAGCGTCGGCTTGTTCGAAGGGGGTGAACAGGCGGGGCAGGACGTGGGGTGGAATGCCTACCCCGGTATCGATCACTTCGAAACGCAGGAAACTGTCAGGGCCGCTCGATTCGCTACAGGTGGCGCGCAATGTTACCGAGCCGGCCTGGGTGAATTTGACCGCATTGGTGGCGTAATTGAGCAGGGCTTGTTGCAGGCGGGTTGGATCACCGAGCAATTGGGCGGGAAGGTGGGCAATGTCGGTTCTGAGCATCAGGCCCTTGGCGTCTGCGGCAGGCTGGATGAGGGCCGCGACGCGAGTGATCAGTTCTGCCGGGGAAAAGGGTTCCTCCTGCAGGTCGAATTTGCCAGCTTCGATTTTTGACAGGTCGAGTATGGAATCGATCACCTCGAGCAAATGGGCTCTGGCGGCTTCCAGCTTTTCCATGCGCTCGGCCTGTTTGCGCGTCAGACCGTCCTTGCGTATCAAATGAGCCATGCCGGATATGGCATTCATCGGTGTGCGAATTTCGTGGCTCATGTTCGCGAGGAATGCACTTTTCGCCAGGTTTGCCGTCTCGGCGGCTTCCTTGGCCAGGGACAGTTCCGCGGTTCGTTGGGCGACAAGTTCTTCGAGATGGCGGCGATATCGGTCGAGGTCAAGTTCGGCCTGTTTGCGCTGGGTGACCTCCTGAATTACGCAGGCAAATTGCATGGGCGCAGGTCGAAAGGTGAGCACTTCGAAATATTTGCCCAGTTCCGCAGAGTAGTTTTCATACATGATGTGTTCACCCGTCAATGCCACCTTGCCGAAGGTGTCGATCCAATATGGTTCGGTTCCCGGTAATACTTCGAGCACGCGGCGGCCCACGATGTGATCCGCTTTCAGCCCGGTCATGCGTTCAAAGGCAGGATTTACGTCGATGAAGCGGTAATCGACAGGGCGGCCGGATTTATCGCAAATGATTTCGTGCAGGGAGAAGCCGTTCAGCATTTCGCGGAACAGCATTTGGTAATTTTCCTGGGCGCGGCGCACCGCTTCCTGTGCAGTCTTGCTTTCGGTGATGTCGAGCAATATTCCGTCCCACACCAGGTGCAGGTCCAGGCGGTGGCGCGGCGCGGCGCGTACTTCTACCCAGCGTATTGCGCCTGCGGCGAGGCGGACGCGGAATTGGGCCGAAATAGGGGTGAGGGCGGCGATCGATGCTTTGCACGCGGCCAGAAATGCCGGGCGGTCTGTTTCGTGGATTTGCTCGCACAAACCGGCGGGGTTGGAAATTGTGTCATTTCCGAATAGCCCCGGCAGGTTTCGGATTCCCGAGCTGAGATAGGTAAAGCGGCGCTCTGTGCCGTCCGGGCCCAGGTCGAGTTGGAACACCACCCCTCCCGGCAGGTTGTCCCCAATTCCGCGTAACTGAGCCTCGCGGTCGCGCAGGGCGTTTTCGTCGTGGCGGCGTCGCGTGATGTCTCGCGCGATGCCGAATAATCCGACGAGTTTGGCCTGTTCGTCGTAGATCGGGCCTTTCGTCGAAAGAAAAGTTCGCGTGCAGCGGTCGGCGGTCACGACAACTTCTTCCAGCGATTGCACGGTGTTTTCGCTCATGATGCGGCGGTCTTCCGCCATCACGGTGCTTGCGTCAGAGGGCGAAAACAGACTGCGATCATCTGCGCCCAGTATTTCCGGTATGGCCTTTCCGACGTAGCGGGCAACGGCTTGATTAGCCAGCCGATACTTGCCGTCCACGTCTTTTATGAACACCGCGTCCGAGGTACCTTCGATCAGTGCGTGCAACCGACTTTCCGTTTCCTGGCGCTTACGCTCCAGCAAGGCTTGCTCGGTGACATCGCGAATTTCACAGCAGTAGCATTCAAGACCCTGGTTGTGGAACAGGCGGCCTGAGACGAGACAGTGGCGCTCCTGCTGACGCAGACAAAGGCGGGCGGGAAAATCGCGCACCTGTCCGGATTGACGCAGGGATTCAAGATATTCGGCACGTTCGCTGGGCAGGCACCATAGCATCAATTCCTGGTCGGTTTTTCCGAGCGACTCCCGGTAAGGAATGCCCGTCGCCTCGACCCAGGCGGTATTCACGTCGATCATGCGGCCGCTGGAGGCGTCGATCACGGCCAGAATGCTGGTCGTCGAGTGGAACAGCAGCGTGTAGCACAAACCAGGTATCGCGGCAGGGACGGCTGCGGGCTCCGGGGTCATTTTGATGTTCTTCTGTTTACCGGAATGCGTCGCTGGTTGCTGCCCAGCCTTGGCTTGGGGGGCTTAGGCGTTGCGTTGTTTGTGATCCTGGATGGAGGCGGCGCGTGGCGCCGGGTAGCTGCTTATGCGCTTCGATGGCTATGGAGAGGTGCATGGCAAACTCGCTCTGTGCGAAATATGGGCAGTCTCTGGGCCATTTGGCGTTGTTTTTTCAGTGCTCCATGTTGCACCGGTTCTTCTATCGGGGTGTCTGGAATAGCCGATGGATTTCGGTCTTATTTCATGGGTTCGGGAATGCTGGAGGAGCTCTGGATCTCGCTCCTCGTCGCGGTAGAATTTGTGCTTCGAGTCAGAGGCGCGCGTCCCATGTTTCACGTGAAACATGCAGGCATTTGCCTGCGGCGTGCCAGCAGTTTCGCCGCGGCTGCCGAGGATGCGCCTCATCCCGAAACCCGGACTCATATTCGCAGACGGCGGAAACAGACTTGGATTGGACCCTCCTCTTAGTCGGCGCATTTTTTGCCGGCCTGGTCGACTCCATAGTCGGTGGGGGAGGGTTGATCCAACTGCCCCTATTGCTCGCAACATTCCCGGGTATGGCAGCGCCGACCCTATTCGGTACGAACAAAATCGCCAGCATCGTGGGCACTTCTCTTGCCGCCTGGCGATACATGCATCGGATACGCCTGAATTGGACCATGCTTGCGCCCGCCGCATGCGGCGCGCTGCTCGCCGCTTACTTCGGCGCGCTCACCGTCGCGATCATCCCACCCAAAGTTTTGAAGCCTCTTACCCTGGCGCTGCTCATCGCGGTGGCGTTATACATTTTTCGACGCAAGGAATTTGGCGCAGAAAACAGGCAGCAAGAACACGGTCGGCGCGATCATTTGCTCGCCGTCTTTTTTGGCACACTTATCGGCTTTTACGACGGATTTTTCGGACCGGGTACCGGCAGCTTTCTGATATTCGTTTTTATCAGGCTGTTCGGCTGGGATTTCCTGCACGCCTCCGCCGCCGCAAAAGTCGTCAATCTGGCCACCAATCTTGGTGCTTTGGCCTACTTCCTGGACCACGGCCAGGTACTGCCCCAATTAGGGCTGGCAATGGCAGCCGCAAATTTCTGCGGCGCCTGGGCCGGTTCCCATCTCGCATTGACGCGCGGTACGCACTTCGTGCGCAAGGTGTTCCTGTGCGTCGTAACGCTACTTATCCTGAAGCTTTTTTACGACCTTGTCTTTTGACGTAGCCCGCTCGAAAAGCGACATCCAAATATCCTCGGTGCGCGCAATCAAAACGTGGTCGTGAATGAGAATAGAGAAAGCTGCTGACGCGTCCGGCTAGGGGTCCGATGCCATTCCTGAGGCGCTAGGGCAGAAACGCCCTACGCGACGCCGGCTCGGACACCATAAACTCGCTCACCGTTGCAGCGCCTCCAGCTATCGAGCAGAACCCCTGCTTGCACACCGCACCCCGGGTAAATTTACTGCCTGCAGTAATTCGCCGCTGCCTCGCGCATAAGCAAGCAATGCCCAGCCTTCTTCCGCACCAGGCAGGCCCGCCAGCTTACGCCTGCCCTCGCGCGCCGGCAGAGGGCCAATCCAATCCCGAACTACAAAGTCCTGCTGCAGAACTTCACCTCGATTTTCACCGGCCGTGACACGGCTGGAAAGACCGCTTTCCCAACGCACGAGAAACAAGTCCGCATTACCCGAAAACCCTGCAACATCGGCGCGATAGTCCAGTTCTGCGCCCTCAGTCGCCGCACGGATGCCAATTTGCAGATCGGCCTCGGCGCGCCGCGCCTCAACCCTGTGCAGCGCCTCCTGCAATGCCTGTGGCTGCCGCCAGCGATCGAAATTGCGCCCATCGGCAATCACCTGCGGGGTGTATACGGTGCGCGCACCCGCCCGCGCAGCAGCAGCGCGCTGGCGGCTGGAAAACTGCGGCTGGGCGTATGCGTCGCGCCATCCCAGGTAATCCCAGTAATCGACATGGAATGCCAGCGGCAGTACGCGCCCGGCCGCGGCCTCGGGCCGCAAGCTTGACAACCAGCGATCCGCAGGCGGGCAACTATTGCAGCCCTCCGAGGTGTACAGTTCGATCACCAGCATGCGCTCGCGACCACTTTGTACCGTGCAGTCGGCAAGCGCGGCGCCCCCGCCCAGACAGGCTGCGGCCAATCCCAGGGCGCTGCGCCCCAGCGTATTCGATATGCCCATCGTGCAGCTCCACCCGCAACCCAAGTACCGATAAGACCGGTTTGCCCGCCACAAGCTTGCAATCCCTTAAAATTCGCCATCCAGCCCGGAGCCCCAAAATGCTGCACTATGCCATCCTGCCCGTGACGCCCTTTCAGCAAAACTGCACGCTTTTCTGGTGTGATGCCACTCAGCGCGGCGCGGTGGTGGACCCGGGCGGTAACCTGGATGAAGTACTTGATCTGGTAGCACAGCACAAATTTGAAGTTCAAAAAATCCTCATTACCCACGGCCACCTCGATCACGCCGGGGCCACCGCCGAACTGGCCGAGCGGCTGGGCGTTCCCATAGAAGGCCCGCATCGCGACGATAATTTCTGGATCGAGGGCATGGCGCAGCAGTCGCGCATGTTTGGCTTTGGCAATGCTCGGCCATTCAAGCCGGATCGCTGGTTGGAGCAGGGCGATCAGGTCACGGTCGGCAACGTGACGCTGCAGGTGCTGCACTGTCCGGGGCATACTCCAGGGCATGTGGTTTTTTTCGATCCCGAAAGCCGCATCGCCCAAGTCGGCGATGTGCTGTTCGCTGGGTCTATCGGGCGCACGGATTTTCCGCGCGGCAACCACCGCGACCTGTTGCGCTCAATACGCGAGCGCTTGTTCCCGCTCGGCGATGACGTGCGCTTCATTCCCGGCCACGGACCGATGTCCAGCTTCGGCGAGGAGCGCAGTACCAACCCTTATGTCGCAGACTGGGCAAAATGAGATGTACACGCCTGCGCTCACCTGCCTATGCCTGAGTCGCCGATGCATACTTGGCGCTGGTGAAACCAACTGACGACACGCCGCTGCCATGACACTGACCGATCTGCGCTACATCGCTGTATTGGCCGAATTGCGCCATTTCGGCCGCGCCGCCGAGCGCTGCCACGTAGCGCAGCCTACGCTTTCGGCAGCCGTCAAAAAACTCGAAGATGAATTGGGCGTGACTCTGTTCGAGCGCAGCCCGGCCGACGTGCGTATCACGCCGGTCGGCGAGGCCGTCGTCGAACAGGCCCGCCGCGTACTGGCTGAAGCGGCGCGCGTGAAAGAGCTGGCACAGAGCGGGCGCGATGCCCTGGTCGGTGCCCTCCGACTGGGTGCGATCTACACCGTGGGTCCGTATCTGCTGCCGTCGCTGATACCCATCGTGCACGCGCGCGCGCCGGCCATGCCACTCATGATCGAAGAAAACTACACGGCGCGATTGGTCGAATCGCTGAAAGCCGGCGCCCTGGACGCGATCGTGATTGCGCTGCCTTTCGCGGAAATCGGCTTGGTAGCCCGCGGCGTCTACGACGAGCCTTTGCGTGTCGTCGTGCCGGCTCAACACCGATGGGCGCAACGTTCGGAAATCCGCCCTGCGGAACTGGCAGAAGAACCCATGCTATTGCTCGGCGCGGGCAATTGTTTTCGCGACCAGGTGCTGGAAGTTTGCCCGCGCCTGCGCGAAGCGGAACCCAACGGGCGCGCACGCGCCATGGAAGGGTCATCGCTCGAAACCATACGCCACATGGTTGCCAGCGGGATGGGCATTACGGTCCTGCCGTCCTCCTGCGCGGATCCGCTGGCGCATACAAACCCACTCATCAGAGTCCTGCCTTTCGCCGCGCTGCAGCCCACGCGGCGCATCGCGTTGGTGTGGCGCACCAGCTTTCCGCGCATCGCTGCGGTGGACGTGCTTTTGCGTGCTATCGAAGATTGTGCGCTGCCGGGCAGCTGTTGTCCCACCAGCCCGGATAGTGCGATCAATGCAGCAGGCGGAGGGACATGCTCGGCCTGAGCGCGCACGACTTGCACACCGGTAGGGGCCACCGTCGCGCGAGCTTTACTCGACCCTCAATTTGACCGACGCCGAACCGTACTTGTTGGAGCAGGACGCTGCGACACCGCAATTCACGTTGCCCAGCAACTCGTCGGCCGATGGATTATCGATTTTCCCATAACCCAAAAAAGCACTTTGGCCGTTTTTCCTGCGTGCCCCGGCGGGGTTACTACGCCTGGCGGCGGACACCACCGCAAGCAATTCCATAGAACCGGCATTTGGCGGCGCTTTGAGTTCCCAGTCCGGCGACGGCAAAGTCAATGGCGTCCCGGCCTTCAATTCATTGAACGAATCAAATTCGTTCGGAAAAATGCGCACGATTTCGCCGTCGATATCGCGCAAGTAGACGTAAAGAAAACCCGTTTGCTTGGACAGGAGGGAAAATTCAAGCGTATCTACGCCCTTTTTCAGGCTGTGCCGAAGCACTTTCAGGTCGACCGGGAACTCCCCCGAGGTTCCGGCCTGAATTGCTGAAAATGGCGCGGGGGCGGCTTGTGCTGTCGTCTCCACAGGTGCCGGCACAGTCGGTACAGTCGGCGCGGTCGTTTCGGGTTGCACCGGCGGCGGCAGGGAAGATGTTGCTACCGGAGCGGGCGAGGCGCTAGAGGCTGCCGCAGCAACCGGAGCCGGAACGGGCTCCGTCGGCTTCCCCACAGGCCCTGGACTAAATATTAGGAAAGCAACCAAGCCGAACGCGAGCAACACAGCTGCGACACCGGCAAAAATCAAACCCCGGCCTATACCGCTTTGGCCTAGGGTGTGCGATGTAACTGCGCTTGGCACTGCGCCCGGATGGCTGGCAGACGGCCGCCCTACCGCTTGTGCCGGCTGCGGGCTGGGGATGGAAGTGCTTGCCGCAAGGCCGCTGCCTGGCGCTGGCCGGGCTGGCGATACCCCGAGCATTTCACGCAATTCTGCAACTGACTGCGGGCGGTCCTTTGGCTTGACCGCGAGGCACTTATCAAATGCGGACAGAAACTGTTCCGAATATAAACCCGGCGGCAAACCAGTGGCTAGCCCGTCGAAACAATCCATGACCAGACGCGACTGCGAGGACTGCGGCTTCTGGCCTCGCAGCGCAAAAAATACCACCCCGCCGAGCGCGTAAAGATCGGTCCACGGTCCCTGCAGCATGGACGGATCATCCTGCCCCTCGTAATACTGCTCGACGGGGGCATAGCGCGGGTTCAGAAACGCCGTCATGTGCTGGCGTGCTCCACCTATCGCCATGCGCGCCGCGCCGAAATCCAGCAGCACCGGCCGGTCGCCATCGTGCAGCACCTGAATGTTTTCCGGCGATACGTCGCGGTGAAAACAGCCCTTCGCGTGCAAAGTTGCAAGTGCATCGAGGATAGGGTTGAGTGTGTCGCGTAACCATTGTTCCGACGGAGGGAATTTGCCCGCTGCCTTCAACTCGTCCAGCACGACACGCATGCTGCGACCTCGGTAAAAGGGCATGACCATGTACGCCGTGCCATTGGCCTCCCAGTAGTCCATTACACCGGCGAGCGCGGGATGCTCGAAGCCCGCCAACAGGCGCGCTTCATTGATGAAACTTTTCAGGCCAAGCTGAAAACCGGCCGCATCCTCCTCCGCACCGGTGTCGACAACGGAAATCGTCCCATCCGGCAGGCGCATCGCGAGATCGCGCGGCATGTACTCCTTCAGCGCAACTTCACGCTGTAGCGTGATATGCCGTGCCAGATACACGATGCCAAAGCCGCCCTTGCCGACAACGCCGGTAATTTGATAGTTGCCGACTCGGGCACCCCTGCGCAGGGTACGGGGATCGTTGTTTGACAATTCGTCGCCGGACTGCTCCGGACCGCCGCTTGCCGCCTGCTGTAGTGGCGGCGCATTCCCAAATCCGGAAATGTGCACTGTGTCATCGTTTGTATCGTCAGCCATGAAATCGCCAATTTCTGCTGATATGTTCGATCTACCCGGCAGCCGCCTCGGCACCAAAGTTCCGTGCCTACGGGTGCGGGCGCTCCCACCCCAACGCTATTACACCATGTCACGCCCCGCTGCGAAAGTCCTTGCGGATTGCGCCAGAATAAACCCTCTGCCAAGAGCGGCCTGGGCACCCCCGGCTTCGCTGTCGCGACTCGTGCGGGAAATGCACTGTCACCGACCCTGCCAGGCCAACCTTGCCAGTCGAATGCAATCCGTAGCGAGGTACTCCGCACTCTGTCCCATCAACCGAAAATGGCCGTGGTTCGGACCTTTGCCAAGCATTTAGAGTAATATGTGACAGCTTTGCCGTGCCAGTAATCGCGGCTCTAAAACTCGACTGTCAGAAGTAATTAATCAAGGGGAAATGCCATGGGGCCGAAAGCGTCCGCGGTCGCCGCTGGCGTCTGTGCCGCGGTTCTGTATTTCGTTCATGACGGCGCGCTTGCGCAGGTGCCGCCGCCTTCACCGGATGCCGGCACGCTGTTGCGGGACGTGCGCGAACCCGCTACGCGCCCGCCGGCCCAAGGCGACGCGCCACAACTGCAGCAAAGTCCGGAATCCACCCCGCCTGCGGTTTCGTCCGCGCAAGGGACGATGGAAGTTCGCGGATTCCGCCTCAACGGGCTGGTTACACTCCCCAACGAACCGATCATTGCACAACTTGCACCTTTCATCGGTCCCGACAAAAGCATGGCCGACCTGCGCGCCGCGGCGCGGCAGGTACAAGAAACCTTGCGTAATTCGGGTTTGTTTGCTGCACAGGCGTTCATTCCAAAACAGAACATTTCCGACCAGATCGTTGAAATCCGCGTACTTGAAGGCCGCTTGGGCAAGGTCGAGGTGAACTACGGCGACGACGTAAAAATCTCGCATCGGGTTATTGACGCATACAAATCGCGCTTGTTGGCCGGCGAGGCGCTGAATGCCGAACACCTGGAAGGGCCTCTTTTTCTGATGAGCGACCTGCGCGGAGTGCGGATCACGTCCACGCTGCAACCGGGCGACCACCCTGGCGATGCCGATTTGGTGATAGCCGTGGAACGCGGCCGCCTCTACGACATCGAGGCGAGTCTGGATAATTATGGCTCGCGCTACTCCGGCGTGTATCGCGGTACCGGTGGCGTTATTTTCAATAATCCACTGCGGCTGGGCGATCAACTTGATTTCAAAGTGCTGGCCTCACAGTCGCACGATGGAAAAGGCCACTTGCGCTTCGGTCGCGCGTCCTATTTGGCACCGGTGGGCCCTTACGGGACAAAGCTGGGCTTTGCCGTCATGGGCCTGGAATACCGCCTGGGCGAGGACGTCCTGGTCGGCGAGACGCCGGTGGGCAACGCCAACGTCAAAAGCCTGTTCGCGCTACACCCCATCGTGCGCTCGCGCGATCGCAACCTGTTTCTGCAGGCCTCGTTCGAAAAGCGCCGGCTGGAAGACATCAAGCTATCCGATGTGTCGCGCAAGCGTTTGGATATCTACACGCTGGGCTTGGTGGGTGATGTCCGCGACGGATTGTTCGGTGGGGGCATCAGCAACTTTTCCCTCTCCCTCGCGGCCGGGCAACTTACGATCGAAAGCCCTAATTCCCTAAGTTTCGACCAGACCAGCGCTCGCACCAACGGCAAGTACAACAAGCTGTCCGTGCAGGCCGGGCGCTTCCAGACCTTGCCGTATGGAAATTTCCTATACCTGTCCCTACAGGGCCAGTTGGCATCGAAGAACCTGGATAACAGCGAAAAATTTGGGCTGGGCGGACCTGGTGCCGTGCGTGCGTTCCCCGTCGGCGAAGCTTCTGGCGACGATGGTTATGTCTTCTCCTGGGAACTACGCCGGCCGATTAAATTCGACAAAATACCCGGCGAAGTCGTAGCGTTCGTATTTGGCGATCATGGCCACACCAAGCTGTTCCACAACGGATTTGTCGGCGATTCGACCTTCGGTATCACCCAGCGCTCGATGAGCGCGATCGGCATCGGCGCTACCTGGGCCAAGGCAGGTTCTTTTGCATTACGGGTAACGGCCGCTTGGCCGGGCGCCGAACGTTCGGTCGTCGAAAATGGTGGCAGCAACAGCCAACCGCGTATTTACGCGCAAGGGTCCTTGTTTTTCTGATGCGCAAACCAGGTCGCTAACGTGGGCGCCTGCATGCATTACGGCGAGTTGCCGTGCAATGTTTAAGTCGGGAGCATGAACATGAACAAACACCCCATTCAAAAACGCATTGCACCGGCGGCATCACCCAGGCCAGGCCTCAGACCCGCGCTTGCCGCCCTATGCCTGGCCGGATTGTGCAGTGCCCCGGCTGCGTTGGCCCTGCCGACGGGGGCCGACGTTCAGTCCGGCAGCGTAAGCATGGCGCTACCCGACGCCAAATCGCTGGTGGTGGGGCAACAGTCCGGTTCAGCAATTATCAACTGGCGGACATTCAACATCGCGGGCGACGAACTGGTGCGTTTCAACCAGCCTAGTTCCCAAAGCGTGGTGCTTAATCGCGTGCTCGGTGGCGATCTGTCCAGCATTCTCGGACGGCTGCAATCAAATGGCGCGGTGTGGCTCATCAATCCGGCCGGCGTGTTGTTCGGCCCGAACGCCGTCGTCGATACGGCCCAGCTGGTCGCGTCCACCCTGAGCATGAGCAATGCCGATTTCCTGGCGCGCAACTACCACTTTGCCGGCGACAGCCCTGCTTCCATCGTCAATCAGGGCACACTGCGTACCGCGTCCGGCGGCTCGATCGCGCTGGTGGCAGCGCGTGTCGTAAACAGCGGCACCATCGACGCGCCGCACGGCAGCGTAACGCTTGCCGCCGGCAAGGAAGCTGTACTCGATTTCAACGGCGATGGCCTGCTGTCGGTACGCGTGAGCGGGGATGCGGTAGGCGCCGCAATCGATCAGGGCGGGCTGGTATCCGCCGAGGGCGGCCAGGTGTTGCTGACTGCGCGCGCCAAAGATGCGCTGCTCGACAGCGTGATCAACGTGAGTGGCACGGTACGCGCCGAATCCCTGCGCGAAGTGGGTGGACAAATCGTTCTCGACGGAGGCAACTCTGGCGTAGTCGCGGTGAGCGGTACGCTCGATGCTGCCGGGCGCGGCGCGGGGGCGCGGGGGGGCGTAGTCAAAGTGCTGGGCGAGCGTGTCGGATTGTTCGACCATGCCCGGCTGGACGTGTCGGGTGACAGCGGTGGCGGCACCGCTCTGATAGGCGGCAATTGGCAGGGCAAGGGGCCGGAATCCAACGCCCGCATGGCTTATGTTGGCGAAGATGCGCGCATCGCGGCCGACGCGCTGCAACGCGGAAACGGTGGGGAGATCGTCCTGTGGTCGGACCAAGCCACGCGCTATTTCGGCACCGCCAGCGCACGCGGCGGGGCGCAGGGTGGAGATGGCGGCCGCGTCGAAATTTCGGGCCATGAACTCGACTTCAACGGCATTGTTTCCACCGCTGCGCCGCTCGGCCGGCAAGGCTTTCTTCTGCTCGACCCGGCGAACATCTATTTGATCCATGGCAATACCGGGACAGGCGGCTCCGACGGCCAGGTTACCAACGCCAACCCGAATGTTGCATTTGGCACGCTGTTTGGCTTGACGAATGGCGAAATATCCGACGGCCGGCTCAATGCAATCGGCGGCGATATCGTATTGCAGGCCACCAGCCTCATCCAGGTCGGGACTGCAGCTTCGGCCGCGCAAGCCGTTTCACTGGGCGCGGCCGTCACGTCCTTGACGCTCGAGTCGCGGGGTTCCGGCGGGGACCTTACCTTCGTTTCCGGCTCCTCGCTTAGTCTGTCCGGCGGCAGTTTGACCCTACGCGCCGGCGTGGATTCGGCCGGGGTGGTCAATGGTACGGACAGCGGTGCGGCAACATTGGGCGCCATCAGCGGTGTTTCAGGCGGCGTTTCTGTTGACGCCAAATCGATCGCACTGAACGGATTGATCTCGGCGCCAGGTAGTACGGTGAGCCTTACCGCCCGCACAGGTGCGATAGGGGGCAACGCGGCCGTCGGAACCGACGTAAGCGCTACCACGTTGATTGCAAGTTCGGCCGGCGGAATTGGCGTGCCGAACCCGCTGGAGACGGTGGTGTCGTCGCTGAATTTCAGCAACACCGGCAACACTGAGGTGAACATAAGCAACACTAAGGCTAGCGGGATGACGCTGAGCGGAAGGCAAAGCGGAACTGGCGCGGTAAGCGTGACGGAAACGGCGGGCGACCTTACCGTCGACACGGTTAACAGTGTGATTGGAATTAATACATCCGGTGGCGAGGTAATGCTAAGTGCCACGGGGAATAATAATAAGATCACGTTGCAGCAGGCGATCGACAGCGGCGGCGGAATGGTAAGTCTGACCGCCGACAACATGGATTTGTCGGGCGCGATTAACAGCGGCAGCGGGATGGTAACGCTTACGACCAAGGATGCGGCTCAGGACATCGCCTTGGGAGGGAACGCGGCAGATACTGGTAGCCAGTTGGGACTGAGCGCAGCGGAATTGGCGACGGTGACGGGAACGGGCGGGCTCACGATAGGAAGCGGGACGCACAGCGGAACGATAAAGGTGTCCGGCAGCGTGGGCGCCAACCCGAACGAATTGCAACTGAGCGGAAGC
>JAEUNM010000086.1 GCA_016791105.1 Rhodocyclaceae bacterium | reverse complement strand
GGCTATAGCCTGGGAGGACATCTCGCCACAGCGTTTACCAGAATGCGCCGTGACGAAGGCGAACAATCCAGAATAAGCGCAGTGTATACATTCAACGGCGCCGGAGTCGGCGAGCTTGTGCAGGACGCGCCGGGCAAACTGGCCGACCTCATCCGCCGCTTCGAGCTGCAGCGCAAGAACGAAGACGGGTGGCAGATCGAGATGGGCAGCGTCACGGCGAATTCATACTATCGTGGGGTGCTGGCCAAGGACTATGACGGAACGAAATTGCCGACGGAATCGGAGATAGACGGAATCCGCTTATTGTTGCTTGCGGGCGGGGCTGGAATATCCAAAAGCAACGAAGTCGTGCAGGCGCTCAAGCGGGTACGCGACGTAATGCTGGAAGCCTACCGCGTACCGAATCTTGCGCACAAGGGCGCGAACGGACCGAATAAAGTGCTGCCCGGAATCGACCCGGATTGGTGGAGCAATGCCACGATCGATGCCGCGCGGCTAGCAGCCGGAGGTGGAAGCCGTGCTGCCCAATAGGGACGTAGGGTTCGTGAAGGTTGGACAGGCTGCCGTGGCGAAAGTCGAAACATTCCCCTATACGCACTACGGTACGCTGGCCGGCACGGTAAGTTTCGTGTCCGCCGACGTCATCAGCGATGAAAAGCGTGAGCTGGTATTTCAGGCGTACATACGCCTCACGCGCGCGACGCTAGATGTGAATGGCCGCCCGGTGCGCCTGACGCCGGGCATGCAGGTGAGCGCGGAAATAAATACCGGCCGCCGCCGCGTGATCGATTTTTTCCTCGATCCGATGCGCAAAACGGTCGCGGAAAGTTTGCGCGAGCGATAAAAAAGCGTGGGATCCATACACCCCATCCGGCCGGCATGCACCGAAACACCTAGGCCGGACGGACTATATGTCCGACACTGCTTACCGGCGCGATCGGCGCAGCGTAACGGCGGCGATGACGGGATAACGCGTCGCGGCAGAGTGGCCGGTGAACAGGGAGTCCTTGCTGTCGAAGCGGCATGGCGCTGCAGCGCAAGTCCGGTCACGCAGGGTGCACCACGAATTGGCGGGTGGGCGACAAGGACTAAATTGCCGGGTGGCGACCGCCGCAAGCGGCAGCGTAATAAAACCGCCGGCTCGCGAGTTGTGCAAATGGAAGGGGAAATCTAAATGTTGGCTTCGACCTGGGTCGGCGATGCGCTGAAGTGGGTGGTTTTGCTCTACGTTGCACTTGCGGTCGGGGCCTTAGTGCTGTGCTTCGTGCTGCCCAAATCCCGGCGTGTGCAGTGGGTATGCGGGATTGCGGTGGCAGTGGCCGTACTGTATTTCCCGGTGAAGATTGTCGTGGAAA
>JAEUNM010000069.1 GCA_016791105.1 Rhodocyclaceae bacterium | reverse complement strand
AGAACGGTTTGCTCATGCGGTTGCAAAGGCGCTTGTGGCTGCTCGGGCCGCAAATCCTGTCACAACCACGGGACAGTTTGCCGCGATCGTGGCAGGAGCGGTACGCACGCGGGAGCCGGGGCAACATCCGGCGACGCGCTGCTTTCAGGCCGTGCGGATATTCATCAACCAGGAGCTTGAAGAGCTATCGCTAGCCCTGCCGCAGGCGCTCGCGCTGCTGGCCGCGCACGCGCGTCTGGTGGTGATCAGTTTCCATTCGCTGGAGGACCGCATCGTCAAACGCTTCATGCGCGATGCCGCACGCCCGCCGCAACTGCCGCGCCGCTTGCCCTTGCGCGCGGCCGACCTGCCGCAACCGCCGCTGGCGCTGGTGGGCGGGCCGCGACGGCCGGCGGAAGCGGAAATCGCCGCCAATCCGCGCGCGCGCAGCGCCATCCTGCGCGTGGCCGAACGTACTGCGGCGCCGCTCGCAGCCGCCTGGCGTGTTTGAAAGTTTGCCGCCATGGGTCGCCTACACGCATTTTTGCTCGCACTGGCCGTTTGTTCGGCGCTGGGTGGCGTGGCCAGCCAGCATCACGCGCGCGAACTGTTCAAGCAACTGGAATACGAACAGGGGCGCATGCGCGCGCTGGATGTGGAATGGGGCCAGTTGCAGATCGAAGCCAGCACCTGGGCCTCGCACATACGCATAGAAAAACTGGCGCGCCAGCGCCTGGACATGCGGCCGCCGCGGCCCGACCGCATCATCGGCGTGGACGTAACGGCCAAGGCGCGCTGACATGAAATTTGCTGACAGCCCGCTGTTGTCCCAAACCGTGCCGGCCTGGCGCGCGCGCTTCATGCTGGGCGCGCTCATGCTCGGCTTCGCGGCATTGATTACGCGTGCCGTATATCTGCAGGGCGTGAATAACGAGTACTACCAGGAAAAAGGCGCTTCGCGCTACGCACGCACGCTGCCCCTGGCGGCCACACGCGGGCGTATTTCGGACCGTTACGGCGACATGCTCGCGGTGAGTACGCCGGTGCGCTCGATCTGGGCGATACCTGACGACACCAAACTGCAGCCGGCCCAGGTGCGTGAGCTGGCACGCCTGCTCGATCTGGAAGTGCGCGATCTGGATCGCAAACTGGCCACCGACGGCGATTTCGTATTCATCAAGCGGCAGATATCACCCGAACTGGCCGGCCGCGTCATGGCGCTCAATCTGCCCGGCATACACGATCAGCCCGAATTCCGCCGCTACTATCCGTCCGGCGAAGTGGCGGCGCATCTGATCGGTTTTACGGGCGCCGAAGATCACGGCCAGGAAGGCATGGAACTGGCGTTCGACGCGCGCCTGACCGGCGAGGCCGGCAGCCGCCGCGTCATCAAGGACCGCCGCGGCGCCATTATCGAAGACGTGGAGGGCGCACGCCAGCCGCGCGAAGGCCAGGACATTCGCCTGTCCGTCGATGCCAAGCTGCAATATCAGGCTTACGCGGCACTGCAGGACGCGATCAGCGCCAACCACGCCAAAGCCGGTACGGTGGCAGTCCTGGATGCCAAAAGCGGGGAAATTCTGGCGCTGGTGAATGCGCCCACCTACAACCCCAACAACCGCGAAAAGCTGTCCGGCGCGCAATTGCGCAACCGCGCGTTTACCGATTCGTTCGAACCCGGCTCGACGCTCAAGCCGTTTACAATTGCGCTTGCGCTGGAACAGGGGAAAGTGCGTTTCGATACCCCCATCCAGACCGCGCCGGGTCATCTCACGATAGGCAACGCCACCATTTCCGACGCTCACCCGCATGGGGTGCTTTCCGTCGCCGAGGTCATACAGAAGTCTTCCAACGTTGGCGCCGCGAAAATCGCGGGCCAACTCACCCCTCACGACATGTGGAACAATTTTGACGCGCTGGGCTTTGGCGCGCCGCTCAAACTGGGCTTTCCCGGTGAAGTGGGCGGCCGCCTGCGGCCGTGGAAATTCTGGAAGCCGATCGAACAGGCCACCATGTCCTACGGCCACGGCATCAGCGTGAGCCTGATGCAGCTTGCGCACGCCTATCTGGTGTTCGCCCGCGACGGTGATCTCGTGCCGCCCACCCTGGTGCGCCAGGACGGCGAGCCGGTGGCCGGCACGCGCGTGTATTCGCCGCAAACGGCGCGCGAAGTGCGCGCCATGCTGGAAATGGCGGTGGGGCCGGGCGGCACGGCGCCGAAGGCGCAGGTGCCGGGCTACCGCGTGGCCGGCAAGACCGGCACGGCGCACAAGCTGGAAGGCGGCGTGTATGCGCACAAATACGTGTCCAGCTTCGTCGGTTTCGCGCCGGTATCCGACCCGCGCCTGCTGGTGGCGGTGATGATAGACGAGCCCTCCGGCGGCATGCACTACGGCGGCGATGTGGCGGCCCCGGTGTTCTCGCGCATCATGGGTGCGGCACTGCGCAGCCTGGGGGTGCCGCCCGACGCGCCGGAACCGCCGGTTCTGAAAATGGCCGCTGGCACCGCGCCTGCAAAACCGGCCAAGCCGGCGGCGCCGCCTGCGCGCGCCGCGCTGGCGCCGAAAGCCATGCCGGTGGCGGCTTTGCGCGTTCCACGGCGCCCGGCGCGGGAGCCCATGTGAGCGAGCGCCGCGCCATGCAGATTTTGGACGAACTGCGCCGCCAGGGGGTTGCCGTGACAGCGCTGTGTGCCGATTCGCGCCGCGTGCAGGCAGGCGAAGTATTCGTCGCCACGGTGGGGGCCAATAGCGATGCGCGCCTGTTCATGGCCGACGCGGCCGAACGCGGTGCGGCGGCTTTGCTGTACGAAGCGCAGGGCTGGCACTGGGACGCCTCGCTGCGTCTGCCCAATCTGGGCGTGACCAAACTCACCCCGCTGCTGGGCGACATCGCCAACCAGGTGTATGGCCGGCCTTCGGACCACCTGTTCATGGTCGGCGTGACCGGCACCAATGGCAAAACGTCGGTGTCACAGTGGTGCGCCGCCGCGCTGGCGGCTTGTGGCCGGCCCTGTGCGGTGATCGGTACGCTGGGCATAGGCTTCCCCGGCGCGCTGGTGCCTTCCGCCAACACCACGCCGGATGCCATCGCCATGCATTCGGCGCTGCGCGATTTTCTTGCCGCGGGCGCCTGCGCCTGCGCGATGGAAGTGTCGTCCATAGGACTCGCGCAAAATCGCGTGGCGGGGGTGTCGTTCGACGTCGCGGTATTCACCAATCTGTCGCGCGACCACCTCGATTATCACGGCAACATGGATTCTTACGCGGCCGCGAAAACTCGGCTGTTCGCCTGGCCGGGCCTGGGCGCAGCGGTCATCAACCTGGATGATGCGCTGGCACCGGCGCTGGTCGAGACAGCGCGCGCGCAGGGCGCGCGCATCACCGGCTACAGCCTGGATGCCGGGCGGGCGGCGCAATTCGCGGTCGACGATCTGGTGTTTGCCGACGCGCTGGATGAAGCCGGCGGACTGGCGTTCGATCTGCACGCAGCCGGCCAGCGCGTGCGCGTGGTCGCGCCTCTGGTAGGGCGCTTCAACGTATCGAATCTGCTCGCCGTGACCGGCGTGCTGCTGTACGCCGGCGCCGGGCTGGATGCCATCGCGGCGGCGCTGGCAAACCTGCGCGCGCCGCTTGGCCGCATGCAGTGCCTGGGCGGCGAGGCTGAGCCGCTGGTGGTGGTCGATTACGCGCATACGCCGGACGCGCTGGACAAAACCCTGCAAAGCTTGCGCCGCACGGCCAGCGCGCGCGGCGGGCGGCTGGTGTGCGTGTTCGGCTGCGGTGGCGAGCGCGACGCCGGCAAGCGGCCCCTGATGGGCGAAATTGCCGCGCGCCTGGCGGATCGCGTACTCATCACCAGCGACAACCCGCGCAGCGAAAACCCGCTCGACATCATCCAGCAGATCGCGCGCGGCGCGCCCGCGGCGGAAATTTGTCCCGACCGAGCTGCGGCCATACGCCAGGCCATCGCCACCGCCGCGCCCCAGGACGTGATTTTGCTGGCCGGCAAGGGGCATGAGCCCTACCAGGAAATTGCCGGCGTGCGGCACGCGTTTTCCGATTACGACGTCGCTCAGACTTTGCTGCAGGAATCAAGGCAATGATGATGGATTTGCAGCGCGCGGCGCTGCTCACGAATGCCTACAGCTTCACCACCGCGACCTGGTTCGACAGCGTCGGTACCGACTCGCGCAGCATCGTGCCGGGTCAATTGTTCGTCGCCTTGCGCGGCGAGCGTTTCGACGGGCATGACTTCGCGAGCGCGGCACTGGCCGCCGGCGCGAGCTGCGTGATGCTGGACGCGCGCTGGGAAGCCGCCCACGGCCTGCCCGGACCTTGCCTGGTGGTGGAAGACACGCGCCGCGCGCTCGGTTTGCTGGCGCGCGGCTGGCGGCAGGACTTCAACTTTCCGCTGGTGGCGGTGGCGGGCAGCAATGGCAAAACCACGGTCAAGGAAATGATCGCGGCCATATTGCGCGTGCAGGCCATCATGGACGGTCACAACCCCGACCAGGCGGTACTCAGCACGCGCGGCAACCTGAACAATGACATCGGTTTGCCGCTCACCCTGCTCGGCATGCACGCCGGGCAGGTGCGCGGGGTGGTGGAACTGGGCATGAACCACCCGGGCGAAATCGCCTGGCTGGGGGATATCGCGCGCCCTAACGTGGCGGTGATCACCAACGCCCAGCGCGAACATCTGGAATTCATGCAAAGCGTGGCCGAAGTGGCGCGCGAAAACGGCGGCGTGTATTCCGCGCTGGCGCCCGACGGCTGCGCCGTGATCAATGCCGACGACGAATTTTGCGGCTATTGGCAAGGCGTGGCGGCGGGGCACCCGACGCTCACTTTCGGCATCGAGCGCGAAGCCGACGTGACGGCCAATTTCATCCAGGACGGTCTGGGTTTCGACGTGGAGCTCGATTCCCCGTTCGGCGCCACGGGCTTCGAACTGATCGTGCCCGGCCTGCACAACGTGCGCAACGCCTGTGCCGCCGCCGCGGCGGCACTTGCCGCCGGTGCCACGCTATCCGCCATCGGCGCCGCCTTGGCCGGTTTTCGCGGCGTGAAAGGGCGCCAGCAGATTCGCGACGCGCACGAGGGTGCGTTGCTCATAGACGACACCTACAACGCCAACCCGGATTCCGTGCGTGCCGCCATCGACGTACTGGCGCGCACCCCGGGCCGTACCCTGCTGGTGCTGGGCGACATGGGCGAAGTGGGCGAGCGCGGCGCGGAATTTCACGCCGAAGTGGGCGGCTATGCCAAAAGCCAGGGCATAGACGCGCTATTCGCGCTGGGCGCGGCGAGCGCCCTGGCCGTGCACGAATTCGGCGACGGCGCCTGGCATTTCAAGTCGCACGAAGACGTGGCGGCGGCGGTCGAGCACGAACTTGCGCCCGGCGTGACGGTGCTGGTGAAAGGTTCGCGCTTCATGCGCATGGAACGGGTGGCCGACCGTCTGGCCGTCGATACCGCCAAGGGGAATGGCCGTGCTGCTTGAACTGGCGCAGTGGTTGGCGAAAGACGTGCGCACGTTCAACGTGTTCGGCTACATCACGCTGCGCGCGGTGCTGGCGATGATGACGGCGCTCATGATTTCCTGGGTCGCCGGGCCGATGGTGATACGCAAACTGACTCAATACAAGATTGGTCAGGCGGTGCGCGACGACGGCCCCAAGTCGCATCTCACCAAGCGCGGCACGCCCACCATGGGCGGCGCCCTGGTGCTTATTTCGGTGGCCGTCACCACACTGTTGTGGGCCGACCTCGGCAACCGCTATGTGTGGATCACGCTGGGCGTCACGCTGGGCTTCGGCGCCGTGGGCTGGGTGGATGACTGGCGCAAGGTGGTGCATCGCGACCCCAAAGGATTGTCGGCCAAAGCCAAGTTTTTCTGGACCTCCTTATTTGCCCTGGCGGCGTCCATCATGCTGGCCGTAGGCGCGGCCAAACTGCCGGCGCAGTTCCAGCTTATCGTGCCGTTTTTCAAAAGCGTCAGTTATCCGCTCGGCGCGGTGGGCTTCGTGATTCTGTCTTATCTGGTGATTACCGGCACCAGCCACGCCGTCAATCTGACCGACGGGCTGGATGGCCTTGCCATCATGCCGGCCGTCATGGTGAGCGGCGCGCTCGGCATATTCGCCTATGTGGCCGGCCATGCCGGGTTTTCGCGCTATCTGGGCGTGCCGCTCATTCCCGGTGCCGGGGAACTGGCCATATTTTGCGGCGCCTTATGCGGCGCCGGGCTGGGCTTTTTGTGGTTCAACGCCTATCCGGCGGAAGTGTTCATGGGCGACGTGGGCGCGCTCGCCATCGGCGCGGCGCTGGGCACCGTGGCCGTCATCGTGCGGCAGGAAATCGTGCTGTTCATCATGGGCGGCCTGTTCGTGGCGGAAACCCTGTCGGTCATGCTGCAGGTGCTGTATTTCCGCTGGAGCGGCGGCAAACGCATATTCCGCATGGCGCCGCTGCATCACCACTATGAGTTGGGCGGCTGGAAAGAAACGCAGGTCGTGGTGCGCTTCTGGATCATCACGATGATGCTGGTGTTGTTCGGACTATCGACACTCAAATTGCGCTGACCATGCAGCTTGCCGATCGTCACGTACTGGTGCTGGGCCTGGGGGAATCCGGGCTCGCGATGGCGCTCTGGTGCGCACGCGCCGGCGCCTGCGTGCGTGTGGCCGATACGCGCGCGGCACCGCCCGGGCGCGAGCAGCTTGCGGCGGCCGGCAGCGGCGTGGAACTATTGTGCGGCGCCTTCGTGCCGGCGCTGCTGGATGGCGTGGATCTGGTGCTGGTATCGCCCGGCCTGCCGTTGTATGAGCCGGTGGTTAAACGGGCGCTCGAACGCGGCCTGCAGGTAACGAGCGAAATCGAACTATTCGCGCGCGCGCTGGACCAGCTCGACTGGCGGCGCGACGCCAAAATCATCGCCATTACGGGCACTAACGGAAAAACCACCACTACCGCCCTGGCCGGCGCCATGCTGGCCGCGGCCGGGCTGCAAACCGAAGTGGCCGGCAATATTTCGCCCGCCGCGCTGACTGCGTTGATGGCCGCGCTGGATGCCGGCCGCCGCCCGCGCGCCTGGGCGCTGGAACTATCGAGTTTCCAGCTCGAAACCGCGCCCAGCCTCGAATGCGACGCGGCGGTGGTGCTCAACGTGAGCGACGACCACCTGGACCGCTATAGCGGTCTGGACGACTATGCCGCCACCAAGGCGCGCATTTACGACCACGCCGCGGTGCAGGTCATCAACCGCAATGACGCCCGCGCCGCGGCGCTGGCACGCACGGGGCGGCCGGTGTTGAGTTTCGGACTCGACGCCGCGCCGGGCGCGAACGATTTCGGCGTGATCGAACAGGGCGGAAAACTTTGGCTCGCGCGTGGGCGCGAGCCGCTCCTGGCGCTATCCGACCTGCAACTGGCCGGCAGCCATAACGTCGCCAATGCTGCCGCCGCGCTGGCGCTCACTTCTGCCTGCGGTTTGCCGTTCGCGCCGCTGGTGGGCGCATTGAAACAGTTTCGCGGTTTGCCGCATCGCGTCGAATTTGTCGCCGCGGTGCATGGCGTCGACTATTACGACGATTCCAAAGGCACTAATGTGGGGGCCACGCTGGCCGCGGTAGAAGGCATGGGCCGGCCGCTGGTGGTAATAGCCGGCGGCGACGGCAAAGGCCAGGACTTCGCTCCGCTGGGTCCGGCCCTGGCGCAGCACGCGCGGCGCGTGCTGCTCATCGGGCGCGATGCCGCGACCATAGGCGGGGTGCTGACGGCGCACGGCGTCGCGCATCAGACCGCGACGGACTTGCCGCAGGCCGTGGCGCTGGCGGCGGCGGCCGCCCGGCCCGGCGACGCCGTGCTGTTGTCGCCGGCCTGTGCCAGCCTGGACATGTTCCGCAACTATGCGCATCGCGCGCAGGTGTTCATCGACGCTGTGCATGCGCTGGCGCGCGCGGGGGAACAGGCATGAGCGTCTATCGCTATGCGCGTGCGCCGGCTCAGCCGGCCGACATAGACAGCCTGCTCGCCTGGCCGGTGCTGGTGTTGCTGTTGATAGGTCTGGTGATGGTGTATTCGGCGTCGATTGCGACCGCCGGCGGCAGCCGTTTTACCGGGCATCAGGAAACTTATTTTCTGGTGCGCCACGCGGTATTTCTGAGCATAGGGCTGATTGCCGGCGCGGTGGCTTTTCAGTTGCCCCTGCGCGCCTGGCAACAATTTGCACCTTGGGTATTCCTGGCCGGCGGCCTGCTGCTCATCCTGGTGATCGTGCCGCACATCGGGCGCGAAGTGAATGGCGCGCGGCGCTGGCTGCCGCTGGGCCCGGTGAACCTGCAGCCGTCGGAATTCATGAAGCTGTTCGCCGTGTTGTATGCAGCCGACTATACGGTGCGCAAGCTGGAAGATTTAGGCTCGTTCAAGCGCGGCTTTCTGCCCATGGCCATGGTCATGCTGCTGGTCGGCTTTCTGCTGCTGCGCGAGCCGGATTTCGGCGCCTTCGTGGTAATCGTTGCCATTGCATTCGGCATCCTGTTTCTGGGCGGCATCAATCTGCGCCTGTTCCTGCTGCTCGCGCTGGTGCTGGTGATCGGCTTCGTCGCGCTGGTGTGGCTGTCGCCCTACCGGCGCGCGCGCATGTTCAGTTTCATGGATCCGTTCGAAAACGATCCATTCGGCAAGGGTTACCAGTTATCGCACGCGCTCATTGCATTCGGGCGCGGCGAATGGGCCGGGGTGGGGCTGGGAGCCAGCGTCGAAAAGCTGTTTTATCTGCCCGAGCCGCATACCGATTTTTTGCTTGCGGTGATCGCCGAAGAACTGGGGTTTGCCGGCGTGGCGGTGGTCGTGCTGCTGTTCCTGCTGGTGGTGCAGCGCCTGTTTGCCATCGGCCGCCAGGCCATCACGCTGGGCCGGGTGTATTCCGGCATGGTGGCGCAAGGCGTGGGCATCTGGCTGGGCGTGCAGGCCTTCATCAATATGGGCGTCAATATGGGGCTGTTGCCCACTAAAGGCCTCACCCTGCCGCTCATGAGCTTCGGCGGCTCCGGCATCGTCGCCAACTGCATCGCGCTGGGCATCGTGCTGCGCGTGGATTGGGAAAACCGCCAGCTCATGAAGGGGCTGCCGGCATGAGTTGCGCGCTCATCATGGCCGGCGGCACGGGCGGGCATATCTTTCCGGGCCTGGCGGTGGCTGACGAATTGCGCGCCCGCGGCTGGCGCGTGGTGTGGCTGGGCAACCCGCAGTCCATGGAAGGCCGTGTCGTGCCGCCGCGCGGCATCGCGCTCGAAGCGCTGGAATTTTCCGGCCTGCGCGGCAAGGGCGCGACCGCCATGTTGCTGCTGCCCTACCGTTTGCTGCGCGCCTTTCTGCAGGCTTTCCGCGCCATCGGCCGGGTGCGCCCGGACGTGGTGCTGGGCCTGGGCGGCTACATCAGTTTTCCGGGCGCCATGATGGCCGTGCTGCGCGGCGTGCCGCTGGTGCTGCACGAACAGAATTCCATCGCCGGCATGGCCAACCGCGTGCTGGCTGCGCTGGCCGACCGCATTTTGGCCGGCTTTCCGGAAGTCCTGAAAAATGCCGCCTGGGTGGGCAATCCGGTGCGCGCCGACATCGCCGCGCTGGCGCCGCCGGCCGAGCGCTATGCCGGCCGCAGCGGTCCATTGCGTGTGCTGGTGGTGGGCGGCAGCCTGGGTGCGCAGGCCTTGAACGATGCCGTGCCGCGCGCGCTGGCGCTGTGCCCGCCCGAGGCGCGGCCGCGCGTCACGCATCAGTCCGGCGAGCGCAACCTGCCGCAACTGCGCGCCGCTTATGCCGCGGCCGGCGTCGAAGGTGAATTGGTGGCTTTCATAGACGCCATGGCGGACGCCTATCGCGATGCCGATCTGGTCATTTGCCGTGCCGGCGCGATCACCGTGGCGGAACTGGCGGCGGCCGGCGTGGCGAGTGTGCTGGTGCCGTTTCCGCATGCGGTGGATGACCATCAGACCGCCAATGCGCAATTTTTGTCCACTGCCGGTGCGGCCTGGCTCATCCCGCAGCAGGGTTTGACGCCGGCTGCGCTGGGTCAACTATTGCAGGACGCCGCGCGCGAAAAGCTATGCGCCATGGCCGAACGCGCGCGTGCCCTCGCCAAGCCGCAGGCAGCGCGCGCCGTGGCGGATATTTGCGCAGGTTTTGTGCGTGCGGATACGGGGGCCGGCCGTGCCTGAACGCAAATCGATATTGCATCCGCGCGATAAGTACCGGCTGGCCGGCGCCCGCGGCGGGGAGCGGACATGAAACATAAAGTCAAACATATCCATTTCGTCGGTATCGGCGGCGCCGGCATGAGCGGCATCGCCGAAGTGCTGCTCAATCAGGGTTATCGCATCAGCGGCTCGGATCTGTCCGACAACGCCGTGACGCGCCGCCTGAGCGCTTTGGGCGCCACGATATTTCAGGGCCATACGCGCGAAAACGTGGCTGGCGCCCATGCCGTGGTGGTATCCACCGCGGTGGCCGGCGACAATCCGGAAGTGCAGGCGGCGCGCGCCGCGCACATTCCGCTGGTGCCGCGCGCCATGATGCTGGCGGAACTGATGCGCCTCAAACAAGGCGTCGCAGTGGCCGGGACGCACGGCAAAACCACCACCACTTCGCTCGTCGCGAGCTGTCTCGCCGAAGGCGGCATGGACCCGACTTTCGTGATCGGCGGCCGCCTGAATGCGGCCGGCGCCAATGCGCGCCTGGGAAGCGGGGAATTTCTGGTGGCCGAGGCCGACGAATCGGATGCGTCTTTTCTGTATCTGACGCCGGTCATCGCCGTGGTGACCAATATCGACGCCGACCACATGGACACTTACGGCCACGACTTTACGCGCCTGCGCCAGGCTTTCGTGGATTTTGCCAACCGCCTGCCGTTTTACGGCGTCGCCGTGTTGTGCTCGGATGACCAGCACGTGCGCGAAATCGCGCCCTTCGTGAGCAAACAGATCATTCTTTACGGCACCGACGGCGCGGCTTCGGTGCGCGCCGAAAACGTGCGCGCCGCATCCGGCCGCATGCTGTTCGACTGCGTGCGCGTGAATGGCAGCACCACCCGCATGCCGGTGGAACTGAATCTGCCCGGCCTGCACAACGTGAAAAATGCGCTGGCGGCCATCGCGGTGGCGACCGAAGTCGGCGTGCCGGACGCCGCCATCCAGCGCGCCCTGGCCGAGTTCAAAGGTGTGGGCCGGCGCTTCCAGCGCTATGGCGACATCGCACTGCCGAACGGCGGCAGTTTCACACTGGTGGATGACTATGGCCACCACCCGGCGGAAATGGCCGCCACGCTCGAAGCCGCGCGCGGCGCGTTCGCCGGCCGCCGCATCGTGCTGGCATTCCAGCCGCACCGCTATACGCGCACGCGCGATTGTTTCGAAGATTTCGTGCGCGTGCTGTCCGGGGTCGACGCGCTCTTGCTGGGCGATGTCTATGCCGCCGGCGAGGCGCCCATCGTGGCCGCCGACGGCCGCGCCCTGGCGCGCGCGCTGCGCGTGGCGGGCAAGGTGGAGCCGGTATTCGTCGAGGATATCGCGCTCATGCCGCAGGCCATACTCGATTTTGCGCGCGACGGCGACGTCGTACTCACCATGGGGGCCGGTTCCATAGGCGGTGTGCCCGGCAAGCTCGCGCAGGGAGCGGCAGCATGAATTTCGGTAAGGTCGCGGTATTGATGGGCGGCAGTTCCGCCGAACGCGAAATATCCCTCATGAGCGGTACCGCGGTGCTCAATGCCTTGCGCGCGCGCGGTGTCGATGCGCATGCTTTCGACCCGGCCGCGACCTCGCCCTGCGCATTGCGCGAGCTGGGCTACGCGCGCTGTTTCATCGCCTTGCACGGGCGCGGCGGCGAGGACGGAACCCTGCAGGGGGTGCTGGATATTCTGGGCCTGCCTTATACCGGCAGCGGCGTGATGGCTTCGGCCATCGCCATGGATAAATGGCGCACGAAAATGATCTGGCAGTCGGCCGGACTGCCCACACCGCAATACCGCATCGTCGATGCCAATACCGACTGGCAGGCGCTGGCGCGTGAGCTGGGCATGCCCCTGTTCATCAAGCCGGCGCGCGAAGGTTCCAGCGTAGGGGTGGCAAAAATCGAGCGCGTGGAACACTTGGCCGAAGCTTATGCCAGTGCGGCGGGCCACGACGCGCTGGTGCTGGCGGAACAATTTATCGCCGGCCAGGAACTGACTGCGCCCTTTCTGGGCGACACCGCGCTGCCCTTGATTCGCATCGAAGCGCCGCAAGGCAATTACGACTATCAGAACAAATATTTCACCGACAGCGTGCGCTATCACTGCCCGAGCGGACTAGACGAGGCGACCGAAACCGCGCTGCGCGAACTGGTGTTGCGTGCCGGCGCGCTCCTGGGCTGCCGCGGCTGGGGCCGCACCGACCTCATGCTGGATGCCGATAAGCGGCCCTGGCTGCTGGAAATGAATACCTCGCCCGGCATGACCGGGCATTCGCTGGTGCCCATGTCGGCGCGTGCCGCCGGCATCGGTTTTGAAGATTTGTGCCTGCGCATACTGGAGCTTGCGCAAATTGGCTAAAGCGAAGCGCGTCACGCGATCTTTCGGCATCTGGGACCGGCCCCAGGTACTGGTCGCCATCGCCGATCTGCTGACCGTAGGCGCGGTGGCCGCGCTCGGACTGGCGGGCGTGGTGTGGCTCGCGCGCCTGCCGATTTTTCCGCTGCGCGAAATGGTGCTCACCAGCGAACCGGCGCGGGTGACGCGGGCACAACTGGAATATGCCGTGCGCCTGGGCGCGGACGGTAATTTTTTCACTGTCAGTCTGGATCGCGTGCGCGCCGCGCTGGAGCGCCTGCCCTGGGTGCGCCGTGCCGAAGTGCGCCGTGTGTGGCCGGGCCGGCTCGAAATCAGCCTGCAGGAACATAGTGCGCGCGCGCGCTGGCGCGACCCCGGCACCGAATCGCTGCTGGTGAACCGCGAGGGCGAGGTATTCGCTGCCGCCTATGAAAACAGCTTGCCGCTATTTACGGGTCCGGAGGGCACGTCGGCACTCATGCTGAAACGTTACGACGAATTTTCATCCATCCTGCGCGCCAAGGGCCGCAGCATACGCCGTCTGGACTTATCCACGCGCCAGGCCTGGCGCATGGAACTGGACGACGGACTGAATATCGATTTGGGGCGCGATCAGTCGAAGGCGCCGCTGGCGGAACGCCTGACGCGTTTCGCAGCGGTGCGCGAACAGGTCGTCGAAAAACTGGGACCCGGTATCGCCTACGTGGATTTACGTTATCCGAACGGATTTGCCGCGCGCGTCGCCGGGGGCGCGGCGGTCAGAAACAAGGAAAAATGATGGCCAGGGAGGGCAAGGACCTCATCGTCGGGTTGGACATAGGCACTTCCAAAATCGTGGCGATCGTCGCGGCACTTGCCGACGACGGCCGGCTCGAAATTCTGGGTTTGTCCAATCAGGATTCCAAAGGTCTCAAGAAGGGCGTGGTGGTCAATATCGAATCCACCGTGGATGGCGTGTCGCGCGTGATCCAGGATGTGGAACTGATGGCCGACGCCAAGGTAAGTCAGGTTTATACCTGCATCGCCGGCAGCCACATCCGCAGCTTCAATTCGAACGGCATGGTGGCGATCAAGGACAAGGAGGTCGCACCCAGCGACGTCGAGCGCGTGATCGAAACCGCGCGCGCGATGCCGATTCCGGCCGACCAGCAAATCCTCCACATCCTGACGCAGGAATTCATCATCGACGGACAGGACGGGGTGCGCGAACCGATAGGCATGAGCGGCGTGCGGCTCGAAGTGAAAGTGCATATCGTGACCGGCGCCGTGTCGGCGGCGCAGAACATCATCAAATGCGTGCGCCGCTGCGGCCTCGAAGTAACCGATCTGGTGCTGCAACCACTCGCCTCCAGCGACGCGGTACTGTCCGAAGACGAAAAGGATTTGGGCGTCTGTCTGGTGGACATAGGCGGCGGCACCACCGATATCGCCATCTTTACGCAAGGCGCGATACGCCATACCGCGGTAATCCCCATCGCCGGTGACCAGATCACCAATGACATTGCAATGGCACTGCGCACGCCGACGGCCGAAGCCGAAGACATTAAAGTGCGCTTCGGCGTCGCCATGTCGCGCCTGGCCGATCCGGAAGAAATGGTGGAAGTGCCCGGCATAGGCGACCGCGGTCCGCGCAAACTGTCGCGCCAGGCGCTGGCGGAAGTCATAGAGCCGCGCGTATCGGAACTATACGAACTGGTACATGCCGAACTGCGCCGCAGCGGTTATGAAGAACTGTTGTCTTCCGGCGTGGTACTCACCGGCGGCAGCGCGGTAATGTCAGGCATGAGTGAACTGGCCGAGGAAATATTTCACATGCCGGTGCGCGTGGGCGTTCCCAATTACAAGGGTAATCTGGCCGACGTGCTGGGGCATCCGCGTTATGCGACGGCAATGGGCCTGGTGCTCGAAGGCGCGCAGCAGCGCCGCCGCGGCATGGTTGCGCGCGATACGCGCAACGTCAAACAAGTGCTCGGGCGGATGCGTGCATGGTTCGAGAAGAATTTCTGAATCCGGAAACTAAGCGTGTTACAAAAAAAGGTAAAATTTTTGTGAGCAGCAATACATTTAGTATTACACTGGGCACTGTACCACTACCGTTTGTGGTGCCTGCCTGGGGGGCTGTATGGCGGACCGCAAGTCCGGCAACTGGCAGGTGCATCCATGGAGGCGAGCATGTTTGAAATTATCGACAAGGAACCCAGCGTGTCCGTTAGTACCATCATCAAGGTTATCGGGGTAGGTGGCGCCGGCGGCAACGCGGTCGACCACATGATTCGCTGCGGCGTAAATGGCGTGGAGTTCATATGCGCAAATACGGATGCGCAAGCCCTGCACCGCAATGCGGCGCCGTTGAAACTGCAGCTTGGTGAGTCCGGCCTGGGCGCCGGCGCCAAGCCGGATGCCGGCCGTTCCGCCGCCGAAGAAGCGCGCGAGCGCATCGCCGATGCGCTGCGCGGCGCCAATATGGTGTTCATTACCGCCGGCATGGGTGGCGGCACCGGCACCGGCGCGGCCCCCGTGGTGGCCGAAATCGCACGCGAACTGGGCATCCTGACCGTGGCTGTCGTCACCAAGCCGTTTGCATTCGAAGGCAAGCGCATGTCTGCCGCCATGGCCGGCATAGAAGAACTGTCGCAGCGCGTCGATTCGCTCATCGTGATACTTAACGACAAGCTGATGGAAGTGCTCGGCGACGACATCAGCATGAAAGATGCGTTCCGCGCCGCCGATAACGTGCTGCACAACGCGGTGGGCGGCATCGCCGAAATCATCAATTTCCCCGGCCTGGTCAATGTGGACTTCCAGGACGTGAAAACCGTCATGAGCGAAATGGGCATGGCCATGATGGGTTCGGCCTGCGCGAGCGGCGTCGATCGTGCGCGCATCGCGGCCGAACAGGCCGTTGCCAGCCCGTTGCTGGAAGGCGTGCATTTGTCTGGCGCGCGCGGCGTACTGGTGAACATTACCGCCTCCACCTCGCTCAAGATGAAGGAAGTCAATGAGGTCATGTCCACCATACGCGAATTCGCCGCGGAAGATTCCACGGTGATATTCGGCGCCGTGTTCGACGAAGAAATGGGCGACGACCTGCGTGTCACCGTGGTTGCCACTGGCCTCGGCATACAGCGTGTGGCCGCCAAACCGACCATGACGGTGCTGGAAACGCGCCGCACCGGAACGGACAGCATGCACGGCGCGCCGGCGGTGGATTATCACGCCCTTGACGTACCGGCGGTCATTCGTACCCAGCGCGCCAATCGCTCGGCATCGGTCACGGTAGAGGCCATGCGTTCGAGCGGTGTGGACATGCTCGACATTCCCGCTTTCCTGCGCAAACAGGCCGACTGAAGCGGCCTTCGCGCCGGCGCCAGGCACGGGCGCGGCCGGGCAAGCCCAGGCGGGCGCCCGGCCGTGCCAACCCAGACTATTCGCTCACTTTTCTACGACTGAGCGCGCGCGAGTACGCGCACGCAGTTTCTTGCGTCCTGGCAAATCTGCATCCGTTCAGATTTTGTCGACGTAACACCCGCTCCATTTCTTCGCGCTTCCGCTAGCCGATTTTTGCTGAAAGCGCGCCTTTCCCGGCCGCTTTCATAGCGCTTCTTTTGCACGCTGGCGGCGTAGCGGCCAGGCGGATTGCCCGATCGCACTCCCTGGCCCGGTCCAGGTCGACAAGTTATCGGGCGCGCATCCCTGGACACAGTGCCGCGCTGCCGCCGCGGCCGCCATTGCGCACCACTGCCACGCCTGAGCACGCGGGAAGAAATAATCCTGCGTATGGCAGCGAAGCAGCCGTTTTGGCTGCGCGCCGGCCTGAGTAGCGGAAGAACTTTTACGCCATGGCCGCCTCGCCCCCAGCACATTGGCGGCCAACATTCAAATTAGGCGCGCATTTTGCCGATAACCCGGGGATCGCCGCGAAAGCCCTGCAGGCACACTTGACCTTGCCGCAATGGACGCGCCAATTGCGCGCTCTGCGGCCGAGCCCGTGGCAGCGCCCAGCGCCGTCGGCCTGACGGTCGCCGGAAGGAAAGCGCTCGGGTTCATCCAGTTTCAGAAAGGATTCAAACGAATGAACAATTTTGCCGCCAGCCGCGAGCGGCATCAGTCTGGCTGAGGGCAGCGCCTTGCCATTCCGTGCCCGCTATCCGATGCACCTGATCGTCGCGCTGCTGGCTGCCGTGGTGATCGGTGTGACGGCCTATTTCCAGTGGCAGTCCTACCGCGCGGTGCGTACCAACGCGGGTGAGGACAGCCAGAATCTGGTTACCCTGCTCGCATCGCGGTTCAACCAGACCCTGGACCGCATAGACATGGTGCTGGATGTGCTGGACCACGAATTTCCCAGGGAAATTCTGCATCAGGCGGCCGTACCGGCGAACCGCGAGCGCGTCAGGCTGCGCCTGCAGCGCATGATAGAAAATGCGGAGGAACTGTCGAAAACCACCATTTTTGACGCCAAGGGCGATCTGCTCTATTCCTCCGATCCGGATGCCCAGGGCGTCAATGTGGCGGATCGCGCCCATTTCAACGAGGTGCGCGACCATCCCGCGCAGCGGCTGGCCTATTCGGACGCGTTGCTGGCCCGCACCAACGGGCGTTGGTCGCTTGCCGTGACGCGGGCCCTGCGCAATGAGGCCGGCGAATTTGCCGGCGCTGCCACCGTGCTGTTCGATCTGGGTATCGAAGAAAAGCTGCTGTCCAGACTTAAATTGCCCGGCGGCGCCGCGCTGGTCATCCGGCACGCCGACAACACCAACATGGTGTTCCGCCTGCCCATGAATCCCAAGCTCATGAACACCCCCCTGCCGCCGAACAGTCCCATACGCGGCATGCTCGAGCGCGGAGTCAATGAAGGTTCGCTGCAGGACATCCTTACCGCCGACGGAACGACGCGCATAGTCAGCTTCCGGCGCCTGAGTAAATATCCGTTCATAGTGCTGGCGGGATTTTCCGTTGAAGAAGTGCTTGCCGGATGGCGGCGTGAGGCCTTGAGATCGCTGGGACTGATCACCGTCTTTCTCGTAGTGGTTGGCATAAGCCTGGCGCGGCTTACCCGCAGCGAAGCGCTGCACAAGCGTGCGCTGGACCAAATTGAAGGGCTCAACCAGCGTTATTTCAAACTGTTCGAAGAATCGCCCGACGCGTATTTCCTGGTCGGTCTTGCCGACAAAACCGTGATCGACTGCAACAGCGCGGCCGAAGCCACGCTACGCGCACCACGCAACCGGATAGTCGGTGCTTCCCTGGAAACTTACTGGCCGGAATTCCAGCCCGATGGCCGGGTTTCCAGTGCGGAATTGCCTCCCTTGATTGACGAGGCAATGCAAACCGGCCGCAGCCGCTCGGAGTGGGTGCACCGCCGTTGCGACGGCGAACTATTTTGGGCCGAAGTGTCGCTATCGCGCCTGCAACTCGACCAACAACCCGTTCTGTTCGTGGCCTGGCGCGACGTGAGCGAGCGCAAACAGGCCGTGCAACAGATCAGCGAATTGAAGGAGCGCTACGAAATCCTGTTTTCCGGCTCGCCCGATGCCTACGTGCTCGTGGAATTCGACACCGGACGCATCGTGGACTGCAATCGCGCCGCAGAAGCCATGCTGCACGGCCGGCGCGAGCAAATTATCGGCAGAACCGTCATAGATATTTCGCCCCCTACGCAACCGGACGGGCGCCCTTCGTCGCAATCCGGGCCGGAACATATCCGTCGATCGCAGGAAAGCGAACGCCATTATTTCGAATGGGTACATAGGCGCATTGACGGTACCGATTTTTGGGCCGACGTGACGGTCAGCCGCCTTCCCTACAAAGGTGGGCTCGTGTTGATGGGGGCCTGGCGCGACATCACTGCGCGCAAACTGGCCGACCAGGCGATGCGCGAGTTGCAGGAAACCTATCAGCAGTTTTTCGAAGTCAATACGGCCATCAAACTGATCATCGATCCGCACGACGGCAAAATCATCCAGGCCAATCGGGCGGCGGCAGAGTTTTACGGCTACCCGCTGGAAACCCTGGTGCAGATGAACATCGCCCAAATCAATTGCCTGGCGCCGGAAGAAGTTGCGCGCGAAATGGATACCGCGGCGCAGTTGCACCGTCGTTACTTCAATTTCCGGCACCGCCTGGCATCTGGGGAAATTCGCGACGTCGAGGTGTATTCCGGGCCGGCGACCATACATGGCCGCACCTTGCTCATTTCCATCATTCACGACGTCACGGAACGTCATGCGCTGGAGCGGGCCAACCAGCAACTGCGCCAACTGCTCGACTATTCACCGGATTTCATATTCAGTGCGGACATGAAGCGGCGCCCGCTTTATCAGAACCTGGGCGCAACCCAATTGATAGGCTTGCCGGCGGCGACCGATCTGACGCAATACGGCATGCGCCGCGTGTATCCGGACTGGGCTTACGACAAGGTGATGCATCGGGGGCTGCCGGAGGCGTTGCAAGAGGGTTATTGGCGCGGTGAAACGGCGCTGCAGCATGTCGACGGCCGCGAAATTCCGGTCGATCAGCAACTATTCGTATTCAAGGACACGACCGGCAAGCCCACCAGCATGGCCACCATCATGCGTGACCTGACCGAGTACCGCGGCGTGCTGACGGAACTGGGTACGGAACGCCGCCGGCTGCGCGACATTCTGGAAGGCACCGATGTCGGTACCTGGGAGTGGAACGTGGCGACCGGAGAAACGGTGTTCAATGAACGTTGGGCGGACATCATCGGCTATCGCCTCGATGAAATCAGCCCGGTTTCCATAGCCACCTGGATCCGCTTTGCCCACCCGGACGACCTGGAGCGTTCCAACCGACTATTGGGCGAGCATTTTGCTGGCAAGCTGTCGCATTACGAATGCGAGGTGCGCATGCGGCACAAGGACGGCCGCTGGGTATGGCTGCTGGATCGCGGCCGCGTGTCGAGCTGGACAGCAGACGGAAAACCTCTGCTCATGTCCGGTACCCATCAGGATATTTCGCAAATCAAGCAGACCGAGGCCGACTTGATCGCGGCGCGCGACGAAGCGCAAACCGCGAACATTGCCAAAAGCCGCTTCCTCGCCACCATGAGTCATGAAATCCGCACCCCCATGAACGGCATATTGGGCATGGCGCAAATGCTCATGTTACCTGACATGCCCGAAGCGCAGCGCAAGGACTACGCGCGCACCATACTGAATTCCGGCCAGACCTTGCTCACCCTGCTGAACGACATTCTCGACCTGTCCAAAATCGAGGCCGGCAAGCTTCAGCTCGACGCGCAGGTGTTTGATCCGGCCCAGGTCGTGCACGAGGTGAGCGCATTGTTCCGCGGCGCCGCGGATGCCAAAGGTTTGCACATAGACGCGCAATGGGAGGGCGAGGCGGGGCTGCGTTTCCGCTCCGACGCCTACCGCATACGCCAGATGTTGTCGAATCTGGTGGCCAATGCGATCAAATTTACCGCGCGCGGCAGCATACTCGTAACGGCCCTCGTGGCTGGCGAGGACGGCGAAGGTGCCATGCTCGAATTCGCCGTGACCGATACCGGAATCGGCGTTCCGGCCGACCTGCAGGGCGAGCTGTTCGTGCCCTTTTCCCAGGCCGACAATTCCATCACGCGGCGCTTCGGCGGCACCGGACTGGGTCTTTCCATCGTAAAAACCCTGGCGCAATTGATGGGCGGCGGCGTCGGCATCGAGAGCGCCGCCGGCGAGGGCAGCCGTTTCTGGTTCCGCATACGCGCCGAACGCTTTGCGGCAAGCGACGACGCGCGCCACGCCGACCGCTCCGCGGCGCACCCCGACGGCGTGCGCTTTGCCGGCACGGTGCTGATCGTGGAAGACAATCCGACCAATCAGCGCGTGGTGCACTCCATGCTGCAGCGGCTGGGGGTGCGCACCCGCGTCGCCACGAATGGCCGCGAAGCGCTGGAAGTGCTCGCCGCCTGCCCGGATATCGACCTGGTGCTGATGGACATGCAAATGCCGGAAATGGATGGTTGCGCGGCGACCGAGCAAATTCGCGCGCGCGAGCTGGAGGCCGAGCAGGCTCGCCGGCCGGTCATCGCCATGACCGCGCACGCCTTCGAGGATGATCGTGCGCGCTGCTTTGCGGCCGGTATGGACGAATTTCTGAGCAAGCCCGTCATGCTGGACAGCCTCAAAAGTGTACTTGCGAAGTGGCTGCCGGCGCGGGCCGGCGCGGATTCCGCGACACATCCGCCGGCCACGACTGCGACCCGCGCGGTCGATCATGAGCGCCTGCGTGCCCTCGTGGAAGCGCTGCTGCCCTTGCTGGACCGAAACAAATTCGACGCCATCGACCGCTTCGAGGACATGCTGAGCTTGCTGCACGATACGGAAGCCGCCGCCGAATTTGCGGCCATCCGGCCTTTCGTGTCTGACTTGCAATTCGCCGCCGCGGCACGGCGCTTGCGTGAAATCGCGGCTACCCGCGGCTGGCAACTGGAGCTTCAATGACGCACAAGCCGACCATCCTGGCGATAGACGATACGCCCGTAAACCTGCGCACCCTCGGGGCGGCACTGTCCGGGCTGTACGACCTGCAGATCGCCACCTCGGGCCCGCAGGGTCTGGCGCTGGCCATGGAGTCGCCGCCGGATCTGATTTTGCTCGACGTGATGATGCCGGACATGGACGGCTACGAGGTATGCCGGCGCTTGCGCGCCGAGCCGCGCCTGCGTCACGTGCCTGTCATTTTCATCACCGCGCTGGCCGAATCGGAAGCCGAGGCAGTGGGGCTGGAGCTGGGCGCGGCGGACTATCTTGCCAAGCCGATCAACGTTGCCATCGCGCAATTGCGCATCCGCAACGTGCTCGAACGCGAAACATTGCGCAGGGAGGTCGAGCGCCACCGCGACCAACTGGAAGAACTGGTGAAGGAACGCACACTGGCGCTAAGCGTGGCGAAAGAGGCCGCGGAAGCCGGCAACCGCGTGAAACTGACCTTGCTGCGCAACATCAGCCACGAATTGCGCACGCCGCTGCATGTCATTCTGGGCATGGTGGGGCTGGCCAGGCGCCGCACCGAAGACGCCCGTGTCGCAAAGCAGTTGACCACCGCGGAAAGTTCTGCCCAGGCCCTGCTTGCTCTGGTCGACAAACTGCTGGATATCGCCAGAATGGAATCCGGCCAGTTTTCGCTGGCGCGAACCGCATTTACGCTCGCCGAGGTGGTCGATCCGCTGCTGGAACGAACGCGCCGGCTAAGCCGTGAGAAGGGCCTGGACTTTTCGTACATCGGCCCGGCTCAGTCGGCCATGCGGGCCGATGTGGTCATGTTGGGGGATCCGCTGCGTCTGCGTCTGGTGTTATCGGAACTGCTGGGTAACGCGGTCAAATTCAGTGAACAGGGCGAAATTCGCCTGAGCGTCGCCTGCAGCCTGATAGACCGCGACACCCTCAGGCTGCGGGTCGAAGTGGCCGATGACGGCGTGGGCATCGCCGAGGACGAGCGGCACCGCGTGTTCGAGTCCTTTCACCAGGCCGACGGCTCCACCACACGCAAACGCGGTGGCACCGGGATTGGCCTGTTTCTGTGCCGCGAACTGATAGGCATGATGGGCGGGCGCATAGGGCTGGAGAGCCGGCCCGGCAAATCGAGCACATTCTGGTTCGAGGTCTGCCTGCCTATGGGGGCCGATCATGCGCATGCGCTGGCTGATGCGCACGACGACGTGCAAGCCCGCCTGCGTGAACATCACAGTGGTGCACCGGTGCTGGTGGTCGATGCCGACGAACAGACGCGGGCCGCCATACGCGGTGCGCTGGAGCAGTCCGGGCCGGTGGTGTTTGAAGCCGCCAATGTCGTCGATGCCCTGGGCATGCTGCAGGCGGCGGCATTCAGGCTGATTCTGCTCGACGTGGGCAGCTGCGAAGCCGACGGCCTGGACCTGGTGTATGCCATCCGCTCCTTACCGCAAGCGGCCCGCCAGCCCCTGCTTGCCCTCACGTCCGGCTCCTTTGGCGAACATCGGGACGACTACCTGCGTGCCGGCATCAACGGCTACATACCCAAACCGGTCACGCCCGCGCTGCTGCGGCAGGTGCTGCTCGATTGGCTGTCCAGCGCGCATCCGGCGCACGAATGAATATGCGCCATGGCTGTGGTGGTCTGTCTTAGCGCGGACCGCCGTATGTTTCCTGCGCGGGCGAGTCATCCGGCGAGGCCGGCGCAGCCAGTGCGGGTTCGGATGCAGACGCCGTGCCCGTAATGCGCGCCACGAAAGCGGCCGCCAGCGCCTTGTAGAGCGGCTCCGGGCAAACGGCGCGGGAGGCGCCCTGGGCGATCAGCGCGGTGGCCATGAGCGGAAATACCATGTCGTGATTGGCGGTCATTTCCATCACGATGATGAAAGCCGTGAGCGGCGCCTGCACCACGCCCGTGAAGTAAGCCACCACGCCCAGCAGCACGCAGGCGGAAAAAGGCGTGGTGGGCAGCAGCGTGGCCAGATTGGCGCCCAGGCCGGCGCCTATCGATAGTGATGGCGCGAATATGCCGCCCGGAATGCCGCTCAAGAAGGACACCAAGGTCGCGGCGAACTTCAGCAGGCCGAAACTGGCCGGTACGTCGTGCGATCCCGACAGCAGCAGGCGGGCTTCGTCGTAGCCGGTGCCGTAGGTGGTATTGCCCGAGGCAATGCCTATCAGTGCCAGTACCAGGCCGCACAGGGCAGCAAAACCGATCGGCCGCTGGCGCATCCAGTGCTGCAGCCTGCCACCCAGACCGCGCCCTGCCGCCAGCACCATGCGCGCGAACAAGCCGCCCGCCAGCCCGCCCGCCGCACCGCAGGCGAGTACGGCCATCCACACCTGGCTGAACTTTACCGATACATTGGTGGCACCGAAGTAGGTGTAATTGCCCAGAATGGCCACCGCGGTTACGCCGGCAAAGATGACGCCGGTGAGGACGATGCCATTGGTGCGCGCCTCAAAACTGCGCGAGAGCTCTTCGATGGCAAATACCACGCCGGCCAGTGGCGTATTGAATGCCGCGGCGACACCGGCCGAGGCACCGGCGATGATGAGGCCGCGCTCCAGTTCATGGCTGGGGAAGCGCGCGTAGCGGCCAAGGGCGTGCATGATCGAAGCACCGATCTGCACCGTCGGGCCTTCGCGGCCCACCGTCGCGCCGCACATGAGCGCGCAGGTGGTGAGCAGCAGTTTGCCGCCAGCGATGCGCAGCGAAAGCAGCTTGTTGCGCGCCTGATCGTCAAAAACCTGCAGTGCCGCGATGGCCTGCGGAATGCCGCTGCCCTGGCTGCCCGGGAATATCCGGCGCGTGACATAGGTAATGCCGGCCAGACCGGCCGGCATGATGGCCAGCACCAGCCACTGGTTATGTTCGACCGCGCTGCGGAATAACTCGTCGGCGTAATAGCCGCTGATGGCGAAACCCGTTGCCGCCAGGCCCACCCCGATTGCACCGCCCCAGAATACCAGGCGGCGCAACCAGACCTGCGGCGCCACGAGGCCATAGCCGGTGCGCAGCGCGCGCCGGTAATGGCGGCGCAGGCGGCTGCCGAGGTTTGTGGGTTCCATCGCGGGGCAGGGCTATCTGGACGCAATCTAGAAAGATACTCCTTCCGTTGCCGGCGCGGCGGTGCGCGTTGCGCCAAACCCGCGCAGCGGGAACGGCGGCGCGCTGCCGTCCTTGGCCTGGCCGGCATAGACCGTCAGGTGCGGATAGGGAATTTCTATGCCTGCCGCGTCGAATGCCTGTTTCACGCGGCGCAGGTATTCGCGCCGCACGCCCCATTGTTCCAGCGGCTGCACCTTGATCCGGCAGCGCAGCGTGACCGACGAATCGGCCAGCGCCTCCACCCCGGCCATTTCTATGTCATCGAGGATGCGCGGGCCGAATTCCTCGCTGGCGCGCATGGCCTGGCCGACCTGACGCATGACGGCCAGCGCGGCATCCACATCCTCGCGGTAGGCCACGCCTATGTCCATGACGGAATGGGCAAAGCCGCGGCTCATGTTGGTGACGGTGGTGACCAGCCCGTTGGGCACGAAATGCACGTTGCCGGAATAGTCGCGCAGGCGTATGTAGCGCAGGGTTACTTCTTCCACCAGACCGGCTTTGCCGCCGGCTTCGATTACGTCGCCCTGATGCACCTGGTCTTCCAGCAGCAGGAAAAAGCCGGTGAAATAGTCCTTCACCAGGCTTTGCGCACCGAAACCTATGGCGATGCCGACCACCCCGGCGGCACCCAGTATGGGCGCGATGGAAATGCCGAATTCGCTCAGTATGAGCATGCCGGCCACGAGCGAAATCACCACCGACGCGATATAGCGGAATACGCGCCCCAGCGTGGTGATGCGCTTGACCTCGTCCTGCGAACTGGAGTGGCTGCTCACATAGATGCGGAAGGTACGGATCAGGCGATGGGAAATGCGGATGAGCCCCCAGGCCGCGATCAGTATCAATATCACACGGCCGCCGGTGCGCATTGCGAGCACCGATTCAGACAGGGTGTCGGGGTTGAATAATTCGCGTATCAGTTCCATCTTTACCTCTTTAATGAATGCTCGCCGCGGCTGCGCCGGCCGCGTGCGGGTCAGGCATCCGGTGCCGCAGCGGCGCCCGCGGGCGCCAGACGCAGCGTGATCAGCGCGACCGGAAAATCATTCAAAATTTCCTGCAGCGGCAGCAGCCATGTCCTGCCCTCATCCTGGCTGCCGCAGTGCCTGCCACTTAGCACATCGAGCGGCGCTGCGGCGAGCGGCCCCAGCGGCGCCAGACTGACGCAGGTGTCGCCCCATACCTCACCCAGCGGGGGCGTGCCGTTTTCCACCAGGCGTGCGTACAGGCGCGGTGCCAGCACCACCACTGCGCGCTCGCCGTGGCGGCGCGCGTAGGCGCACACATGCTCGGCGCACGCGCCGGTGGCGGCGAGCGGCAGGTAGTCGCCGTGGCGGAATAGCGCTGCGTCCTGGCGGCGCAGTTCGAGCGCGCGCCAGGTGAGCAATAGTTTGGCGCGGCCGTCGCCGGCCGCATCGAGCAAGCGGCGCAAGCTGGCGGCGCGCTGCGCCGGGGTCGCGTCGAAGTCGCGCATCAGCCCTTCCAGCAAATGCGCGCGCTGCGCGTAGTCGATGGGCCGCCGGTTATCCGGATCGACCAGGCTGAAATCCAGAATTTCATTGCCCTGATAAATATCCGGAATGCCCGGCGAGGTGAATTTGATCAAGGCCTGCGACAGGCCGTTATACAGCCCATAGCGCGCCACGTGTTCGGCGAAGGGCACGAAATCGGCCAGAAAGCGGTTGCGCCGGCCCGGCGTGAGCAGGGCCACGATGAAGTCGTGCAGGGCGGTTTCGTAAGCCGGGTCAGGATTTACCCAACTGCTGTGCTGTTTGGCTTCGCGCACGGCTTTCTGCATGTAACGCAGGATGCGTTCGCAATAGACGGCCAGTTCCGCAGCGCCAGGCCCAGGCTGCGGCCAGGTGCCGAGCAAAGTCTGATAGAGCAGATATTCGTCATTGCGCGACGGCGCCAGACCCTGGTCCAGCATGCGTTTGCGGCTGCGGTTGGTACGGCTCCAGCGGCGCAGCATCAGCCGCCACAGCGCCGGCATTTCGGACAGCACCGCGATGCGCGCGCGCACGTCTTCGGAGCGCTTGTTATCGTGCGTGGATGTGGCCAGCATGGTTTGCGGCCAGTTGCGTGCGCGGTCCATGCTGGCACCGTGAAATGCCGTCACGCCCATGCCGAACGTGCGCGGATCGCCGCCGACCTCGTTGAGCGACACGAGGCGGTTGTAAATATAAAAACTGGTGTCCTCGCAGCCCTTGGCCATGACCGGCGCGGTAAATTGCTGAAATTTCTGCGCGAAGGCCACGATGTCGGCGCGATAGTCGCTCGCGCGCCCGTCACCGCGCCGCGTGGTAAGCACTTCGCGCACGAATTCGAACACGCTGGCGTCGGCGCTGCGGCTTCTTTTGCGCGCCGCCGCCACGGCCCAATCTATGTAACGGCGGTCTTCGTCGCTCGCGCCCGCGCTATCTATATAGGTGCGATAAACCGGAAAACACGCGACTATTTCCGCCAGCACGTGGCGCAGGCTGTTTTGCGTATAGTCGCGCGTGTCGCGGCAGGATTCGGCGATGCGCCCGAGCAGATTGGCCAGTACGTTCAGCTCGCCGGCCAGCGCGGTTTGCACGATGAGCCGCTTGCAGCGATACAGCAATTCATCGAACGGCGGCAGGTCACCGGCAAAGCTGCGATAAATGCGGTCCATGCGCGCTTCCGCCGAGCCGTCGACGAATAATCCGTGCACCACGTTGGCGAAGCGATAGCCGGTGGTGCCGGCCACCGCCCACTGTTGCGACAGGCGTTCGTAACTGGCGGTAATCTTTTCTATCGCCACGTAAATATGCGGCTGTGCCTCTTGCGTAGCTCCCACCGCGGGCAGCAGGGTTTGCTGCAGGCGGCGGAAATATTCGGCCGGGTCGTAAAGCCCGTCCGGGTGATCTATGCGCAGGCAGTCCACCTTGCCGCTGGCCAGCAAGTCGGCCAGCAGGCAGTGCGTGGCGTCGAACACGGTGGCATTTTCCATGCGCAGCGCGGCCAGATCGTTAATGTCGAAAAAGCGCCGGTAATTGATTTCGTCCGAGGCCACGCGCCAATAAGCGAGGCGCCACGCCTGTTCGCGCATGAGCGCATCCAGCGCGTCGAAACTCGCGCCGTCGCCCGGCGTTCCGTTCAGGCGCGCCAGGCAGGCATCTATGCGTGCCGCCATGCCGGGCGCCCTGGCGCACATCCAGGCCAGCGCCCGTTTGCAGCTTTCCGCATCGCTGGCGCGCTGGGCGACCTTTTCCGGTGCGGTATCGCTGCGCGCCGGCAGGCGGCCGAAAGCGGTCAGCAAACTTTGTAGGGCCGCGGCTTCGTCCGACGGGTTCGGCGCTGCCTTCTCCGGCGCCGCGCCGGAAGTACCGAGTATGTGCGGATAAGTGCGCGGGTCGAGCGGAAAGCGGTGCTCGTAATAGTGCACGCTGAACTGGCCGCGCTCGGCGTCGAACGCCAGCTTCAGTTCGCCACGCTCCAGCACCTTGCCGTAGTGGTCGCCCAGCACCGGCAGCAGCACCTTGCCGCGCAATTCCGCCTTGAGCGGTTGCCAGTCTATGTCGAAAAACCCGGCGTGTTTGGCGGCGGGGCCGTTTTCCAGCACGTCCAGCCACCAAGCATTGTCGGCGCCCATGACACCCATGTGATTGGGCACCACGTCCACCATCTGGCGCATGTCATGGGCTGCCAGCACCGCGGTGAAATGCGCATAGTCGGCCGCGTCGCCGATTTCCGGGTTCAGCGTGTTGTGGTCGATGATGTCATAGCCGTGCTGGCTGCCGGGGCGCGCCGCCAGATAGGGGGAACAGTAAATGTGGCTTACGCCCAGGCGGGCCAGATAGGGCACGATGGCGGCTGCCTTGCGAAAGCCGAACTGCGCATTCAGTTGCACGCGATAGGTTGCGCGTGGACCACTCGCGCGCGCGGCAGACGCTGTGTCGGGCAGGGATTGCGGAGCGGGGTCATTCAGACTCATGGGAATCTCCCAGCCACCAGCTTACCGACCACCCCGGCAGTTCCTGCGCACCGGCCATGCCATCCGACGCATGCAGCAGGCGCAGGTTGCGAGCAGCGGGCGGGGTGGCCGCCTGCGGGCCGAGGTTGGCGAGCAGGCGATAGGGGCTGCCATCGGCCAGGCGCCAGGTCGCTTCCAGCAGGCTGGCGCCCAGACAGCGGTAGCGCCCGCTGCCGCCGGCCATGCCGGCCAGGCGCGGCATCAGTTCGGTACGGCGCAGCGCCAGCAGTTTTTGCACCAGGTCCAGCGTCGCGCGGTGTTCCGCGCGCTCCGTTGCAGACCAATCCAGGCAGGCCGCGGCGAAGGTGGAATCGGCGCCGGGGTCGGGAATCTGCGCGCGCAGGGTGGGGTCGCTAAAGCGCGCGAAGCGGCTGAATTCTTCCAGCCGGCCATTGCGCACCGCTGCCGCAAGTTCCTCGCCAAAATCGCAGAAATACGCAAAGCGTTGCTGCGTGCCCCACTCCTCTCCCATGAACAGCATGGGCACGGAGGGCGCCAGCAGCAGGATTTCGAGCGCCGCACGCAGTGCCCGCGGGGCGGCGATTTCGGTCAGCCGCTCGCCCAGGGCGCGATTGCCGATCTGGTCGTGGTTCTGCAGAAAATTGACGAAACAGGTGGGCGCCAGGTGGGCACTGGGCTCGCCGCGTGCCTGCCCGCCGCGGTAGGGTGAGGCTTCGCCCTGCCAGGCATAGCCTTCTGCCAGGGTGCGCCCCAATAGTTGCAGGGCGCGCGGCGCATAGTCGCTGTAATAGCCGTCCTGCTCGCCGCTCAAAAGTACGTGCAGACAGTGGTGGAAATCGTCGTTCCACTGCGCTGTACAGTTGCCGGGGCTTAGCCGGCGCGCAGCGTTGTCGTCGTTTTCCAGCACCACATGAACATGGCGGGTGCGGCCCGGCCCGGCCGCGACCGCGCGCGCGATCTGTTCGACGATGTCGGGATCGGAACCGTCGTGTATGGCATGCACGGCATCCAGGCGCAGGCCGTCGAGGTGAAATTCTTCCAGCCAGTACAGCGCGTTGTGCACGTAGAAATCGCGCACCGCGCGCGCGCCTTCGAAGTCGATGGCCGCGCCCCAGGGGGTACGGTGGCGGTCCGTGAAAAAATCGCGCGCATAGACGTGCAGATAATTCCCCTCCGGCCCGAAGTGGTTGTACACCACGTCCAGCAGCACCATGATGCCGCGCCGGTGCGCGCTCTGCACCAGGCTTTTGAGGGCCTGCGGCGGGCCATAGGCGGCTGCCGGGGCATAGGCCAGCACGCCGTCGTAACCCCAGTTGCGGCGCCCCGGCGTGGCCGCCACGGGCATCAGTTGCAGCGCCGTCACGCCCAGATCGGCCAGGTGATCCAGACGGCGTTCGATGCCGGCGAAATTTCCTTCCGGACTGAAGCTGCCGGTATGCACTTCGTACAGTACCGCTTCGTGCCAGGGGCGGCCGCGCCAGTCGTCGTCCTGCCAGTCGAATGCGGCCGGGTCTATCAATTCGGACGCCGCGTGCACGCCGTCCGGGTTGCTGCGCGAGGCAGGGTCCGGCACCAGCAAACCGCAATCGGCCTGGAAACGGTAGCGGCAGCCCGGCGCGAGGCTGTCCACGCTGCGCTCGAACCAGCCGAGGCCGGTGCGTTGCATGGGCAGCGTGAGGTTTTCTGCGCCGGTTTCCAGGTGTAGCAAAACTTCCTGCGCAGCCGGCGCCCAGAAGCGGAACATTGTGCTTGCGGCGGCGTGCCGGGTGCCCCAGGGCATGTGGTGTTGGCGCTTCACGGTTTGGCCCCGATTTCTTCGAGCAATACCGCCGAGCGGCCGGCGAGCGCATAGACGGCGCCGGCCGCCACGCGGCGCGGGATGTCGCCCGGCAAGGTTTCGGCTGCGGTGTCGATGTGGACCAGCCAGCCGGCCGTGCCAAGCTGGGCCGGCAGTTGGAAGTCGAGCGCGTCGTGGTGCGCGTTGATCAGTAGCAGGAAGCTTGCCTCGCGTACCGAGTTGCCGCGCGCATCGACCTGAGTGAGCGCGTAGCCCGCCAGATAGACGCCCAGGCAGCGCGCGAAATCATTGCGCCACTGTGCCTCCGTCATTTCCTGCCCATCCGGGTTGAGCCACAGGATGTCTTTCACGGCGCGACCGTGCAGCGGGCGGCCCTGGAAAAAATTGCGCCGCCGGAATACCGGATGGCTACGCCGCAGCGCGAGCAGTTTGCGCACGAATGCCAGCAGGCGGCTATTGGATTCGGCGAGTGACCAGTCCAGCCACGACAATTCGTTGTCCTGGCAGTAGGCGTTGTTATTGCCCAACTGGCTGCGGCCGAATTCGTCGCCGGCCACCAGCATGGGCACGCCCTGCGACAGCAGCAGCGTGGTCAAGAAATTTCGCATCTGGCGCGCGCGCAGGGCCAACACCGCGGGTTCGCCGGTAGGGCCCTCGACACCGCAATTCCAGGACAGATTGTGGTTGTGTCCGTCGCGGTTGTCCTCGCGGTTGGCGGCATTGTGCTTGTGGTCGTAACTGACCAGATCTGCCAGCGTGAAGCCGTCGTGCGCGGTGACGAAATTGATGCTGGCGTAAGGCTTGCGGCCGCTGCTTTCATAGAGGTCGCTGGAGCCGGTCAGGCGCGTCGCCATCTCGCCGATCAGACCGCCGTCGCCTTTCCAGAAGGCGCGCATGTTGTCGCGGTAGCGGTCGTTCCACTCCGCCCATCCGACCGGGAAATTGCCCACCTGATAGCCGCCTTCGCCCAGGTCCCAGGGCTCGGCGATCAGTTTTACGCGCGACAGCACGGGGTCTTGCCGGATTACGTCAAAAAACGCGCCCAGCCTGTCGACCTCGTGCAATTCGCGCGCCAGGGTGGAGGCAAGGTCGAAGCGGAAGCCGTCGACGTGCATTTCCGTCACCCAGTAGCGCAGGCTGTCCATGATGAGTTGCAGCACACGCGGATGCACCATGTTGAGGGCATTGCCGCAGCCGCTGTAGTCGACATAGAAGCGCGGGTTGTTCGGCGCCAGCCGATAGTAGGAGGCATTGTCTATGCCGCGCAGCGATAGCGTGGGGCCGAACTGATTGCCTTCCGCGGTGTGGTTATAGACCACGTCCAGAATCACTTCGATTCCGGCGGCGTGGAGCGTGCGCACCATGGTCTTGAATTCGCCTATGCGCGGCTCGGACAGATAGCGCGGGTCCGGCGCAAAAAAGCCAATGGAGTTGTATCCCCAGTAATTGCGCAGGCCTTTTTCCACCAGATGGCGGTCGTCGCAGAAGGCATGCACCGGCATCAGTTCTACCGCGGTGACGCCGAGCCGGCGCAGATAGTCGATCACGGCGGGTGCCGCCAGTCCGGCATAGGTTCCGCGCAGGTGTTGCGGCACGCCCGGGTGGCGCATGGTGAAGCCGCGCACGTGCAGCTCGTAAATGACCGTGTCGTGCCAGGGCACGCGGGGTGGGCAGTCGTCGCCCCAGGTGAAGGCGGGGTCGATCACGCGGCACTTGGGCATGCCGTTTGCGTTGTCGCGGCGGTCGAAGGACAAATCCGCCGCGGCGTGGCCGACGCGATAGGCGAAGTGCGCGTCGCTCCAGCGCAGACTGCCGTGCAAAGCTTTGGCGTAAGGGTCGAGCAGCAGCTTGTGGTGGTTGAAGCGCATGCCCAGTTCCGGCTTGTACGGCCCATGCACGCGGTAGCCGTAGAGCAGACCGGGGCGCGCTTCGGGCAGATAGGCATGCCATATTTGTTCTGTATATTCGCGCAGTTCCACGCGCTGGATTTCTTCGCGTCCGGCCTCGTCGAACAGACATAGTTCGACCTTGCTTGCGTTTTCGGAAAACAGGGCAAAATTGACGCCCATCCCGTCCCAGGTGGCTCCGCGTGGGTAGGGGGAGCCGGGCCACACCTCGGTTATGCTGCCTTTTTTTGCGCGCATGGCTTGTCCGCTTAGTCCGGGTTACAGGTAACGCGGCGGTTCGCCAGCGGCGCCGCCATCCTTGTGGTTGCGTTTGGCAATCACCACGATGCCCGAGTCGCTGCGGTGGTAACGCGCTGCGTCGGCCACGGCGTCGAAGCCGATGCGGGAATTGGGCGGGATGTCGTTATAGCGATCGACGATCACGCGGCGCAGCCTGGCGCCACGGCGGATGACCGAATAATCCATGACGATGCATTCGTCCAGTTCGACGTCTTCCTCGATGACTATTTCGCGGCGCAGGATGGAGTTGCGGATTTTTGCCCCCTTGATGAGGCAGCCGGCGCCCAATATGCAGTTGTCCATTTCCGCACGCACGATTTTGGGTGTCGGCCCCTGATAATTGCTGGAGCCTATGCGCCACGAGGGGTTGAACAGGTTGAAGCGCGGCTCCATGCCGAGCAGGTCGAAGTGGGCGTCGAAATAGGCATCGAGCGTGCCCACGTCGCGCCAATAGCCGGGTTGTTCGCCTGGATGCAGACCGGGTATGTGATTGCTCGTGAAGTCGTAGGCGTGCACGTGCCGGCGCGTGCACAGGCGCGGCAGCAGGTCGCGGCCGAAGTCCTTGTGGCCCTGCCGGGCGGCTTCGGTCAGGGCGTCGACCAGCACTTCCGCGTCGAACAGATAATTGCCCATGGACGCAAAGCTGTAGCCCGGCCTGCCCGGCATGGAGGGCGGATTGGCGGGCTTTTCCAGGAAGGCGCGTATGCGTCCATCGGCTTCCGCCTCGATGACGCCGAATGACTGCGCCACGCTGGCCGGCACGGGCAGCGCCGCCACGCTTACTTCGGCGCTTTGCGCGCGATGAAAATCCACCATTTGCCGGATATCCATGCGGTAAATGTGGTCGGCGCCGAAAATCGCCACGATGTCCGGCGCATAGTGTTCGATCAGATTGATGTTCTGATACACCGCGTCGGCCGTACCCTGAAACCACTCCGGGCCGCCGCGCATCTGCGGCGGCACGACGGTAATGAACTGCTCCGGAAACATCGGCGACAGCATCCAGGAACGGCGTATGTGCTCGATGAGCGACTGCGATTTGTACTGCACCAGCAGATAGATCGAATGGATGTGCGAATTGACCAGATTGGACAATACGAAATCGACGATGCGGTAGCGGCCTGCGAACGGCACTGCCGGTTTGGATCGTTCCGCGGTCAGCGGTGCGAGGCGCGTGCCTTCGCCGCCGGCCAGAACGATGGCGAGAATTCTGGGTGTGATCATGCGCGTTCTCCTTTCTTGCGTTGAAGCTCCGCCCCCGCGTCGCCTGGGCAGGCGGCGGCGGGATGCGGTGCGCGACGGGCGCGCCGTGTCGTGTCAGTGGGGATTGGGTGGCGGGCTCCTTTCGAAACGGGTTGTGCGGTCATGCAGCCCGTAGCGGCTTACGGTGCGGGCGGCGCGGCCGCGGCGGGCGAGAATTTGCGCGACCGCCTTTCCGGACGGGTACCGCCAACGCGCGCAAAGTGCGCCTCGCTGGTCGATCCAGATTGCGCAAGCCATTGCGCTGTCCGCGCGGCCGGCCAGCGCTGGACGCCAGGTCCGCCAGCCCATGGCATGCCTCGGTAGCGTCGATTCCATGGGTGCGGCGCATGCTGCACCGGCGGTAGCTCTTGCGACCGCGGTGTTGCCGTCCGACACGCCGCCCTCGCGCGCCTCAGCGCGAAACGGTGACCCATCCCGGCCTTGGAGAGTGGAAACTAGGGGCAGGCCGGAAACGTAACCGCGACAGCATTTCGGAAAGACCTGCCGTACCGAAAGCTGCACGATCTATGAAATAGGTTTGCAAGAACAAGTTTGGCACAAAATTATATGCAGCGCAATCGCGCGGCAGCAGACGCGATGCAGGCGCACGTTGCCGTCAGACCACGACAAACAAGGGCGAGCCGGCCGACGCTGTGCGGACAACACGCCGCGGCACGGGTGCGGCCGGGACGAAGCGGGGCTGGCCGGGGGCGCCTTCCGACGCCACTGTGCTTCAAAATAAATGCGACGCAATATATCGGCCTGTTTGCCGTAAATATGTTAAAACGCGCGAAAATTGCGCGACTATGGTAAAACGTGCACAGGCTTATGCGTATTGCTTTGGCGCGCCTGCCGCAGCGCCGTATCCAGAGGTAAAAAATGCAAAAAAAGGCTACACCCGCTAAAGAGAACACAGTTGATACTGCTTTGGACGTTCTGCAGCGCTTTCGCGTGCTCATTCGCGCCGCGCAACGCCATTCGCAATGGGTTGAAAAGCGTACCGGCCTGTCCGGCGCGCAATTGTGGGTTTTGCAGGAACTTGCCGAAGTTCCCGGCCTGCGCGTGGGTGAATTGGCCGACTGCATGGCCTTGCACCAGTCCACCGCCAGCAACCTGGTAGACAAGCTCGAAACCGGGGGCTTGCTGCGGCGCGAGCGCACCGCGGCCGACCAGCGGGTGGTAAAGCTATACCTGACCGAAAAAGGTCAGGCGATGATTGCCAAAGCGCCCGCCCCGGCCCGCGGCATATTGCCCGAAGCATTGCGCAAGCTGGAGGCCGAACGCCTCACCGCGCTGGGCGCCGAACTGAATCACCTGCTGGCGCAAATCCGCTCCCTGGACGAAGCCTACGGCAAGGAGCCGCTGCCTTTCACGCTGTAAGGCGCCACGTCCCGACTTCAATCTAAACCGGTTTAACCGCAGTCGTTGCAATCGTAGCTTGGGGTGACGACAGGAACCCCAACACTCGGCAGCATGATTTGCCGCATTATGTTGGGGTTTGCAAGCTCACCCCAACCTACGTGTCACGGTTAAAGCGGGGCGCGCATTGATTCACGCTGGGGCTGTTTGCTGCGCCGGCGGACGAAATCAAGCGCCGGCGCATCCTCCGTGGGCAACTTCCATTCTTTGATGCCGAGTCCCATGCATGCAAAAAACCTGCAATGGTGTTTAGATTAGGCACGCCCGCTGCAAGCCCAAGTTCTTTATTACAGGGTTACAGACCTCACGGGTTTAGCGCTTCTTGGAACTCCAGGGCGGGTTCTGTTCGCGGTGCCGCAGCCGCAATTGTGTCAATCCGACGTGGTTAATTCCTGTCTGACCGCTTTTCCTCAATGTCAAAATGCGCGGCCATGTGGCTGGTCATGGTGGCGCGACTGCAGATATCCATGGGTGGCATCACGCCGCTTCGTAGGGGTGACGATATAATTTCCGATTCGTCGACATTGGCATACGCGGGCGGGGAGGGAAAAGCATGAAGTCGTGCGCCGAAGAACATCTGCGTGCCATCCAGCGTGAACTGCCGCAAGACGTGCCGGCCGCATGGCTGGATCGACTGGTCGCGCTGCTCGAGCTGCTGGATGGGGCCGAAGCGGCGGCCGGCCGGTCGCCGCTGGGGCGCGACATCCTGAATTACCTGCTGTTCGGCGCGTCCGCATCCTTGCTGGCTGAAGTGGCGCCGCGCAAGGAGCTTGCCGTGTTTCTGGGCCTGCTGGGTGGTTCGTTCCGGCACGAGCACATACAGACGGCACTCGCCATATATGAAGGGTATGCCGCGTTGCCGCCCGCGCTTGCGCTGCGCTGGGCGAAATTTATCGATGCCTGCACGGTAGCGCACCGCCCGCCCAATAGCCTGCAGTTGCCCGCGCCGGCGCAGTGGCTGGAAATTTTGCTCAAGCATTCCCATGGCTGCGCGCTTGACGACAGCCAGTCGTCCGCACGGCAGGATGCACCGGGCGCGCCGTGCGCCGCATATTTCGAGGCCATGCTGCGCGAGGCCGGCGTCGATCCCGCCGCGTTGGCGGTCGCAAGCCTGTCACCCAACGCGCCCGGTGCCAAAGGCGCGGTGGCGCGGCGGCTGTTAAGCGGGCTGGAAGGTTTTGGCGACATGCTCGCGCGCAACGTCCGGGCCATAGCTGTCCTGGTCGGTCCCGGGGAGGCCTGGCAGCAAATGAATGTTCTTTCCGCGCTCAAGTTCGCGCCGCCGCAAACCCTGCGTGACCTGGCAGCGCAACTTTGCAGTTTGGCCACCTCTGCCGACAAGGAAGTGCGGCGCGCTGCGGAAGTTCTGCTCGGGCACAGCGAGGACGAAGTATTCACACCCCTGCAGAACATTGCGCGCAATGCCAAGGCCGACCAGCGCCTGTGCGCCTTGCGCCTGCTCGATTATCTGGGCACCGTGCACCGCCGCGAGGCATGGGTGGCCGCAGCGCGCCACATCGCCGCTGCGGATAAAGCCCCGGCGGTCAAAGCCCAGGCCCGCGAATGGGCGGCCGACGATGCCTTGCTTGCCCGGCTTCCGGCGCAACTGCCCTACGTACTGCCCGCGATAGACTGGTCTGCGGCGGCAAACCCGTTGCCGCCCGCTCTGCCGGCTAAATTTCAGTCGGAACTGAATGCGGCGATCGAAGCCCACAACACCGATGAAAGTGCCGCCTACGCCGCCGCCGTGGCACAGGGCAACACCTGGCACAACAAACCGGAACTGATCGCTGCGCTGGATGGAGAATCATTCGCGTTCCTGGAACGCAGCCTGACCAGCGACGGCCCGCCCGCTGTCTCGCCCTTCCCGCATTTGCGCGCTACCTCCCCGTTTCGCCGCATGCTGGGCACCGCACTGCCCAAACTTGCCGCAGCCGAGCAGATAAGCCCGGTGCTGCTGTTCAAACTGCTGGCATTTTTCGGCTTGATGGACGATGCCATCGCCTGCGCATGTTTCAACGCCATGCATCGCGCCCAGGCCAGGCCGAGCTTGTTGGAACTAAGCGAAATTCTGGCCGGCGCGGGCATGCGGCCCGTCAAAGTGCTACATATGTTCTGCCGCCATGAACACCGCCTGGCGGCAGACTGGCCAGACGCCGACCGCTGGCCGTACTTTGCCCACCACATCGACCTGCTGGTAGAAGATTTGCTGAAGTGCGGTGGCCATGCGGGTAGTGGCCCGTTTGACGCCGCGCGCACTTTCCCGCAGCAGCCGCGCGCCCTGGTCAAGGCGCTGTGCCAGATCGCGCTGGCGGACGCCAAGGCCGAGCGTCGCGCCGCGCAGGATGCCTTGATTCCTTGCCTCGGTCTGGCCGCACGCATAGGCGCGACACTCGCCGCCGGCAAAACCGAACTGCGCATTTCCGCCGCCCAGTGGCTGGGCCGCCTGGGCGGCGCAGAGGCAATTCCCGTATTGACTCAGGCTGCAGCCGCAGAACCCGACGCGGTCGTCAAATCCGCCTTGCAGAATGTGCTCGACGCGCTCGGCAGCACTGCGCCGCCCGCGCTTGACGAACAAGCCATCCTGGCTGAGGCGCGCGACGCACTGGGTGCCGATTTATTCACGGATCTGGCGTCATTTCCCTGGGAAGCGCTGCCCACGCTGCGTTGGGCCGGCGACGGATCGCTGGTCCCTCTGCCCGTGGTGCGCTGGCTGATGGTACTGGCCGTGCGCAGCAAGTCGCCCGAGCCGGATAGCCCCTTGCGCCGGCGCTGCGCACTTTTTGCCGAGCCGGATCGCGAAAAATTCGGTCAATTCGTCCTCGAAGTTTGGCTCAACAAGGAAGGCGCGCTGTGGGAAGAAGGTGCGTGTGCAGCGCGCGCCGCCGGCAACGCCCGTTTCGCGCAGCAAATCATGCGCGAACATCCCGCGCAATTCCATGGTCACCCCTTTAGTGCGCTCACGACCGAACAACTGACGGAAAAGCTGCTGCCCCTGGTCCAGCGCGATGCCTTTACCACCATCCTGGACAGCAAAGGGCTGCTGGCCGTGGCCGCCTGTTGTTGCGGGCGCGCGGCGGTAGCACTGGTGCGCAGCTTTCTCGACGAGTTTTACGGCCAGCGGCCCCCCCACTGCAAAGCGCTACTGGCCATGCTGGCCAGCATGGACCATGCCGCCGCGACCGACCTGCTGGTGTCGGTTTCGCGCCGCTTCCGCACCGAGGGCATACGTGTCGAAGCCGCGCGTCTAACCGAACAACTGGCCAAGCGCCGCGGCTGGACGATTACCGAACTGGCCGACCGCAGCGTACCCACCGCCGGCTTCGACGCCACGGGCGCAATGCAACTAAGCTACGGTAGTCGCAGCTTTTCGGTACGCCTGCAACGATCGTTTAAAACCATAATATTCAGCCCGGAGGGCAAAAAAGTCGTCGCCCTGACCGAGCCACGCCAGGGCGACGATCCCGCTGCCGTACGCGCCGCCAGGCTGGCGCTGGAAACCACCCAGCAGGAAATCAAGCTCATCGTGGCTGAACACACCGATCGCCTGTACGATGCCCTGTGCGCGCAACGGCGCTGGCGCTATTCCGAATGGGAACGCTGTCTGAATACGCATCCGGTGCTACAACGATTGACGCAGCGCCTGGTTTGGGTGGAACTCGAGGGCGACCGGCTGGTGCAGGTTTTCCGGCCGCTGAGCGACCGCAGTCTTAGCGATGCCAACGAAAATCAAATCACGCTGAGTGCGGATGCCGAAGTATGCCTTGCGCACGATCTGCTGCTCGATGACGCACAGATCGCCACCTGGCGGCGGCACCTGCTGGACTACGAAATAGATGTACTATTCCCGCAGCTGGGCAATGGCCGTTATGCGGCGCGTGCCGAACATGCCGAGGTGCGTGAAATCCTGGATTACGCGGACCGCCGCGTCCCGCTCGCCGCCTTGCGCCAACACGCGCGCAAGCTCGGTTACGAGTCCGACCGCCCCAAGCAGGGCGGCGCAACCCGCTATTACAAGCGCCTGTTTCCGCGCTTGGCGGTCACGGCGATCCTGACCACCAAGCCGGATGCCGCCGCGGAGGCGGCACAACAGGCCACGCTGGGCGGTTTGTCATTCGAAGCCACCGATTCCGCACTGGGGCGAGGTACACGCCTCCTGCCACTTACCGACGTACCGCCCGTTTTGCTTGCAGAAGTTTATCGACACCTGCAGCTGTTCGCGCAGGACGGTAAGCTCGGTCAAGCCGACTAAATCAAGCACCTCAGCGTTGCCGGATCAGACTGTATCAACACTAAACCAATGACTCCAGATTCCGCAGAAAATGTCCAAATGTTCGGCCCGGCAAGCCCGGACGGTGTCCCTGCCGCCTGGCTGGAAGCGCTGCGTGTCTGGCTGGCCCCGCTACAAGAGCTGGCGCTGGAAGTCGAAACTTACGTACTGAGCGGCAAGTCCGCCGGGGTACTGGCGGTGGCGCACCAGCGCGGCGCAATCGGCATCCGGATCGGTGTGACCGGTTACGCGCAAGCGCACTCGGGCGGGGACGAGCGGCCCAGTCTTTACGCACAATTTGCGGCCCTACCCATCTCCATCGCACTGCGCTGGGCACGCTTCATCGGCGCTTGCGCGGGCACCGCTGCGGACTCGCTATGCCTGGGCCTGGCGCCGGAATCAAGCTGGCTCGAAGCGCTGCTGGAACACAGCGTGGGCGCGCCGGTAACGGCTGTCAGCCCCACGCGCATTGACCCTCCCACCTTGAGTGCGGAACTTATCGAGTCCCTGCTTACCGAGCAGGGTTGCGACCCTGCCACGCTCTGGCGTGCGGCATTCACTGCCGGCCCGGTGCCGGTTCCGCTGCCTGAATGGGGCGACCGCAGCTTCATAAGCTTGCGCCTGCAAAGGCGCCGGCGCTTGGTTTGTGCGCTCCCCGGCTACGCAGATGCACTATTGCGCCACGCGCCGGTTCTGCGCCCCGCGCTATGCGCGGCCGCGCCGTCGGAGCGGCAGGACGTCCTGCGCATTCTTGGCACGGTACCCGATGCGACATTGCGTCTGTACGCCCCCGAACTGTGCGAACTTGCTGCGTCCGGAAGCTTTAAAGTGCGCAGTGCCGCGGCGCAGTTATTGCGGCGTTGCGGTGAGCACATGCTGCCTGCGCTGCAAAATCTTGCGGCGGGTGCGGCCAGGTCTGAGCAGCGCGCTCACGCTTTGCGGCTTTTGCTGAACCTTGCCCGCGAAAGCGGCCGCGCCGACCTTGAGACGGGTGCGCGCGCGCTTGCGGCGGCGGACCCATCCGCCGCCGTGCACGGTCTGCTGCACGAGTGGGACGCCAAGGATGCGGCGCATGCCGCCGGATTGGGAGGGCTGGTTTGCGAGCCGCCGCAAGTGGACTGGCGTGGCACAGCCAACCCGTTGCCGCCGGCCGCCATGGCTAAATTTCGGGCGGCAATCGAAATCAGGGTGGAACGGGCGAATTCGCGCCTGCGGCGAATGGAAGCGGCTCGTGCCGGGTCGGCGAATTCATGCGGTGCGCTCAGCTACGAAAAGTATTGCGCCGACCACGTTCCCGAACTGCTGGCCTATCTGCAGAACGACGGTCCGCCGGTACCGCGCACGCCGGCCGACACTTACGTAAGTCGGACGCGCCTGCCGTACTCCGAGCAGGCGATCAAGGCAATCGCAGCCCAACCCGGCGTAAGTTTTCCGGCAATTTGCAAAGCGATCGTTTATTTCGGGCTATCGCAGAATTTCAAGGACGCTCCCTCCGACCTGCTGCTGCAATGCGCGAGCCTGGTGCGCCTGCACGATCCCGACCTGTCTTTGCCTGAACTTGCACTCGCCATGGCCGGGCTGGGCTACGGCCCGGAGGCGGCGCTTGGCTATTTTTGCGATAACTGGTCCCTGTTCGAACAGGACGGATGGTGCGCGGACGATCTGTGGCCGTTTTTTGCGCAGCACATTCAATTATTGATAAACGAACTGGAACATGGCAGCCTGCTCGGCTATGGCACCCGGCGGCGTGCTTTATTTCGCGCGGCCGCGAGCTTTCCCGAGCTTCCTCCCCTGCTGGTCAATTGTTTATTCGCGCTGGCCTTGGCCGGCGGCCGCGCCGACGCCGCGCGCGCCCGTACGGCGCTGAGCGCAGTTCCGGACAAGTTGCCGCGCATCATGGCGGCGCTGGACGACGCCAAGGCCGAGGCGCGGCTCGCTGCGGCCCGGTGGTTGGGAAGCCTGCGGCAGGTCGAGGCGATTCCCGCCCTGCTTCGCGCCGCAGCGCGTGAAAAGCACGACGCTGCCTTGGGTGCCATGCTCGATGCCATGGAAGCGCTGGGAGAGCCGATAACAAGTTTGCTGGACCGCGAGGCCTACGCCGCTCAGGCGCGCAAGGCGCTGAAAAAGGGGTTGCCCGCCGAACTGGCATTCTTTCCGTGGCAAAAACTACCCGCAGTGCATTGGGCCAGTGATGGCGCAGCCGTGGCACCGGAACTGCTGCAATGGATGCTGGTGCAAAGCTGGCGTGGCAAGTCGTCCCGCCCCGGCACGCTGTTGGCGCGCTACTGCGCGCTCATGCGGCCGCGCGAGCGCGAACAGTTGGGGCAAATCGTCCTGCAGGCGTGGATCGAGGAAGACACGCGCACCCTCTCGGCGGAAGAGGCGCATCCGCTCGCGCTTGAGCAAGCGCAGATGCTGCTTGCGCCCTGGAACGCCAACCGCGCGCAGTATGCAGAACAGCTTGCGCGCGGTTTGACGGCCGAACAACTGGCTGCGGAATTGCTACCGGACTACATGCGGCGAGAAAAAGGCGATGCACTCGCCAGCGCCGGACTGCTCGCGCTGGCCGCCGCCTGTTGCGGCGTCCAGGCCGCGCCTACGGTAAGGCGCTATGTGCAGACCTACTTTGGCCGCAGGATGAAGCAAGGTCTGGCGCTGATCGCCATGCTGGGTGCCATGGACCATGCCTCGGCCACACACGAGCTGTTTTCGCTTGCATCCGGGTTCCGCATCAAAACGTTCCAGGCGGCGGCGCACAAATACACCCAACTGCTGGCCGAACAGCACGGCTGGAACGCGGCCGAAATGGCCGATCGCAGTATTCCCACGGCTGGCTTCGACGCCACGGGTGCGCTACTGCTTAGTTACGGCGACAGGGTTTTTACGGGGCGCCTGCTGGCGGATTTCAAGATCGAAGTGACCAACCCGGACGGCAAGAAAATCGCCGCGCTGCCCGATGCGCGCCAGAACGATGACGCGGAGTGTGTAAAGCTCGCCAAACAGGCGCTTGCCGCAGCGCGCAAGGAAATCAAGAGCATCGTTGCGTTGCAGACCACCCGCTTGTACGAAGCCATGTGCACCCAGCGCAGTTGGCGCTATGAGGATTGGGCGGAATACGTGTTGCGCCATCCCATCGTCCGCCATCTGGCGCAAAGGCTGCTGTGGGTACAAATGGATGGCGACGACGTCGCGTGCATATTCCGCCCGCTGGCCGACGGCAGCTTGACCGATGCCGGCGACGACGCCGTACAGCTTCCGCTGGATGCCGAAATTCGACTTGCGCACGATACGCTGCTCGATGCCGGGCAGGTCGCCGCCTGGCAGCAACATCTTGCCGATTATGCAATCGAGCCCTTGTTCCGTCAGATCGGGCGCGGCCGTTACGTGCTGCCCGCCTCCCTTGCGGCCGACGATGAAATCAACGATTTTCAGGGGCATCTGATCGAAACGCTGGAATTGCGCGGCCGCGCGATCAAACGTGGTTACGCGCCGCCGGAGCCGACCTGGGTTGCATGGTTCTGCACCTATAGCAAGTGCATCGAGTCCCTCAAACTGACCGCCTACATCGAATTTACCGGTAGCCGCCTGCCCGAACAATCCGGCACCGTGGCCTTGTTAAGCATGTGGTTTAGCGACTCCGGCGATGCCAATGACTTGAAGCGTGAACGCCTGCCGCTGGCCAAGGTCGCCCCGGTCGCATTGTCCGAGTGCTACCACGACCTGCAGGAAATTGCAGCCGGCGGTTCCGGCTTTGATCCGAACTGGGGCGACAGAACCGGCGCTTGAGCGCGGTCCGCAAAAAATTGCCGTGGCACGTCCGGGGCGACCGCAGCGATCGCGCCGACGGTATCAATTTCGACGTGATGGATTGACGCAATGGGTATAAGCCCCAGCTGAATTTCTTCGCCTGCTGCGCAGGCCGATATAATTTGCGGCAGCAATGGCAATATCATGGAGTTGGGGGTAAGCATGTTGCAGTGGATACGCAGTTTGTTCTCGGGCGGTCAGGTCGAATTGCCGGCTGGGGTACCCGCCGCCTGGTTTGAGGGCGTCGCCAAATTCCTCGAACCGCTGGACAAACTGGAAGGTGGTGCCGGCCGCGCCGGATTGGCGCGCGATGCGCTGGCTTTCGTACTGAACGGCGAGCCCATGGCGGTGCTGGGCGAGGCATCCCAAAACGCTGCCATAGGCGAAAAACTGGGCGTGTCGGGCTGGCTCAGCAGGGAGGACTTGCGTACCCGCGAGGCGGCCATCAGGGCGAGCTATGCGGTGTTCGACGAGCTTGCCCCGGCCGTGGCATTGCGCTGGGCGCGCTTCATCGAGGCCTGCGCGGCCAGTCAGCGGCGAAACTTCAAACTTGCGCTGCCGCTGCCGCAGCAATGGCTGGAGGTGCTGTTGCTGCACGCGCGCGGCGACACCATTCAAAGTTTGTACAGCGTCGGCGATGCGCCGGGCGAGCAGTCGATAGGCGCTGCGCAAATCGAAGCCATGCTGGCGGTAGATGGCGCAAATCCTGCAACGCTATGGATAGCCGGCTTCGCCAGCGACGTGACGTCCGGCTACGGCGTTGACACCCGCGCTGCCCGGATACGCGCGCTGCGTGGCTACGCCGAGGCGCTTGCCCGCCATCTCGACGCCCTGCGCCCGCTGCTGGCGCCCGCCGCGGTACCCCAGCGCCTGCACGTACTGAACATGCTGGCGCCGGCCAGCGGCGAAACTTTGTCCGCCATCGCACCGCAACTGGCAGCACTGGCCACCAGCAGCAGCAAGCAGGTGCGCGCCTTGGCAGAGCCCCTGCTGACCCGCTGCGACGGCTCGGCCTTGCCGGCATTGCAGGCCATCGTGCAAAACGGCAAGCCGGACCAGCGCGCGCAGGCTTTGCGTCTGGTGGAAGCATTGGGACGCCGGCGCGATCTGCAAAGCTGGCTGGACTACGCGCGCGACACGGCGGCTGCCGACAAAGCGCCGTCGGTGCAAGCCCTGCTGCAGGAGTGGGCGAGCGCGGCGCAAAGCAGCGCGGCAACGGCGGCGCTTCCGACCTGCGCGCTGCCGGTCATAGACTGGTCGGCCGCGGCCAACCGCGTGCCGCCCGGCGCGCTCGAGCGCTTTTGCGCGCTGTTCAACGCAATGGCCGAAAAATTCAATGCCGACGCGCGCGCCTATCATGCCGCCAGCGCAGCCCGGGGGGCAAGCTGGCGCTTGCATCTGGACGCACTGCTGGACGGCGCGAACAGGCAGACCATCGCAGCCTGCCTGGAGCGCGACGGACCGCCCGGGGCCGAGTTTGAGGGCAAACCCGTCATCGGCAACTTGAATACCTACCGGTATCTGCCGGTGTTGCAAAAGTTCGCCGCCGAGCCGGGCCTTACGCTGCCCGCACTGCTCAAACTTCTGGCCTGGTTCGGCAAGCTGCGCGATGGCCGTGGCGAGCCCGACTTTGTATCGCTGCAATGTGTGGATGCGCTGCACCGCGCCGGTGGGCGGCCAAGCCTGCTGGAGCTGGAACAAACCCTGGCCGCCCTGAACATCCCGGGCGAGCGGCTTTTCCGCGCCTTTTGCACGCGCTGGGGCAATGTGTTCGCGGCCTGGCCGGACGCTGATCTGTGGCCGTTTTTTGCACGGCACCTGGAATTGCTGCTACGCGAACTGAACGGCAACACGATCAAGGATTACGCCTTCAACCGCGACGCTCTGTTCCGCGCCGCGGCGAGCTTCCCGGTGCAGCCGCCGCAGCTCGTCAATGCGCTGTTCGGGCTTGCCCTGTCGGGCGGCAAGAGCGACCGCAGCGCCGCCCAGGAAGCGCTCGCCCGCCACCCCGGCAAAGAAGCGCGCATCCTCGCCGCCCTGGCCGACGGCAGGGCTGAGACGCGCGCTACAGCGGCACAGTGGCTGGCCCGTTTGCGCCACGCCGCGGCCGTGCCGGCGCTGGCTGGCGCGGTGGTGCAAGAAAAACACGATCTCGCCAAGGGCGCCATGCTGGACGCGCTGCAGGCCCTGGGCGAGCCGGTCGAACGCTATCTGGACCGCGCCGCGCTTGCCGCCGACGCCAAAAAAGGGCTGGCCAAAGATTTGCCCAAAGAGTTGCACTGGTTCCCCTGGCAGGCTCTGCCCGCGCTGCACTGGGCCGATACCGGCGAGCCGATGGGCGAAGCGGTGGCGCGCTGGCTGCTGGTGCAGGCGGTGCGCCAGAAGTCGCCCGAACCAGGCGCCGTGCTGCGCAAATACTGCGCAGCATTGCAAGCACACGAACGCGAACAATTCGGGCAATTCATTCTGGAAACCTGGCTCAACGAAGACACGCTGCCCATCACGCCCGCGGCCGCCATGACGCAGGCGCGCAACCAGGCGCAATCCTCGTACCAGTCGATGCAGCAATATCCGCAGTCCTACCAGAACGACCCCAGGCGCCACATGACGGTGGAACAACTGACCGCCGTATTCCTGCCCGCACTCCTGAAAACGCCGCAAGGCTCGGCGATCGGCTCCAAAGGTTTGCTGGCGGTCGCCGCGGCCTGTTGCGGCGCGCGCGCGGCGGCACCCGTGCAGCGCTATCTGAAAGAGTATTTCGGCACCCGCGCGGCGCAAGGGAGGGCGCTCATTGCCATGCTGGCCTGGGTGGAGCATCCCACCGCCACGCAACTGATGCTGGCCATAGGCGGGCGCTTCCGCACCAAAAGCTTTCAGGAGGAAGCTACGCGCCAGGCCGAACTGCTGGCCGAGCGCAAGGGCTGGACGCTTGCGGAACTGGCCGACCGTACCATTCCCGCGGCCGGATTCGACGACACCGGCACGCTGGATCTGAACTTCGGCCTGCGCAGCTTTACGGCCCGTCTGCTGCCGGATTTCAAGATCGAACTATTCGATCCGGAAGGCAAAAAAATCGCCGCGCTGCCCGAGCCGCGCCAGGATGACGATGCCGAAGCCGCTGCCGGCGCCAAAAAAGCGCTCAGTTCGGCAAAAAAAGAAATCAAAAGCATCGTCGCCATGCAGGCCGAAAGGCTATACGAAGCCCTATGCACCCAGCGCGCTTGGCCGGTGGCCGACTGGCGCGACTATCTGCAGCAGCACCCGGTGCTGCGGCATCTGGTGCAGCGCCTGCTGTGGGTCGTGGTCGAGGATGACAAGGTGGTGCAAGTTTTCCGCCCGCTTGGCGACGGCAGTCTGACCGATTGCGACGACAATCCGCTCGAACTGCCGGCCGCCGGCGTGGTACGTCTGGCCCACGACACCTTGCTTGATGCGGGCCAGATCGCTGGCTGGCAGCAACATTTTGCGGATTACGAAATCGAGCCGCCGTTTCAACAACTGGGCAAAGGTGCCTATACCCTGCCATACGGCAAGGGCGCGCAGGATGAAATCGATGCATTCAAAGGCCACGTGCTGGAAACATTTGCGCTGCGCGGTCGCGCTGGCAAGCTCGGTTATGCGCGCGGGACGGCGGAGGACGGCGGCTGGTTCTACACCTACGAAAAGCGCTTTCCCACGCTGGGCCTTACCGCCTGTCTGGAATTTACCGGCAACGGCCTGCCGGAAGAAAACCGCAAAGTGGCTTTGCTCAGTGCCTGGTTTGCACATGCCGCCGCGGGCGACAACTGGAATCGCAAAAAGCTGCCGCTTGCCAAAGTGCCGCCGGTACTGCTGTCCGAGTGCTACCAGGATTTGCGCCTCATTGCCGCCGAAGGCAGCGGCTACGACCCCGATTGGGAAAAAACATCCTCCTATTGAAACCGCTACGACCATGACGACAGCTTCCCCCTCCAGCGCCATGCTGCGCGCCCCGGCCGAACAAATCCACGCCGCGGAACTGGCCCGCCTCGCCGAACAGGACCGCAGCGCGCGTCCGCCGGGCTGGAAACTATCGCCGCGCGCGGTACGCAGTTTTATTACTGGTGACGACAAGCTGAAGGTGACGCGAAAGTTTTACGGTGATGACGCGCTCATCGACCGTGCCATCGTCACGCTCATGAGCGACCGCGGCCTGCTATTGGTGGGCGAGCCCGGCACCGCCAAATCCATGCTGTCGGAACTGCTCGCGGCGGCCATCAGCGGGCACTCTGCCTGCAGCATACAGGGCACCGCCGGCAGCACCGAAGACCAGATCAAATACGGCTGGAATTACGCCCTGCTGCTCGCCGAAGGGCCTAGCCCGCGCGCGCTGGTGCGCGGTCCCATGTACCTGGCCATGCAGCAGGGCTGGCTGTGCCGCTTCGAAGAAATAACCCGCGTGCAGCCGGAAATTCAAGATTGTCTGATCAGCATGCTGTCGGAGAAACTGATACGCGTGCCGGAACTGAGCGGGGACGACGCCAGCGTGCATGCTGCGCGCGGCTTCAACGTGCTGGCCACCGCGAATATCCGCGACCGCGGCGTGCACGAAATGTCCAGCGCACTCAAGCGCCGCTTCAATTTCGAAACCGTGCGGCCGATTCAGGACCGCAAGCTGGAAACCCGCTTGATACGCGAACAGACTCAGGCACTTCTGGCGCGCGCCGAGGTGGACGTGGAGTTCCACCCGGACGTGGTCGATCTGCTCGTGACTGCCTTCCACGACCTGCGCCAGGGCGTCACGAGCGAAGGCGTGGTGCTGGAAAAACCAACCGCCGTCATGTCTTCCGCCGAAGCGGTGTCGGTGGCCTATGCCGCCTGCCTGGACGCGCATTATTTCGGCGGCGGTGAAGTCGACGGCGGCCACGTGGCGCGGCAACTGATAGGCACGGTACTTAAAGACAACCCGGACGACGGTAAAAAGCTCGCGCACTATTTCGATGTGGTGGTGAAACAGCGCGCCGCCCGCGCCGTGCAATGGAAGCGCGTACTCGATGCCCGGCGTGAGCTCGAGCGCTGATACGGCCGCCGCCAGCTGGCCCGGCGCCGCCGAACTGCGCGCGCTGGCGGCAGGCCTGGTGGGGCCGGAACTTATCCTGTTCCCGGTGCGCCACCACAGCCCGGCCTGTGCCTGGCAGTTGCGCCGCCTGCTCGAAACGCGCCCCGTCAGTGCCGTGCTGGTCGAAGGGCCGGCCAGTTTCGATGCGCTCATTCCGCATCTGGTGCATGCCCAGGCGGTCATGCCGCTGGCGATCTACACCTATGTGGTGTTCAAGTCCGACGCGCGCGACGGCGGGCCGCGCCAGGCTGCTTATTACCCGTTTTGCGAGCACTCGCCGGAACTGCTGGCGCTGCGGCATGCCGCCGCAGCCGGCCTGCCGGTGCAATTTATCGACGCCGAATTCGCCGACCAGTGCCAGGCCGAACATGCGGCGCCGGACAGCGCCGCCCTGTCCTTGCAGGACGAAGGCCATTTGGGGCGCAGCCGCTTTTTATCCGAACTGGCGGCACGCCAGGGCTGTCGCGACCACGAAGAATTGTGGGAACACCTGTTCGAAATTTCCGCCCCCACGCGCAGCCTGGAAGAGCATGTCGCCGCCGTGGCAGCCTATTGTGCGTTGGCGCGCACGGAATATACCCAGGCGGAACTTGCCGCCGACGGCACGCTGGTGCGCGAGGCCGAAATGGCTCGCCACATACGCGCGGCCCTGGCGCGCCGCGCGCCCGGCCAGGGGCCGGTGCTGGCCGTGCTGGGCGGCTTCCACGCCGTCGCGCTGCCGGCCCTGCTGGCGCAGGCCAGCCCCTTGCCGGCGGCCGCAGCGCGCCCGGCGCCGGCGGATTCTGCGGCGGCGCTCATACGCTATAGCTTCGAGCGGCTCGATCAACTAAACGGCTACGCCTCCGGCATGCCCTCGCCGGCCTGGCAGCAAGCGCTGTGGGACAGTCAGCTGCGCCACGCTCAGGCCGGTTTGCCTGCCGGGCCGCGCGTGCGGCGCGAACTGGCTTTGAAACTGCTGTTCGACATCGCCGCCGAATTGCGCGCGCGTTGCGGCATCGCCTTGCCGCTGCCTACCTTATCCGGCGCCTATGAACATACGTTGCGCCTGGCCGCGTTGCGCGGCCGGCCGGCGCCGGCACGCGAAGACCTGCTGGATGCCTGTCTGTCCTGTTTCGTCAAAGGCGAGGCGGACGGCGACGGCGCCATCGTGCTGGCGGTGGCACGGCGCCTGTTGTGCGGACACGCCGTGGGCAGCGTGCCGCCCGGCACCGCGCGACCGCCGCTGCTGCGCGATTTCGAAACCCGCGCGCGCCGCCTGCGCCTGAAGATCGACAGTCACGAGCCGCGCCGCGCCGTGCTGGATCTATACCGCCGCGGCGAGCATCGCAGCACCAGCCGCCTGTTGCACGGGCTGGCTTTGCTCGGCGTGCCTTTCGCCACCCGCAGCGGCGGGCCGGATTTCGTGCGTGGAGCGGGGCTCGCGCGCCTGCAGGAGCATTGGGAATATCGCTACACCGCGGCTACCGAAGCCGCACTGGTGGAAGCATCGCTGTACGGCACCACGCTGCCGGAAGCCGTAGCCACGCGCTTCGATCGCAAACTCGATGCACTGCAGGCCGCCACCGCGCCGCGTGACGCGCGAGCTGCCGCCGCGCTGCTTTGCGAAGCCTGCGTGCTGGGCCTGCACGACAGGCTGGCGCGGGTCGCCGGCGTGCTCGCCGCTGCGGTTGCGGAAGATGCGGCGTTTGAATCTCTCGCCGCCGCCGCGAGCACGCTGGGCCTGCTGTGGGAAGGACGCGAACCGCTCGAAGCGCGCGCGCTGACCGAACTGCCGGCGCTGCTCAAAACCACCTTCGCGCGGGCGATTTTCCTGGGCCGCGACCTGCGCGGTGCGGCCGGGGACGGCAGCGATCTGGCCGGTGCGCTGGCGCAGCTGCACGAATTGCTGGCCAGTGCGGCCGGCAGCCAGCTTGACGCGGAACTGTACTGGTCCATGCTCGCCGCAATGGCGGCCGAACATGCCTTGCCGCTGGTGCGCGGCGCCGCGACCGGCCTGCTATACGGCGCCGGCCGCATTGCCGAAGCAGAAATGGCGCGCGCCGTTGCCGGCCATCTGAATGGCTCGTTGGCCAGCAAGGACGCCGTATCGTTTCTGCGCGGCCTGTTAAAAACCGCGCGCGAGGCCGCCTGGCAGCAAGCCGCGCTACTGCAATTGCTGGATGAACTGCTGCAAGGTTGGGACGAACCGGCCTTCGTGAGCGCGCTGCCCGAACTGCGCCTCGCCTTCGCCGACATGACGCCCAAAGAAACCGAGCGCATCGCGCTCGCCGTGGCCGGCTTGCACGGCCAGAGCGGACTGGGTCCGCTGGTGCAGTACGACATCGATGCCGGCGAATTGCAGGCGCACCTTGCGCTGTCGCAACAACTGCTCGAACAACTGCGCGCGGACGGCCTCGCCGCCTGGATCGGGGCATGAAACCGCTGCACCGCTGGCGCCTCGTGCTGGGTAAATACGCCGGCCGCCACCTGGCACCACAAGGCCTGCAGGGCCAGGCCGGACGCATGGACCAGGCGCTGGACTACCTGTACGGCCGCGAATACCGTGGCCGCGGCCTGCGCGACGACGGCGGCACGGACGCCGAGCGCGGTCCCGGTTCTCTGGATGCTTCACAGCTAACCCTGGTCACCTGGCTGGGCGAAGTGCGCGAGCTGTTTCCGCGCGATACCGTGGAAGTAATCGAAAAACACGCGCTGGAGCGCTACGGCCTGACCGGCCTGCTTACCGATCCGCATACGCTGGAACGCCTGGCGCCCAACCAGGAATTGCTGCGCAGCCTGCTCATGCTTAAAAACAGCCTGCACGGCGAGGTGTTGCAGGTGGCGCGGCGCATCATCCGCCAGGTGGTGGAAGAAATTCGCCGCAAGCTGGAAGCCGAAGTACGCCGCACCCTGGCCGGCCGCCTCAACCGATTGCGCCATTCTCCCCTGGCGGTGGCACAAAATTTCGATCCCCTCGGCACGCTGCGCAAAAACCTCAAGCATTACGACCGCGAACGCCGTCGCCTGGTGGTGGAACAGATCAAATTTTTCGAGCGCAATACGCGGCGCCTGCCGTGGGACATCATTCTGTGCATAGACCAAAGCGGCAGCATGGCCGATTCCGTCATACACAGCGCGGTCATGGCCGGCATACTGGCCGCGCTGCCGGCGTTCCGCGTGAAAATCGTGGTGTTCGACACTAGCATCGTCGATCTTTCCGAATACGCCGACGACCCCGTCGAAATGCTCATGCGTGTGCAACTGGGCGGCGGCACGCATATCGCGCGCGCCGTACGCTATTGCGCGCAACAGGTGGAAAACCCGCAGCGCACGGTACTGGTGCTGGTGACCGATTTTTGCGAAGGCGCCCCGCCCGGCGAACTGGTACGCGCGGTGCGCGAACTTGCCGAAGCGCGCGTCAAACTATTGGGACTGGCGGCGCTGGATAGCCAGGCCTTCCCGGTGTATGACCGGCAGATGGCCGAGCGGCTGGCCGCCTGCGGCATGGAAGTCGCCGCGCTCACGCCGCAAAAGCTGGCGCATTGGCTGGTCAAGGTCATTTCATGAGCGCGCTGGCCGATACTTTGTATGCGCAACTTGCGCGCTTCGACGACGAGGCTTTCGTCGCGCTCGCCAATCGCGGCCTGCTGCGGCGCGCGCAAAAGGATTTGGAGCGCCTGGCCGTGACGGTGGTGGAACAGGGGGCTGCCGCGATCACGCTGGCGGTGGGCGCGGAGCAGGTGCGCTTCGACGCCGGCGGTCCCGCCAAGGCGCATTGCACCTGCAGCAGCGGCGGCGTTTGCCAGCACATTTTGACGGCGGCGCTGAGTTTGCAGCGGACAGCCTTGCAGCATGCGGCGGCTCCTGCGCCGGCAGAGGGGGCGCTACCTGTGGCCGGCGCGGCCGAGCCGGCGGCCACCCTGCCGGATGCGCAAAATGGCGTGACCGCTGCGGCCGCCGCTGCGTCTGCCGATGCAGACGATGCCGCGTCGGACGCCAGGTCCGCCGCCGCACTGGCTACCCTGCGTGCCGGCCTGCTTGCCATCAGCGCCGCCGAACTTGTGCGTTACGCCGGCAAAGCCGGCTATCGTTGGGCCTGGCAATTCGTGCATGACCAGGATGCCGAACAGAGCGTGCGCATCGGCGGCCACAATCACCTCGTCATCGGCTTTGCGGCGCCGCGCGTCAATTGGCGCTACATGGGCGGCGGCCTGGACGCACTGATCGCCGACGTGAAGTTGCCGCAGTTGGAAAAATACCGCGTTGCCGCGGTGCTGGCGTTCCAGCGCGCGTATGGGCAGGAAATTACCCCGCCCGAACCGGGCACCAAGGCGCGCAGCGAAGCGCTGGATCTGGGCATGGAACATCGCGCCGACCTGCCAGCCGGCGCTGCGCTGGCGGATACACGCACGCGCTTTCGCGCCGCCGCGCAACAACTGCTGGCCGAAGCCGTGGAACTGGGGCTGGCCCATTTGTCGCGCGGCATGCACGAGCGCTTCGCCACCCTGGCCGTGTGGGCGCAGGGGGCGGAATACCATCGGCTCGCGCTGCTCATGCGGCGCATCGCCGACCATGTCGAACTGCTGCTGGAGCGCGCCGGCGCCGCCGACGAACACCGTCTGCTGGACGAAATGACGCTGGCCAAGGCCCTCCTTGCCGCGCTCGACTCAGCCGACGCCAAAGGACTGGCACCCGTGGCGCTCACCGGCCGCGCCCGCACGCGCTACGAACAATCCGGCGCACTCGAACTATTGGGCCTGGGTGCCAGCGCCTGGCGCAGCGCGAGCGGCTATCTGGGCCTCACCATGCTGTTCTGGTGTCCGGCCGAACAGTCCTTCATGTCCTGTACCGATGCGCGGCCTGAAACGCTCGCCGATTTCGATCCGCTCGCGCGCTACAAAGCCTATGGACCATGGACCGGCCTGGGCGCGCCGCAGCTTGCGACCGGCCGCCGCGTGCAACTTACCGGCGCCAAGCTCAATGCCGCCGGCCGGCTTTCGGCCGCGGCCGGCACCAGTGCAAACGTGCTGGCAGCCGGCGAACAGGACTGGCAGGCGGACAAACTACCGCTCTGCCGGAGCTGGGCTGCGGCCGCCCGCGGCCGCAGCCAGGCGCGCCGCAGCCTGCTGGCCGAGCCGCGCCCCTTGCAGGAATGGTCCTTCCTGCAGCCGGCGCGCTTCGAGGCCGCCCGGTTCGACGCAGCCGGCCAGACTCTGCGCTGGCCGCTCGTGGATACCGAAGGGCAATATCTGTATGCGGAACTGGCATATAGCGACTATAGCCGGCACGCCATCGAGCGCATCGAAGCCCTGCCGGCGGGTGACAATACGCGTGGCCTCATCGTGGTAGCGCAACTTGCGGCCGCCAGGGAAGCCCCGGTCGCGCAGCCCTTAAGTCTGATCGATAGTCAGGCTGCCGGCCGTCCCGGCGGCCGTGGGGTCGATGCACTGTTTTTCGACCCGGCGCCTGAAACGGGCCTCGCATCGAACATCGCGCAACACTTGCGCGCGCTGGTGGCGCCGCGACCGGCACCGACGCAAGTTGCCGCAGCGCAGCCACGCGCCCTGGCCGAAGCGCGCCGGCAATTGCAGGCCCGCGCCGAACGTGGCGTCGCCCCGGGCCAGGCCGCTGCCTGGCGCGACGCCGCCGCGTGCTGGATACGCGACGCGCAGGACGCCGGATTTACCGCTTTAGCGGTACTTGACCTGGCAAACACCCGTCCTGGTAGCGCCCTGCTGCAACTTAACTATGTGCTGCTGAATTACCAACTGCTGGCCGGCGCGGAAGGCGACGCGCTGGGATAGCCACACGGGCGCTGGCCGGCCGCGCAGCGCCGATCAAACCGCGCCGGAAGCGCGCCTGCAGGCCAGCCAGCCTTGTCTGAACACCGGCGTGTCAGCCTTCGCGCGCGTGGCGCCGATCTTTCAACAGCTTTATCAGGATCAGGCACCAGATAAGCTGCGCGAGCGGAACCCAGCCAAATGCCGCTGTGCTGGAGAAGGTCTGGCTGGGCGTAAGATTGGAATAAAATATCCCTGCACTCATTACGGTCATGGCCAGGGTGGCGGCGAATAAACCACATGCCTCGATGAAACTGGTGCGGAACACAAACGAATATATGGCGGGCAGGCAAAATGGAAGCAAGGTCCAAAGGCCATAAAAAGACCGCGTCAAGCGCGCCATGCTCGATGGCAGGAGCGCATGGAAGTAGCCCATTTCGTGTATTGCATAAACGAGCACCGCCCAGGTCAGTACGAACGGAATGTTTGCGATCAGGATGGCAATGAGGTTCACGCCAGTATCGATGTGCGCGCTTTGACGTTCCGAAAGTACGGGCGTGTCGTCGGACTCGGCGTTTTGCTCGTCAGCCCACTGCCCCTGGCGCATGGCACGCATCGCACGGTACAGCATGACGCAGCCGCCTGCGCAAAATAAGCCCGTGATGCCCCATTTTCCCAATAGCTTATAGACCAGGATCGCGATGACAGGCATGCGAACCGAGCCGCCGTGTTGCTCCCAACTCGCCAAAGCCTGGAAGACGACCCAGCCAAGGAAAAACGAGACGGCCGCGGCACCAAGTAAAGACCACGGAGTTTCTGCGAGGGATTTTTCGTCACTATCCGGCATGGTGCGCAACGCCATTTGGACGCGCCCGATAAGGCCCGGCGCTTGAAGACGCTGCGCCGGCTCCGAGGGGCATCCGGAAAAGAAAGGAAAAGAGGGACCGCGTTCCACGATCCCGGGTAATGGGTAGTGCCCGATTTTTACCGCCACAGGTCACGCCAGGCATGGCCTATGTCTTGCGGCGATTAAGGAAGGTTAGGGCGGTTACCAGTATCGATGACAGCATTACCATGATCCAGCTCAGACCATCCGGTCCCACGGTCAGTTTTACCGTAGCGCCCAAGGTGAAAATCATTGACGCCCGCACAATGAAGCGAGTCGTACGGTCCCCCGCATTGCCAGCACCTGCGCCGTGTCCGGGCGGGGTCGATTTCCAGACCTCAAGCAAGTCGCCCGGCCACCAGCGCGACGGCAGTACCATGACTCGGCCAGGACATTTTTCACTTGCCAATATCGGCACCATGCCGGAACGCAAGATGCCGCCCGGTATATGTCTGCGATCGAAATAAACGGTGCTCAACAGCAGGCTGTGGCGGGACAGCCCGCGCGGCACCGGCATGCCGACCGCGCGTGTATATTCGTTTTCGAGGTGCTCCGCGATCGCGAGCGCCTCCGGCTCCGGCGGATTGGCCGCCCGCAAGCTTGCGATATTGCCGCGCATTTTCATGAGGGCGCGAGCAACTTCCAGCAGATCGTCGGTGCTGGTCTGCCCCGAGGGGTCATACACTATTTCGCCGGGGGCGCCGTCCCTACCACCGACGAGCATGAGATTATTAATCTGAATGACCTGACCCCATACCACGCGACCACTGTGCAGAAGTTCCGGCACCGCATCGAACAGCCCGGACAGCGGGTCGCCTTCGGCCCAGGGCGGAATTTCCAGCATCGGATAGCTGCGCTCGTGCGCCGGTAGTTGCGCCACCAGACGGGCGATGTCGATAGCGTCTATCCCCATGCCTGCGTAGGGGTCATCGGTTTCACTGGCGGTGCCGCGCGCATCGCCTGAACTTCTGGCCTGCCCGGCGCGAGCCGCCCTAGCGTCTGCCCGACTGCCCATGCGAAGAGCCACATTTTTGGCGTCGTTTTCGTCGCTGAAGTACTCCGCCCACAGACCGGCCGGCTTGAAACTGTCGATGCCGGCGAAGAACGCCGCTTCGATCACGGCGAGCGCCGCGCCGCCGTGCGAAAACTCAAGCAGGCGCGGCTGGTGCAGCGCAAATCCGCCGGGCGTGGCGGCCGCGCGATAGGGAACGGCGACCAGCGCGTGCGCGGATGGATCGAACCAGCGCGCCTCCAGTATGAGTGCGCAGGATTGAATGCCGCCTAAATCCAGGCTTCCTTCATGACTGAGTACGCTTGCACGCACCCCACCTTCCTGCTGCCCCAGTTTGGCGCGCTGAGCATCCAGGGCGGCAGCCGGATTTACGCCCATGACTTGCACGACCGTTCGTCCGCCGTCGTGGCCTTCATGCGTAACCAGCGCATCCGGCCGCTGTCCGGCAGCGAGGAAAATGCGACTAACCAGCGACAACTGCGAGCCCGCCAGTAGCCCCAATTGGTGAATGGCGAAATAGGGGCCGTCAGCAATGACCGGAGGAGCCGTGCTCACGGCGTGCGGTGGCCTGAGCAACAGCGGAAGTTTTACGGTAGCCTGCATCAATTTCTCCTCAAACGCCCTTGCGTACCGTGGGACCGAGCCGCGAATTGACGCGGGTCAAATCATGTTGTTGCGAATACACAATTTTCGGAGGCGACAAGACCTCGAATAAACAGCCCCCGGCGTACCAGCAGCATGCATTCGAGCTGGCACAAAATTGCTCCCAATATGGATTGTCGGTATTGATGTGCCATGAATGGCAGCGAAAGGCTACCAGGATCGTGCCAAATAGTCAAATGCTGTATATGAGCGATATAACGGAGAAATAGTGAAGCAGGATAGTTGGTGTATGGTCGCTCTAAGTGCGCGTGGCGAGCCGCGACTGTCCCGCTGTCCCGGGTACCAAATCCACATGGCTCCGGCGTGGTCGAGCGCAATGAAACAGTCTTGGTTGAGCTTGAATTTGACGGTGATTTTTTCGGGTTTGAAAACGGCAAATCCGCGGACGCCGCGCCCATTGTGCCGGATGCCTGTTCCGCTGGCGTCTCGCATGTACTGCCGCACCCGTCGGGTGCCATTTCGGCGGGGCCAGCGACCCGAACAAGTTTAAATCCATTGCGTAAGGCTGCCATTGTTCTGGGTGATCTGTAGGGTTTTGTTCCAGGCAATTTCCCGCGCGTCGTGGAATATTGCGGTGGGCCGGTTGAACCGCCCGTTGCTCCAAGACCTGCCCTTGGTCCGTGCGGTGCCGTCAGGTGTCAGTGTAAAAGCGGAGCTTTCCTGAATTACCTGTACTGTCCAGGCAGCTTCGAAACAAAGCTTACGAGAGAAATAAATAGGTGCTGACGCCATTCCCCCGGCGACGTTCGGCCCTGGGCGTCCGCTTCCACGATGCCTTTTCGTGGCGCGCCTGCCATTCGGCCGGGACGCAGCGGCGAATGCGGATGGCCCGGAGGCCGACTGCCTTCCGCCAGTCGCTGAGAGGGAGAAGCGGGGTCAGGACGGCAGAGTGAGCCAGTTTGCGCCGCGATAGAAAGAACCCGCTCCGGCGCAAGGCCGGATCTGGAAATTACCTCGTTCTGTCCACGGGTTCCCCCGCTCCCTGGTTTTGCCGCACGGATCGGAACATGCCTGACGTCACCGAACAGTGCAGTTCCCCAGGAACGCGGAGGAGTGCAACTGGGCGGCCTGTCGTGTCGTGGCAGCAATGGATGGATATGAAACTACGGAGTACGACGGGCGCGGCATCATGGCGACGCGTAGGCGCAAGCGCCGTCACCAGACCGTTTGAACATGTGGATACGCGCGTATGCGTTCATCTGCGGTGACCAGTGGCGCTGCGAGTTTGCGCGCAGTCGCCACGATGATGCGATCTGCCGGGTCTTTGTGGAATTCGCCTGGCAGTTCGGTGCTTTTCACGGCAATTTCATTATCCACCGGTACGAAGTGCACGGGTTCAATCTGACTTAACACTGACAGCCATGCGTCGACGTCCATGGAAAGTGCCACGCGGCCCTTGCAGACCAGCATCGCCAATTCCCAGGCGGAAATGGATGACACCATGATTTGGCCTTCGCGCATTTCGGCTGCGATTGCGCGCGACGCCGGGGTTGATAGCCGGCCTTCGTCTCCGGACGCCCACCAAAGCAGTGCGTGGGTATCCAGAACGATCACCGGGACGCCTCCCAATCGTCGTCGGCGACCGGGGCGGTTGGGCCGTCGTAATGCAGGACCGTGCCCCGCAACACGTCCATAGGGTTGCGCGAGGGGGCTTTGTAGGGACGAACTTCCAGTTTCGGCTGACCGTGGTCGGTAACGACGACGGGTTCGCCGCTGGCTTCGATTTGGCGAAAAAATTCCAAAGCCCGCGCCTTGAACTGCGATTTCGATACCTGCATGGCCATGATTGTGTACCTGGTCATATGACGGTAGTCATTATACATCCGCCCGCGTGCCGCGTTTGCCGGCTATGCAGCGTATTCGGCCGGCGGCGCTGTTGCGCGCCAGACCTTCATTGGCGCCCATCCGTCAGCGTATGTTGCCCGGGATGGTCGGCGGCCGTGGAGCGCAACAAATGCTGCCGAGTTCGCGTGCTCCGAGGCAGAGCGCGATCGGAATACGCTCGCTCAGGAAATTTACGTCGCTCTGGCCTCGTTTCAGCCGGCATCGATTTCGTTGCCGCATCCCGCAATTCATGGCGGCGTCGCAAGCGTCCTGTCGCCACCATCCAGTTCAAGGTGGCGTTTGACTCGATGCGTGATCGCGACGGTCGAATGCCTCCGGGACAAACGCAGCGCTCGAAGCTAAGCCTGCGCCCCCCGAATCAGTGCAAGCAGGTCGTCGGTGGAGGGCAGGACGGCGCCCTCGCCCTCGGCCAGGATGCCTTCGGCCAGGGCGCGCTTTTCGCCGAGCAGGCTGACGATGTGTTCCTCCAGGCTGGCTTTCAGCACCAGGCGATACACGGTGACGGGGCGTTGCTGGCCGATGCGGTGGGCGCGGCCCATGGCTTGGTCTTCGGCGGCGGGGTTCCACCAGGGGTCGGCGATCACCACGTAATCGGCGGCGGTCAGGTTGAGTCCGAATCCCCCGGCCTTGAGGCTGATCAGAAACAGATCTCCCTCGCCTTTCTGGAACGCGGCGACGCGTCTGGTGCGTTCGGCGGCGGGCGTGGAACCGTCCAGGTATTGGTAAGCGATGCCGGCCTGGTCCAGCGGCTCGCGCAGCAGGGTCAGGAAATCGACGAACTGGCTGAATACCAGGGCCTTGTGGCCATTGGCGGACAGCTCCGTGGCAAGTTCGGCGAAAGCTCGTAGTTTTGCGCCAACGATGCCGAGTTGCGGGCTGGTCAGGCGCGGGTCGCAGGCGGCGCGCCGCAGGCGGGTGAGTTGCGCGAGGATCACGAAGCGGGTCTGCCCGGCCGATTCCGTTGCCAGGGAATTCGCGGTTTCCGCCAGGGCCTGGCGGCGCAGGGCTTCGTAATGAGCGGCTTCGGCCGCTTCGGGGACTATGGTGAGGGTCTGTTCGGTGCGCGGCGGCAGTTCCTGCAGCACTTGCGCCTTGGTACGCCGCAGCAAGAAAGGGGCGATCAGACGGCGCAGCAGGTGCTGGGTGTCGCGATCGCGGTCCCGTTCTATGGGCGTGGCGAAGCGCTGGTTGAAGCGGGTGAGGGTGCCCAGCAGGCCCGGGTTGCAAAAGCGCATGATGGACCATAGTTCGGCAAGGCGGTTTTCGACCGGGGTGCCGGACAGGGCCAGGCGAAAATCCGCGGGCAGGTCGAACAGGGCCTGGGAGCGCTTGGCCTGGGCGTTTTTGACGGCCTGGGCTTCATCCACCACCAGGGTGTGCCAACTGCGCGCGGCGAATGCTTCCGCCGCCTGCTGCATCAAGCCGTAGGACACCAGGATGACGTCGCCGGGCGCGGCCGCTGTGATCATGCCGGCGCGGTCGCCTTCGCCGTAATACTGGAAGTTGAGGGTGGGGGCGAAGCGACCGGCTTCGGCCAGCCAGTTGCCGCATACCGAAGTGGGTGCCACCACCAGCGCCGCGCCGCCACCGGCGCGCGCGAGCAATACGGCCAGGGCCTGCAGGGTTTTGCCCAGGCCCATGTCATCGGCCAGGCAGGCGCCGAATCCGGCATCCGCCAGGCGCATGGCCCAGCCATAGCCATCTTCCTGATAGGGCCGCAGTTGTGCCTGTAGCGCTCGGGGCACGCTATGGGTCTGGTCCTGTGCGGCGCGCAGCCGGTCCACCTTGTGGCGGAAGGCCTTATCCAGTGTGGCTTCGGTGCCTTCCAGCGCCTGCTCCAGCCATGCCGCCGCCAGTTGCGGGATGCGCGCGCCGTCCTTACCGATTTCGGCCACTGCGGCGAGATCGGCCAATTGGGCGCGCAGATGCTCGGTCAATGCCGCGTAGGTGCCTGCGCCCATAGGCAGGAAGCGGCCGCGGCCGGAGGCGGACCATTCCAGCAACTGTTCCAGTTCAAGCACCAGCCCCTCGTCCAGGCGCACCTGGCCGGACAGCGCGAACCAGTCGCGGTCGGTGCGCACGCTGACGCCCAGTTGCCGCGCGTCGACGGTGTGCACGCGCACCGGCTTCCCTTTGGGCCAATCCAGGGCCGCCACGGCCGGCAGTTGTGGCAGCGTTTCCACCAGGGAAAGCGCCTGTTCCGGCTCATCCACCTGCCACTCCGCCACCTGGTCGCCGCGCGCGGGCGGATCGAGAAAAGGCAGGGCATCCAGCACGGCGTCGAGATGCGCGCGCTCCACCTTGAGGTCGCGTCGCGTACCCACCCCCTCCCCACGCAGTGCGGCCATGATGCGTTCGCGGCCCACGCCCGGCATGAGGCGCGGCCCGTCGTCGCCCAGCGGCGCGGCTACCAGGCGTAGCAACAGGCCTTCACCGGTGGGGGAAAGTTCGGCCCGCAGCCGGGAATCGGTTTCCACTTCCCTGGCAGCGCGGGCAGAATCGCCATGGACCTGGAAGTGGCTGGTCAGAAGTTGCAGCGTTTTTTCCAGTTCCGCTTCCGCCGAGGCCGGCACACTCACTTTGCCGGCCAGCAGGATGGCGGCTCTGCGCTGTGCCGGCGTGAAGCGGACTACCCGCAGGCGGCGCGGCGAATCCTGCAGCACGGTGATCAGACTCAGGGCGTCCGCCTCACGCCTTTGTTCGGTGTCGTCGCGGAAAAACTCGGGCTCTGCTTCCCGCAGGGGCGGGTTCACGCGCAGCGTGAAGCTGTCGCCCCGGCGCACTACCTCCATTTCTGGTGTTCCTTCCACCAGGTCCACGGTTTCGTCGAAATCGTGACCAAGCACCACGGCCGGATGACCGATCAGCGCGGTAATGGCCGCCGCCCGGTCCAATGTGTACAGTCTGCTGGCGTAGCGGCTTTCGCGGACCGCGCGGGCAACTTTATGGTCCCAAGGGTCGAGATTTTCATTGCCCGCCAGGCGGCTGAGGCCCAGAGCTTTGGGCTTGCCCCATCCGCGCGCGCCACGCTTCTGTTCGAGCGGTTCGATGTCCAGCACCGATCCGTCCGGATCCAGGTTCAGGCTCCACAGGATGCGGCTGGACGGGGCGGAGGATTCCGCTTTTCCAGTCGCTTCTTCGCCGGCCAGGGCTTGCAGCGAGGCGAGTACCGTACGCCAGTTCTCCTGCCGGCAGGGAATGAAACAGTTCGGCGGGGGCTCGCCGCCGCGATACACCGTTTCCGCCGCTTCGAGTTGTTGGGCGATCCAGGCAAATCCGACGCCCTGCAGGCCGGCGCGCAGCCTGGTCAGCGCCTGGCTGTCCGTGCCGTCGTCCTTGCGTTCCGGCGCCAGCCCCAGCCAGGCGCGCAGCCAGCAGCGCCATACATCGCTCGGGTCGATGTGATCGGCCCTGGAGCGCAGGCGAAAGGCCGTTCGTTCCAGAGCCGTGTTGCCCAGGCGAACATTGACCGCATGCACCCACAGTCCCCAGCCGTCATGCGGAGAAGGATTGCGCGAGCGCGATGCGGTCAGGCAGAACTTGCGTGCGGCTTCCTGCGCCCGGGGCGTCTGTTGCGCCAGCAGGGCCAGGACATGATATTGCGTCAGGCTGTAAGGCAGCGGCGCGGCCTTGCCGCCATGCTCCTTCTTCAGTGCCTTCATGGCAGCGTCGAATTCGGCTTCGGCTTCCTGCCAGCGGCCGTCCTGCACCAGCGCGGCTGCGCGCAAGGCCTTGGCATCCATGGAATCAGAACCTGCCAAAAGACCTAGGGCCGCGTCCGCCTTGCCCTGATGCAACAGGATTTCTACCGTCTGGTAACGCAAATGCGGCGGCAAGTTGCAGCCCGGCCGTTGCAGCGAAGCGAGCACCCACTCAAACACCGGCAGCTGCGTCGCATCGAAACTATGAGCAAAGCGGCCCAGGCCGTTCCCAACCAGCCAATCACGCCACCTGCCCGGCATGCGGCGGAAGATGGCATCGTCCACGCGGCCGCCGAAAGCGCGGGAGGTGATGGCGGCCTGATCGTAAGCGAGCCTGAATTGGCTTTCGAGCGTAACGAGTTCGGCCGCCGGGGTGTCGGTAAGCAGCGCCACCCGCAATACGGCGGCGGACGCGTCTACGCCGGAAACCGACCAACCATAATGTGGTCCTTTAGGTGAATAGCGCGCGGCGCTAAACACGGCGTGGCGCAGCTGGCTACCCGGGAGCCGCTCCAGCAGCGCCAGATAGACGCTGCTGCGTAGCGGCTCGCGTACGCGCCAGCGCCCCGGGCGCGCCGTTTCTTCCTCCAGCAGGTCCTGCTGGCGCAGAGCTTTGTGCGCCAGCTTGAGCTTTTCGTGCGTGAACGCCCGCCCGTCCGGGTCCCACGCAAATAGCCAGCGCAGCACCTCGAGCAGGTTGCTGAAGGATTCGTAGCCCCAGATGATGGTTTGGGCATCCAGCACCTGGCGTTCGATGGCGCTCAGTCCATCCAGCGTCTGAGCAGACGCGGTGGCGGGGGGGCTGGTATCCATGGGGCGGGCTTCGAGTGGGTAAAAGTGAATCCGGATGCGGCTGTCCGGAAGGCGTGCCAATCCGTGCGGCTATATGGCGCCAACCGGGCGCGCAGCCTGCCGTATCCAACGCCGTGCAAGCCGGCAGCCGGACCGACGCGATCTGCCGGCAAGGCGCTGTGCGGCGCCCAGCCGCAGATTTTACCGGTCTTGATGGCCGCCGCGCTTCATTGACGTAGGTTTGTTCGGGGGGGCTGTCGGGGGCGAAGAGCCAGAAGAGCTAAGGTAAAACCATCGCCGGACGGGGCATGTTGCCCCGTCCGCATCGTTTGGGGGGGTTCCATCCAGAGCGCGCTCCCTGGTCCGTCACGTTGCGAAACGTTCGGGACGGGGTAAATACCCCGTCCCGCTGGGCCGCTTGGCCCGTTCCTGCCCGTCGATGGCCGACGATGCCCGTAGATGCCCGTAGATGCCCGTCCCGGCGAGCAACTTTCAAACCATCCTCCCGGCGTGCCCACCACGCAGCCCGGCCGATTTTTCATTGACAAATACGTTTGTCAAAAATAGTATTGGACAAAGACAAGCGGTGTGAACGAATGAGCGTGCCGGTATCCGATGACGCCGATGCCGGTAGCCCGGTTCCGAACGATGGTTCCGATGCCGGACAGGCGTTCGCCCGCTTATTGCTGCTGGTGCGCACCTTGCAGGCCAGCATGCAGAACGTGGACCGCGTGCAAGGTTTGAGCGGGTCGCAGTTGTGGGCGTTATGGCTCATTTCTGCCGAACCGGGGCTTACGGTGAGCGCTCTGGCGCACGCCATGCTGGTCCACCACTCCAGCGCCAGCAATCTGCTGGACAAGCTGGAAAGCAATGGGCTGGTGCTGCGCGCGCGGCAAAAGGAGGACTGCCGGGTGGTACGCGTGCACCTCACCAGCCGGGGCGAATCCTGCGTGCAGTCGGCGTCGCCGCTGCTGGCGCGGCTGCGCGCGGCCTTGCAGCAAATGCCGCCGGCCAGTTTGGCCGGCCTGCGCCGCGGTCTGGGCGAACTATTGGACATCGTGGACCCGGGCGTCGCGCAGCGGCACTGATGTGCCGCCAGCCGCGGTTCGCATGGCCCGACCCGCCTGGGCAAATTCCAGGCGCAACGGGCGCACGAGCGCCCATTGCTACAACTCGAATTCGCGCGCTTGCGCGAACCCGCCCGCATCGCCGGCATTGATGCAGTAAGCCGACACATGTGCATGCCCTTCAGTCAGGGGCAGCAGGCGCTTATGGCGCGCCGCGACAGGAGCCGTTGCCAGATTTCGTCCGCGCGCGCCCGCATGGGATTGGATCTGCTCGCCGGCCTGGCACACAAGGAGTTCTGCGCTAGCCCGCCGGGCAACTGCGTGTACCGTCCGGTCGCATGCTCGCGGCAGGCGCGTGCGCCGACGGCCTCTGGAACGGGCAAGGCGGCGCTTGGTTCAGTTTGCATTTGCGAGGCCGGGTTGCCGGCCAGAACGCAAGCTCGTGCTGCTTCGCCCAGACCGGCTGGCGCACCACGGTTTGGAAATTCTGAAAACTGTCCGGTCAATGTCAGCGGCAACCTGAAACCCGGCTGAATTGGGCGGGTTGAAAGTGGCGGGTTTTCTTCGTCGATTTTCTTCGGTGGATTTTTTCTAAAAGGCCGTTCTGGTCCTTCTTTGTCGTTCTTCGGTTTTCTTCGTTCTTCGCCGTTTGTTCCTGGCCGGCGGCTTGTGGTTCGTGCGGGGGCGCGTGGTAGCGCCCATGATCACCGCGAGGAGGGTGAGTCATGGCGCACCCAGAGGAACGGAAGTGTCTGTTTTGCGGAAAGTTGTTCCGCGCCGACCGGCGCAATGCGTGGCACCAGAAAT